>DARE01000061.1 GCA_002503205.1 Thermoplasmatales archaeon UBA447 | reverse complement strand
TAGTTCTTAGAAAATGTCCATATTTGTCAAAGATTATAGTATATTAGTGTATATTAATTTTTAAATAGTTTATTTTTGCATTATCTGCGGAAATGCCTGGAGACAAAACCAACGAGAACTATTAGACCTATGAGCAGAAGAATAACGCCGGCCTCCAGAGGCCCGAGCTCACTTTTAAGTGTTGTCGCGACTGCGTGGAATACGGTCCCAATAAAATATCCCCCAATAATCACAAGAATTAATCCTATTATTATTCCAATATACCTGGTTTTTTTCTCCATGCTTTCATATTGTGATGTTGCATTTAAAATATTAGCCCTATAGTATATACTATGTACTTCAATCTAAATTTTGTCCTTATTACTCTCCAGATCCAATAAGGATGAGCGAGCAAATGGTCAGGGAAACAGTGAATCGGCGTAATCCTGAGAACTGCGTTCAGGACATGGGTTTAACCTGTAATTCGCAACTTCCGTTTTCAACCACTCCTCTGTTCCAGTGAATCTAAATCCTTCTTTGTTTGCTTTATACGTTGATAGAATAAAATCCTCCTCCTTATAATATCTTGATTTATCGAGCTTCGATTCGGACTGGAATGAGACATCTTTTCCCATAGAATGCCCTATAAGTTCTAAAAATGACCTTATATCGAAATATTCCTCGGACGCACCATTGAATGGCCCAAGTTTCTTTTTTGTTCCAAGCCATGCCAGAAATCGCCCCGCGTCATCTACCCATGCATAATTCCTTCTTCCCGAGTTCCCAGGTGCCCAGAAAGGTTTCCCTTCCTCTATCCTTTTGAGATGATCCTGGAATCTCAATGTACTATCACAGTTTCCAAAAATACTGGGAAATCTTGCGGATGAAACAGGGAATTCAGCATTCTGATATACGTAGGCTTCCACATTTCTCTTTCCTTCAGCATATGTTTTTTCGCTTTCCCTTTCATCGTATTCATACGTGTAGGGGTCAAAATCCTCCTCCGACAATATTCCAGATTTCCCCTCATAAACAGCTGCGCTTGATGCAAACACATAAGATTCTGTCTTTCCCTCCAGCAATTTCACCAGGTCCTTTACATCCTTAATCCTGAAGGCAAGCTGATCATATACTATATCGAAGTGACCCAATCTGGAGACCGAATTCACTAATGACTGTGGATTGAATCTGTCAAAAATCAGGTATTCCTTTACACCTAAAATAGAGGTCCTTCTTTTGCCGGAAGAACTTACTGTAACTTCGTTACCATTTTCAACAAGGTATCTGACAAGTACACGACCTATAAAACCAGTACCTCCAATAACTAATATTTTCATCAGATCCTCTGTTAATGGGAACCGCATTCAAGAATTTATGGAACATTATTTCCTCTAAAATTTCCAAGAGCCGCCGACGGGGTTCGATCCCGCGACCTCGTGCTTACCAAGCCGTAATTCCAAAGGTTTCTGAGCACATTGATGCTCTAAAAAAATGGATGGACGGAAAAGGTTTCACAATGGGTTACAGAACTCAGATTCTCAAATATCTCTTTGAAAACTTCAATGGGGGACCCATATGTAGTAAAAAGGAACTCTCCCAAATTATCCTGGCAAGCAGGACCCAGTATGTAAGAACTGTTTCTAGGGCTTATCTGAATTTTCTGGAAGAGAATGAAATTATTTCTACAGACGATGCAGAATACTATAGGAAAGCAATCCCGTCAAGAAAGACTGCCCCGGATGGCTTCATCCCTTCTGACGATAAGGTTAAGGACGTATATCGAAAGATTGAAAGTAAGGCGATGAAGGTAGTGTTCTCTGTGCTGGCAGCATCCGGAATACGCATAATGGAATTTGTGAAGATGATGAAGGAATATGACAGGGACAAGCTCATTGTGAACCATGACATTGCAAAATATCCTTTGAACTATTTCAGAGGTCACAAGAGAGCATTCTATGTCTACATGCCAAAAAATCTAGCTCTCTCCTTAACAAAAATAGAATATAATGATGATACAATTTCTCATCACTTCAGCGAAATCGGGCTTCCCCCCAAGTACCTAAGGAAATGGCAGTATAATTTCCTCATTTACCAGGGAGTGCCCGAAGGTGTTGCAGATTTTATCCAGGGAAGATCTTCCGAATCTGTAGGGTCCATGCACTATCTTTCAAAGGTTAAACAGGCAGATTACTGGTATGGAAAGACGGTCCACAAATTGGTGAAAGTCTTGGAATGAACTTTAAGGCTCCTGGATTCTCTTTCCAAATTTCCCAACATACTCTTGGAGCCACACACTCTGGTTAACCTTACTATCAAATGAGTAAAACGATGTAGATGCATCGTCTGAACAAAAGGCAGCTAGGGCAAGTTTGTCGCCTTTCTGTATTATAGAATCTTTTCTGTCTATGTCATTGTAATAACGTTGAAAACCTGAACTGAGCGAATCCATTTTGACAGGCACTAAGTGGCCTTCTTTCATCCATGTCCGTACATTTTGAAAATGTCGCTGTATTGCAGTATCCGTTAAATTTACATAATTGCCGTTTCTAGGCTCTAAGAGCCGTTTGAATACTTCTCCCAACGTATACACGAAAATCCTGATTTCGAACTCTCCACTGTTAGATGGATTAAAGAATTTGTTGACCCTCTTCTTTCTATCTGGGTCTTTCAAGGAGTTCTGCAAGACATAATCCAGAAGTATGTTGGCATCTATTGATTTGACACCGTTTCTGACGGTCATTGGAATTACCTAATGCTAGAGGATATTATGGGTCGAAAGGTCGCTAAGAACGTTCCACAAGTAATTTTTATCCTTATTTTTTTCGCTGAGTCTTGAAGACTTTAGCTTTGAAACAACATCTATTAACTTGCTGTCTGAAACTCCTTTATTAACAGCTCGAATCGAATCAAGTGTAGCTGCAATTTCAAGGAACATGGTATCGTTTCCTCTTAAGTACATAAGAGTCCTCTCAATACTTTTTGGTATATTTAGAGTTCCATATTTCCACTCCTCTTCGGACATGCTGTAATAGTCGTCAGCAAGTTTCGATGAATAGGGCCCATAGAGATAAAGGTCAAAATCATAACTAAGCGGAAGTCCGAGTTTTTTCCCGAAGTACACGAACTTTTGAGCCTTTATGCGATTCTCCAATCTTCCACTTACGATCTTATCCCTGTCAAGACCCATAAACTTAAGAAATCCAGATAAGAGAGGTCTATTATTGGCATCAGACATTTTTCTACCTCCTAGCAGTATTTCTTTACTCCTAATCAATTTTACCTCTATAGATACGTGTTCTATGGGTAAGTTTTCTTAAATAGAACCCACTCGGCGACTCACAGGGCGAGTAAAATAGCCTTGCGAATGATACTGTTGAGGGGTAGTTTTCCACTTGTTATTTCTAGCAAGGAATTTTTTTATCCAGTAGTAAAGTAACAGTTAACTTATCATTTAGAACATTTTTCACAGTATAGGAAATTTACTATTTCATGAAATTGTCGAGGTGTCTTGAAACCGGGCGAGACGTGTTACGTCTTCCTGGTGGTAATCATCTTCAGGATCTTATCCAAATAACTTCTAAGTGATGTGACTCTGATTACCTTTCTTGAGTCCTCAAGCGAAAGTTCTATTTCTTGCTCATCCAAGTATGAGATTTTATCTCTGAGATATGATACGATATCAGTTATTTCGTAGTGTTTGGAATATGTTTCAATCAAGTCTGAAATAAGTTGATTTTTGACCTCTTCCTTTCCCTCTTGAGCACGGTGGCTAAAGAGAGCATCTATGGCGTCCATCGCTTCATCTTTACTATAAACGCAACATAAGATGTCGAAAGCTTTCTTCTGATGCTCATCCACATTTGCCTCTCCAGGGCCCAAAAGCTCCTCTACTGATGAATCAAAAATTTTACGGATTGAACCTGCAAGGATCTTCGAATCTTCTTTTGTCAAAGTGTTTTTCAAACGCTCAATTTGGGGTTCTAAAAACTTGAACATCTCATGCCTTAAATTATAAACATCATCTTTGGGTGCAACTGTAACGAGTTCTACAACCTTACTTACCTCTGGGGCTGTGATAAAAGGATAACCACTAAATTCTCTCTGCATGAGTGCCAAGAGATAAAAAGGAGATTTATCACCTCTGTAATCCTTTACCTTCCGCATAATCATATTCCATTTCTGTGCTTTGTGCTCATCTTTATAGAAGTAATACTTTCCTTTGAGAAGGTCACCATTGACATCAATAAGTCCATACTGACGTTTCTCCTCATCTGAGATAACATATAAGAGGGGGAACTTAAGACGTCTGCTAGGCTTATCTGCTTCGCCATAGTGGTCAGAAAGCAAGCGATGAGCCCTGTAGAATGTTGGGCGTGACATCGTTTTTGCAAGCGCTTTTGATAGTTCTTCAGGTCTCCATGGTTTTTCAGAGTACTTCTCAAGTACCAACTTTTCTCTTTGGTTGAGGTCAGTCTCATCAAGAGTAGTCATTTAGTATCATTACAGATAATTAGTATCAGTATATCAATTTTAGGTAATTTTTTAGTATCATAATTAGTATCATATACGTATCAAAAAAATATTAATAAAACAGATATAGACAAGTTGCATGTGTTCTCTATATGGTAAACATAAAATTTGGCACAAGAAAAGTCGGCAAGAAAGGAGATGGCTTGTGTTTGATGCTTCCCTCTATATGGGTTAAAAACGCAGACATAAGTGCGGGTGAGAGAATCGTTTTGGAAATGAGAGGTAACAAACTCATAGTAAAGCCAGAGGTGAAGCAAAAATGAGTTCGACAGTTTCGCCCACGCCGAACTCAATTATAGAATACCTTGAGCGTCTTAAACCTTTTGAAAGGTTATTTCATAAGAGAGTGGATGCAGCTTTGTTTTTTGCTAATAAAGGCATACCGGTATTTCCACTTCACACTGTTAAGAATGGAGTCTGCACTTGTCGGAATGCGCAAAAGTGCAAAAGTCCCGGCAAACATCCTTTACACAAAAACTGGCAGGAAGAAGCAACAACAGATCCAGAAAAAATTAAGAGGATGTGGACAGCAAATCCTCAGGCTAATATTGGTCTGGCCATGGGAAATGGAGTCATCGGAGTCGACATAGATGTAAAGAATGGTAAGGATGGCTGGAAAGAATGGCAGAGAATCTTGAGACAACATAACAGTGACCAGATAAATTCTCTGATCCAGGCCACGCCTTCTGGAGGATTGCACATTATTCTGATAGTCAATGATTCCTCTGTTATAACTGGTGCATCTGATGCTATTGGGACCGGAATAGACATAAGAAGTGACGGGAACATTCTCGTCGGGGGTGGGTCCGAAAATGACAAGGGGAATTACAGAACTTTTGACTTACCCATTGCAAAAGCACAATCATGGCTCGAGGCACTTTTGATAGAGCGAGCAAACTGGATAACCCCAATTCTTAGAAGAATTAGCAGCGGAGGTATATTTAATGAGGGCGAGAGAAACAAAGCCTGTGTTGCATATTGTGTCTATCTGAACAGGCAGGGAGTTGAGAAAGACGAATTTGCACGAAAAATGAGAGAATTTGCCAACATACGATGTACTCCTCCATATGAAGACGTAGCGCTGGATTATATGATTGAACATTATTACAATCCAAGAAGTGCAGGTGATGGTGGGACAGAAATCCCAACATTTGAAGACCTAGGAAAACCTGATTTCAAGATCTGGGAAGTTGGTGAGGAAAAAGTAAGAAGGGCGTTAACTGTTCTCTATGAGTATGTACCTCAAGGTTTGGATGAGACCTATGAACTTGCAAAAAGAAATCTGCCGAACTTGCTGATGCAATATTTGAAACACAATTACCATACAACAAGGGAAGTTGCTTTTGGAAAACCAACGGATCTATTGTATATTTACAACGGACGGTATTTTGAGTGGGAACCAACAAACCTTGAATTGAGAAAGAAACTGGAGTATCTTACATCGAATCACATATCCAACAGTGAGAAAAACGAGGTCTTGAGCAAAATTATGGACAATTCTTTCATTAAGGAACGGCAGGAAAGGTATATTGCCCTTGACAACAAGCTTCTTGACACTGATAAGTTTAGCGTCATTGATTTCACTCAAGAAATATTCGTAACGCTTCATCTTCCTGTCAAATACGTTGAAAATGCTGACCACACTACCTTTGACAAATTTTTGTGTGAGGTATCGAACCGGGAAGACTTGTTGAGGCTTCAGGAGTGGGCTGGATACCTCCTTATTCCCGGATACCCCATTAAAAAAAGTTTGTTGCTTTTGGGACCAACGGACAGTGGTAAGTCAACATTCTTATTAGCCTTGAAGGAGGTTCTTGGGTTAACTAACGTATCAGCAGTGACTCTTTATCAATTATCGCAAATTGACAACAGATTTGCAGCCTCAAAGTTGTATGGGAAATTTCCAAATATATCACCCGACATGCCTTCTAATTCACTATCAGATATTAGTACCTTCAAGGCAATCGTTGGGCGAGACGTTGTAAGCATAGAATTCAAGTATAAGCAAGCGTTCGATGCACAGTTAAGGGCAAAGCTATTGTTCTCGGCAAATTCACTTCCACCCGCCCCTGACGATGATGAGGCATTCTTTAACCGATTCGATGTTGTGGTATTCCATAAGCCACCGCATTTGGATCGTAATCTACTGGAAAAGTTGAAAGCGGAGGCTTCTGGCATTTTGAACTGGATGATTGAGGGGGCCAAAAGGATTTACAAAAACGGAATGGAATTCACATACAGCACACCTACAGCAGAAGCAATGGATATTTGGGCTGTTTCCTCCAATCCTGTGAGGGCATTTTTCAATAGATGTATACGCAAGGAAGGTAACGAAGAAGTTCTTGCCCATGAATTCTACACTGCATTCAACATATTCTCAGAAAAGTATCAATCTAAGATTGTGGATGAAGACGTATTTGACCAGTAATTCTCCAAAGTCAGCAGGACTCAGATAGCCACAAGACAGAAAAATTACCAAAAGCAAAGGTTTAGGCGCGGTCTTAAAATTTTACCTGTAAACGAATGGCCCACCTTGGGCGATATAGAATCAAATGATGTTAGAAGTCCAGAATTCGAATATTTAGAGGTTTATGAAAGAGTAAGTGCTGTCTTCGCAAGTTTAGAGAATGCCCCCAGGGAGAGAGACAATATAGAAAGATGGATGTCATCAGAGTTCGAAATTTCAGTGAAACAAGCAGGCGAAATGATAGATAAGTGGATTTCCGAAGGTCTTGTAACTCTCAACGGCAGGTGTCTAGAATTCCCGGAGAGAGATGAAATAGATGCTTGAACGACGTGGTTCTTATCTGTACAGGAATGGAGATGTGGTTGGCAAATTGCAAAAACCTTTCTGCATAGCAGTCCGTGATAAAAGACACTATTTCAGAAAGTTTGACGGCTTTGCTCTTGCTATAGAATCATCTACGTGGTTGCTCAAGGAAGGATTCACATACTTTCAGGTTAGGTACACCCCGAAAACAAAATAATCACTTACCGAATAGCCGATTTCATATCAGGGTATAGGATTGATTATCCCCTATATGGTGAGCAGTATGTTCTACCAACAAGCGTGGCTACAAACATTTCAAATATTCACTAGAGTATGAAAGCTTTATAACTGTATTGGTAGCCTCCTTTGATTACCTCCTATAAATTGAACTGCCATCTTAAATCTCTCACCATGTGCCTTTGAAAACAGATGTGCAACCTCATGTACAACTATTTCTCTTATGTCAACTCTGCTCAATTTGATAATATCTTCCCGGACAAAAATTGTTGAACCTTTAAGAGCAGCCAGCATGGTTTTGTCCCGGAATCTATCGACAAGTTCAAAACTAATTTCTCCAATGATAAAGAATCCTTTTTCTTTGGAAAGCTTATGGTATTCACCCTTAAGGATCCTCATTAGCCTCCTCCCTAAATATTGCCTGAGCTCATTGTCGGAGAATGACAGAGGTACACAAAGAGTATCCTTGATTTGGGCTGGCCTACTCCTGTTACATCGAACAACTTTCACCTTATTTCCAAAGATAACAACATCAGAAACCAAATGTATCCCTCAATTTCTGATACAAACCTTCAGCAATGGAATTCTCTTCCTGAACGTTATCTGGTTTTAGCACTTTGATAACTGAATACCTTATTGACCTTTTAATGCTCTTCCGGTCGGACTTTCCAATATAATTCTGATTCTTAAGAATTAGAATTATGCCCTTCCTTGAAGCTAAATCCGAAGTTATCTCATCTAAAGTGTTAGTATCAACATTCTTTAGAACAGAGCTAATAGCTTCTTTAAATGCGGCCATTGTTTCACCATCTCTGGCACTTGCAGCATCAATGGCGTCAACATTTTCTTTTATGGCTTTTATTTCTCTGAGAATGCCCTCGTTAACCTCCTTGGCTGTCATAAGTTTCTGATAGGCACTGACAATTCTCTCAAGTAGGTCTGGATATCTGAATCTCCTGTTTGAAATTTCTAGATGCCATTGGTTAAGAGCTCTTAGTGCTGAAGCGTAGTCCTTGGTTTTTCCAAGGTTGTCCAGATAACTTCTGTCTATAGTGAAGCCTCCCCTGTTCTCAACATCCAGGAAGAAATTCTCACTAATTATCTTCTTCACCCTTTCATAGGCCTCAGCAACTTTCTGCTCATTGATATTACCAAGCTTTAGATTATTCATATAAACACCGTAGGCTTTTGCTAATGTTTTGTACCTCTCTCTATGTGCCATTAGGTAGATTTTTGCTCGTGGGAGATTCATGATTGCTGTCAGTTTCCTGAAATTCTTTTCAAATCTTTCTGACAGTTCTGAATCGGATAGCAGTTTAATCAACCTGTCCAGATTTTCGTGGCTGCCATCATAAAAGTCAAAGTTACCAAAGAGCGCATATGTCTGATTTAGCAATTCCAAAAATTCCTTCTCAGTTTCCTCCCTGGATATCACAATGCCTTTGACACCCTGGTCGGATGAGAGCCCTTCATATTTCTTAAGAGTTTTATTGAGGGTATCCAGAAGATAAACATAATCAACGATGTAACCATAATCTTTGGTCATGAAAGGTCTGTCAGTTCTCCCTATTGCCTGAAGCAGCCTTTCCTCAAAAAGTGGCTTTGCAAGATACATTACCCACAGTTTCGGCGAATCAAAGCCAGTAAGAAGCATATCTGTTACAATGAGTATCTTTGGATTCTCCGAGTAATCAAAGTGCTCAGTGAATTCCTTGCAGGCTTTCTTCACTTCCTTTCCTGTTCTCTTTTCAAGCTCTTCTCTGTAATCTGAAATGATGCTGGAAGTCTCATTGTAGCTGAATGTCATGATGATTTCAGATGATTCTGGGGGTAATAAGCGGTCAAGTTTCCGCTTATATAAAACACAGGCTTCTCTGTCCACCGCAACAAGCATGGCTTTCAATCCGCTGTTTTCAACCTCATTTCTGAAATGCCTTGCAACATCCTCAGCAATTGTTTCAACATTTGATTCTGTTTTGAATGCCTCCTTTATTACGCTTATCTTTCTGTTCAGTGTCTCTTGTTCAGCATCTGTGAGACCTTCAGTCTCCTCATCATGTTCTAATGCCTCCTTCAGTATCATGTCCTTAACAATAGGAACAGCGCCGTTATACTCATATGCGATCGGCACGGTGAAGCCGTCATCCTGTGCGTCTTTCATGGAATATCTGTCAAGGTACACCTCACCAGGTGGACAAAACTCTGCAAATGTGTTTCTTATCTTTCCACCTGTATTTTTTCTGACCGGAGTTCCAGTGAATCCAAAGACAAATGCATTTGGAAAAGCGTTCCTGAAAGTAGCAGCCATGAGGCCATACTGAGTTCTGTGGCTTTCATCAACCAAACATACTATGTCTTCCCTGTTTAGGGATCTCCCTCCTGCGATGGATTTAATACTGTCTGGGCTGAACTTCTGAACAGTCACTATGAAAATTCCGGGTTTTCCTTTTCCATCATTGTAATCGATAATTTCAGCCAACCTTGAAATGCTATCAATGCTTTCGGTCAGTTCCAGTCCCTGAATTCCAGTGAAGCTTGCAAGAGCTTGATTATCTAGGTCTCGCCTATCCACCACTACCAAAACGGTGCTTTGTGGCAACCTCTGCCTAACCTGGTATGCCGTATATCCCATTATGAGGGTCTTTCCAGAGCCCTGCCAGTGCCATATAAGACCAGTTTTGACAGCTTTGCCAGGCGGCGCGTTTAAACCGTCCATTATTCTCTTGATTATTTTTTCTGTAGCTCTAAACTGCATATACCTGGCTATAATTTTTTCGTTCCTGTCACCCTTCTTTCGGATGTGAACATAGTTACCCAGTATGTTCAAAAAATTATCAGGGTGAAATACTCCGTACAGAAGAATCTCCACCTCATTTTCCGAATCTATACCCAAAGGATATGTAGACTTCCACTTGGCTCTGAGATCGTCACCCTTCTCGTTAAAGAACAGAGGAAAGATCTCACCTTTTACTCCATTGTTTATCATACCTAACTGAAGAAATGTGAATAATCCGAGGATGCTCTTTTCGTATCCTTTTATCTGATTGTAAGCCATTTCCAGATTACCCATATTGTAAGGGTTCTTGTTTTCCACTATAACAATGGGAATCCCGTTTACAAATAGCAGTATATCCGGACGTTTGTTGGCTCTACCATGGACAATGAACTGGTTTGTTACTATGAGGCTGTTTTTATTCACATCTGTGACATCGACAAGTTTTATTGTATGGATATGTCTGTTTTCATCCACAACATCTATGCCATGCTTGAAGTAGTCAAGGAATTTAGCGTTTCCCTCTTTTGATGGTGTGAGTTCCCCTAGTTTGGAAATCGCATTATCAATAAGTATCTCATTTCCTGCATTTATATTTCTTAGACTGCTCAGTAGAATGTCACGAATGAAATAATCTTTGCTCTCGTTATCTATATCCTCCGGTGAGACATAAGTCCAGCCCATTTCCTGAAACTTTCTTAAAATCCAGCTCTCGCTAGAGTCCTCACTGAACATCATATCTTTACCCTTACCCTTCCAGTA
>DARE01000063.1:5385-5541 GCA_002503205.1 Thermoplasmatales archaeon UBA447 | reverse complement strand
ACATACAGTGTTCCTTTCAGATCTCTTGAAGGCATAGGAAGAATATTCTCCAGAGTCACAGGCATCAGATCTGTGTGCTATACCAGTATTTTCAGAAGGATCAGAAAGATCGTGCCACAACTTCCCACCACTACTGGAAAGCCTGTGGACTGTGCC
>DARE01000063.1:0-5302 GCA_002503205.1 Thermoplasmatales archaeon UBA447 | reverse complement strand
AGAGGATGGTCAAAGCTTCATGCTGTCATATCCATAAATGATGTTTCTGTTATATCCTTTACAATCACAGACGAACATGTGCACGATGCAAAAGCAGGCAGGAAGATATTGAAATCCATCAAGGATCGTATAGGGAAGATATTCGGAGACAAGGGTTACGATTCAAAAAGAATATTCAATGACTTTGGATCCAGAACCATAATACCTCCACGAAAGAATGCATCCTCTCAGAGCAGAGGTTCTCCTTCAAGAGCCAAGGTTGTAAGACAGATCAGAAGAACATCGGAGAAGGAATGGAAGGAATATGTGGAATACGGGAAGAGATGGAATGTTGAGATCTATTTTTCCGGCTTAAAGAGAACCATGGGTGAGGTGATCAAGGCTGTCAAGCCGGAATACATTGTTCAGGAGATTGCACTGAAGGTGCAGTATTACAACATCATGAGGGAGATGACTCATGCATATTGAATTGTGCAACACACTTCAGAAGCATCTACCGGATCGTCTTCATCTAGCATTTTGCGGGCACGTTTTATGAGGTTTTCTACCTCGTCCTTCGTCATTCTCATTTAGGCCTTCTCCTTTGGAGGTCTCGTTAAAAAATAAGCTAAGACTGTAGCTAACCCTACTATGGCCAATCCTCCTACAATTGGTTTCCAAGCAGTCATAGTCGAGGGAGGTGGAACTTCCACTTCGAAATTCTCGGATATTGAAGTTACAAATTTTTGAGTTGGGGCATACTGCAGATAGAATTTAGGAAACATTGGCTTATATGTTTGGTAAGCTTCGTATGCGACAAAAACTCTGAGGTCTGTCAGGTGCTCAAAGTATTCCCTATTAACTTCTACATGAGATTCAATAGATCCATCTTTGAAACCTCTAATATGGAGCTCCCAAATTGGGCTAAGCAACTTTCTAACTCCAAAAACCTCTCCTTCTGGAAGTGCAAGTAAAGGAACTTCAAATCCCAAGTTGATCAAGTAATCCTTCAACTTATTGAGTTTATCCGCAGGTACCCAATTTTTGAAAAGAGGACGTTGCGAAATATCTTTTTGAATGTCCAAAGCAGTAAGAGTATGGGTTTCACCATCCTCGGTTTTGAACTCACATGGAATTTGAGTCACGTATTTTTCTGATTTCATAAGAATTTATTTGTTATTGATACTTAACTTTTTTTTAACTTGAGTTTAAATTATGCGTTTCAAGGTCAGCTCTAATTCCATTTAAACATGCCAAGGGGGATGTAAAAGAACTAAGAATATAATTATGAATACTGTCATCCAATTCCATAATTGAGGTTTTTCCTAATAACCTCTGTTCAGTTTTCTTAATCTCTCCTTTGTCTCTAAACATTTTTCACGTTGTTCTCGCTCATGAATCCTTAAAAGGCAGTGACTGCCATTAAATCCCTATCCATCTGTTCGCGATCCATTATTATGAACAAGAAGAATCATGAACTTAGGGGAAAGTAAGAAGGCTATTCATAATCAGAATTGAGCCCTCCCGCTTTATTATCGGAGTTTGTTGTTCTCAACCTGAAATCCAAGTCAAACTGTCTGATAAACCTGGATTCCTCTTCATTAAGACGGTATATTTCGAAAATTTTTTCATCGTTCAGTTTAAGAATTTTGTAAGAGTTCTTTGTAATTATTTCTTTTATTTTAATTGCATATTCTCCCCTTTTCTAACATTTACTCTCATGTTTGAATTTTTCACATAGTCCCTTATCAAATCTAGATTCAAGGCACGAAGGTCTTCTGCTTCCTTCGTTGATACTGAAGCTAACTCAAGGAGAAAATTTTCAACGTGATAGAGAAGCAAATCTCTACCATCAAAAGAAATCACGTAGCACCAATAGAAAAGTGAGCTCTTAAGAAGAGCTACCAATACTGGTGAATACTCTCTATCGATTTTTGATAAATTTATAATGATCTGTAATTTTTTTCTCTTTGTGCTTCCCAATTGCATATCTCCGGTTTTGTCATTGACTAAATAATCATCTCAGTATTCTGCCTTCGGAACAGTACCTCAAACCACTATTTTCTGCACAATTCTCCTATTCTTCTTACAGAATGCTAGTATAACTCATTACTCGGCATTTAATTTATTAGATTTTCTTCCGAATGGTTATCCTAATAGATGACCCTCCCTTGCTTACATGTGTGACTTCTATCAATTGTGCCTATTTAATTCTAGTATCATCATTTTCATTCGCGAGCACCAGCACGATCACTGTTTCTCCAAAAACTTTATAAGCCAAGGAGAATATGAAGTTTTATAATGACTGCCAATGTGCTGAATGCCATCATAGCGCTTTCGAACCACAGAAACAACAACCTCGGAGATTATGCAAACAATTATGCAATAAGAATAAACGCAGTGGGGGAGAAGCTGGAATACTATGTCAAAGATCTTTTGACCGGAGAATTCTATGAAACCGAAAATGAAAGGGACCTTGCGTACAGTCGGCATTATTCATATTTAGGGAATCAGAATAATGCTGTAGATGCGATTGCGAGTTTCGGGGATGCCTTTGAAATAAAGAAGGTGGAGTCAAGGGCAGGGTTAGTGGCTGCCGGCAAGATAGCCCTAAACAATTCTCCTCCAAAGGATGTGCTGCACAGCGACGACCCCAGGCTGAGGAGCGATGTAAAAGGCATTGACGGAGGGAGCTGGAAGCAAAAAGATATTTTCTATGCTGTAGGTTCTACAATCGGCCAGAAGGTCAAGTCTCTTTATTTTGTTCAGGGGACATGCTATGCAGCTCGAAGTGAAGTATATCAGAGCATATTTGAAAATGTAAGGCATAGGGTGCAGGAAACTGTGAAGCTGTCAGGTCTGGAATTCATGGAAACCAAGGAACTCGGCAGAATACACAGAGTTGATCCCCTGGGGATAACAGACTTCAGGCTAAGGGGCATGTGGGAAATTAGGAATCCTGCCGATGTTTTTAGCAGCATAGCGCAGGTTGATCCCAAGTCTGAATTCACCTGCTACACGATTATGGAGAAGGAGAAATTCTCGGAACAAATTTTGAAAGGCGGGTTTTCATACGAGGATTTTGGGAAAAACTCAAGGTGGAATAATGTTTCTTTGAGAAACGCTCAAATAAAGGATCCCAACAACCCTGCAAAGCTTAAAGATGCTGTTTCAATTAAGGTGTCGTGGTAATGCAGATTGCCTCCCTTTTCTCAGGCGCAGGCGGCTTAGACGCAGGCTTTTCCCAGACCGGCTTTGAAACGGTATACGCCAACGACATCGACAGGGATGTTTGGAACACGTATGAAAGGAACAGCGGCTTGAGAATAGACAGGCGCTCCCTGTTTGATGTAGAATCTGAAGACCTGCCCGATGCTGATGGGATTATAGGCGGACCGCCATGCCAGAGCTGGAGCCTGGCCGGTGCCATGAGAGGAATAAACGATGAAAGAGGACAGCTGTTCTACGAATACATAAGGATAATCAGGGACAAGCAGCCCAAATTCTTCGTCGCCGAGAATGTGCCCGGCATGCTTTCAAGGACTCACAAAAATGAGTTTGAGAAAATCATACGTGAAATGGCAAAGCTCGGCTACCGCGTGGCATACAGCGTATTTGATGCGAGGAATTACGGAGTTCCGCAGGAGAGGAAAAGAGTGATAATCGTCGGCTACAGGAGGGATCTTGGCATTTCATTTTCGCCGCCTCCGCCATCCCATTCAAAATCAGCCTCCAGCAGCTTAAGCGGGGCAGCGCTTCAGAGATGGACAACCATTAGGGAAGCAATATCCGACCTGCCTCCTGCAGTTCCTGCCCTGGACAAAAACAAGCCCAACCCTAACGTAAATTTCCCAAACCATGAGTACATGATAGGAGCTTTTTCAACAATATACATGTCAAGAAACAGAAGAAGGGAGTGGAGCGACCAGTCGTTCACCATTCAGGCAGGAGGAAGGCATGCTCCGCTGCATCCAGAATCTTGCCCTATGCAGAAAGTTGGAGCCGACAAATGGGTGTTCACAGGAACATACTACAGGCGGATGACAGTGCGCGAGGCTGCTAGGATACAGACGTTCCCAGACGACTTTATCTTTTATTACACAAACTTGTCCCAAGGGTACAAAATGATCGGGAATGCGGTCCCCGTGAAGCTTGCCCGGGCAGTAGCCAATAAAATAGTCAAAGACCTGAGCCATGAACCTGGGGAACTTAATGAAAGGGAATCCGGTCGGCATACAATCGATGTCTAGGCAAAGCTATAAGCGCAATATGAAGCCCTATTTGCAACGCAAGCGCCTCGGGGCTGCCAGCGTATGAAAGAAAAATATGGCAGAGCAGATGATTCAGCCAGGGGAAGCTGTCCTTTCACTGATGGTCAAGGCAGCATGCAGGGTCATAGAATAGATTTTCTGGAAGAGCCGATTCATTGCAGCCAACTCAGAGGTGGATTCCTAGAACCTCGGATAAGACACGACTAAAATGCTTATGACACTAAGCCCCTGTGTCTGAGAAGACTTGCCATGCCGTCATGCTTTGCGACCTTCACTTCATGCTCTCATATAATTACAACGCGCCATCCCGAATCAAAAAACTTTTTCACATTTTGAATATCCCGCTTCGAATTCCTTTTCAGTCCATTTGCTGCGTATTCTGGACATGGTCATTTAACTCTACTCTACGCTCATAATGTCTGCTATGGTGCATCATCAGACCTGCTTATCATCTCTGTACTTTAAAGATATAGCATCCTTGGTATTATAAACGTTCACCTTTGCGAGTTGAATATGATTGCATATTCCCGCTCTGTGCAATTTGATCTGTGTGATTTTTTTTAATGATAAAGAATAAATCTAGTTTCTTTTATGCAACTGCATCCAATCAGCCATGTTCCTTAAGGCGATTATCTACATTCCTCCATGAAGGACCTGGAAAATCTGAGGAAATTTTTCAATGCTTACTCCTGCAATCTAATTAAGACCACCCTTTCTACTCCTTTTCTCATTTCCTCGCGATCCTGTTCTTCAAATAGAACATTAAGAGAATTATCCAAATCCTAGGAAATTAAAAAGAGCTTTGCCTTCTAACCTTGTTCTCTACTGACCTCAATTTATTTTCCTTAACAATACAATCCCATCTTCCTCGTAGAACCCCAGTATATCTTCTTCTTTGACGCCTAACTTTTCCTGAACCTTCTTGGGAATGGTGATCCTAATAGATGATCCTCGCCTGCTCACATGTGTGACTTCTATTAATTGTTGCATTAATGGGTATAACTATAGTAAATTAATCATTTGCCATTATGCTAGTGTGTTGCACAATTCCC
>DARE01000057.1 GCA_002503205.1 Thermoplasmatales archaeon UBA447 | reverse complement strand
ATGAGGCTTCAAGAACACCCATTAACCTGGCAACTTATGGAGGAAATGAAGAGTTGAACGGAAAGTGTTTTTCGAGACTGAAGCCCATTAAGACATCCGTGGTTTCTTATAATGAAGAACTTCAGGAGAAACTCTGGCAGTTAACCGCCAACACTCTGGGATTATCGCCGATGCTCCCACGAATCCCATATACCGTACCGAATGTTGAAAGACTGATTAATGAGGCCATTGAGGAACTCGTCAGGGAGAGGTTCAACCTATCCGGTGGTGGTTTCACCAAAGTTTTCAGCACTGGAAAGGTATATGACATATCGCAGACCACACCGATTCCGGGAAAGGCCAAGCCTGTTGAGGAGGATGTGAAGGCCACAACTCTATACAGTACATTGAAAAAGATTGCAAAGGAGCATTACGAGGTAGAGGAATCTCCAATCAATAATGGTGCCAGAGGATATACAGCACATTCAAATGAAGGGCAGAAGATTGTTGTGATGAAGATCCCAGGAGAGGATGTGAATGTACTTCATACCCTGATACATGAGATGTCACATGCCCGGCTTGAGCATCTCTACAGAAATGATATCCCGAGAGGCCTTGCAGAATCAGAGGCGGAACTTTCAACTTACCTGGTAGGAGCTCATTTCGACTTTGACTTCAAGGATAACTCAGCGGCCTATATCAAGGGATGGCTTGATGATGCTAAAAAAATGGAAAGGGCCTTGGAAAGAAGAACCTTGACAGGGTTATGAATAATGCAAGATGGCTGATTAATAAAATATCTTCCACTGTAAGCTAACTGACCTTCTCCTTTATAGCCTATTTATTAGGGAACTCAAGCTAATTAAAAAAAATGGATCTCTTTAACTCTTCGGGGGTAAGTTATAAACACTCATCCATTTACATTATGTGAAATCTGAGGAACTTTTCAGGAAACTTCTAGGTCTCGAAGATCCATGGGTCATCAAGGAAATAAAGTTCGACCACCAGGGAAAGAGGGTTGATATTGTACTGTTTCTCACAGTTCTGGACAATTTACGAAAAGAATTATGATACGGTTCCTGCCGTTTCACCTCCCTTTCGTTCTGTCATATTTCTTTCCCTCCTTAATATTCTTGCCTTCTCAATCTTTGATTCCCTTATCCTGAGCAACTCCTCAGGATTTCCCCTGTAATACTGTATTGGTGTTAGATAGTTCAGCGATGAATGCCTCCGTTTATTGTTGTAATTATCCACTATTTTTGATATCTCATGCCTGGCCTGCTCATAATCAGTCAGTATTACCGGCGCAAGTGATTCCCTCATTGTCTTGTTTGCTCTTTCAACGATGCCATTCTGTCCCGGTGTGTGCGGTCTTATGAGTTTCTGTGTGAGATTGTTCTGCTTCAGCACAATCCTGAATTCCATGGCGATGAATGATGATCCGTTATCGCTCTGTATGATAGGCTCTGCAACAGAATCTTTCCTGAGCTTTTCAATGGCTGCCTGTGCCTCCAATGATACCGAATCTGCATCCATTGTTGTAAGAAGAGAATGATGTACGATATACCTGCTGTATTCATCAATAAAAATGAGGAGGTAGAAGAACCTGCCACTGATCTTAACATACATTATATCGGTCTGCCACTTCTCATCAGGGGATTTTGCATGTTCCGGTCTTGTTGATTCCCACACCGGATGCTTCCATGGCGTTATGAGATCATGCTCCTTTAGTATCCTGTAGACTGTCGACGGCGAGAGATACGCAATATCCTCATCTATCAGAGTGAAAGCAATCTCCCTGAATGACATCCTTGGATGCTGTTTCTTGAATCCTATGACAATCCATTCATCATCTCTTAAGGCCAATAGATTGAACCTTCCGTCCATAATGGGTAGGAAATCCATCTGTGAATAGTACCAGGATCTGGATATTCCCAGCATGGAGAGAATCCTTGATATGGAATATACTGATCTTTCAATGGTCTTCATAACCGTTCTGTGTATGTCATAGAAGAGGGATCTCATATCTGTCCCCTCCTCCTCAAGCGTTCTCCAATCTTTTTTTTGATTTCCAAGTTCTCCTGAACAACCTCAGCTATTGCTGCCTTGAGCCTTTCAATCTCCCTGTCCTTCTGTGCTCTTATGTGATCAAGATCAACCTTTCTACCACGGTTCTCGAATATCTCAGGCGCACTGCTAAGGAGCTGATCCTTCCAGTAGTAGAATCTTGCAGGCTTCAGATCATATTTCCTGCAAAGATCTGCTACGGATATGGTGCCGCTCATCCCCTCCAGGACGATCTTCAGCTTCTCCTCAGGTGTGTATACCCCGTTTGCTGCCATTTATAAGGCAAAGGAACAGCATGGATCATAATTAATTTCGTATTTTGTCCAGAGATGCGTGAAACATTTCATCAGGCTATCTGATATGGGAAAGACACTGCTTCCAGATCTGCTTCAGGTACCGCATCCATTGCCTGAGCTTCCTGCTCTGGACATGAAGCTCAGAAGGATTTCAAAAAGGATCCTGGAGGGAACTCCCATAAATAACAAATCTTTCAGGAAGACGTGGGAATCATGGCTTGTGTTCTATTATCCGGGCAAGGCACTGCAGATTGCACTGAGCCAGGGCCATACCACAACAACGCAGTATGAGCATTACCTGAACATTCCTTTTGAAGATGAGGACAGAAAAGAGATGAGGAAGTGGGTGGAGGGTTGAATATGAGAAATTCGGAGATCAATAATCAATTTGAAAACTACAAAATTTACAGGAAGTTGACTAGAGACCCTCTTATTTCCTTCAACATGAAACATTTGTCTGTTAAACCATTCAACGTATCAGGAACACTTAGCGAGCAATCTATCTATTGGAAATATTGTGATACTCAGTAGTTTTTCTGTTATATGAGACTATGGAGTAGAAACCATTACAACGTGAACTTTTTACTTCCAATCGTCTTATCTTTCCTTGTGGACGTGAATTCTAATAGGAGTGAAGGATTGGCGGTAAAAATCACTGAAGCTATGGAATTTTTGAAAAAAGCTACATTCGGGATACTCGAATATCTTAGTAAAGAAAATACCATTGAAAGATCATCATTTTATGATTACAGTAATTTACCAGAGTGGAGAAAGATTTTCTCTTCTATAAATTATAGTGAAAAAGAAGCATTTCTTAGGAAGGTTCAAGACTCATGGCAAAAAATATATGAAAATGTCAACCAATTCAAACTATGCGTAAAATTTCTTGCCGGTTCTGAATATTTCAATAGGGACGGTTGGCCATTAATGCATCCAACTTTTGGCAGAGACAGCGAAGAGGAAAGAATAGACTATTTCAAAATTCAGGTCAAAGAATTTGTAGAAGCTTATGTGCATTCATTCGGGGATATCGTTAGCGATGAAGCTTTTGAGGCACTCTTTGAGCCATTTAAGAAGCATTTTCCTGATTTTCGCGAGGCTGTCCATAAAGAAGTAGCTGTTCTTAGTGGTTTTGAATCGACATCTAAAGAAACCATGGACGTGGAAGATTTTGAAATCAGAGAAATAGACCCTGTAGAACTTGGTATCCTTGAGCATCTTCGATCTTCAGGCCTTGATTGTTATAGGGGGATTAACCTTAACGAAAGGGTATGGGTCTTTGAACTAAAGAATGTAGTTGAACCTGAATTATTTGAAGGTGATGGCGATTGGGGAATTTCGTTTCCGGATGACTATATTCATCCGCATGAAATTGAAGATAATATTCTTACGTTTCTTCGAATATTTAAAGGGGGAAGTATAGGAATTTCTTATAAAATGTCATATGATAGCATTAAATGGGGGGTCATGTCTTTTCAAATTGGAAGCAAACAAGAGATAGACTTATGGCCACACCCTAATATATATAATCTTAAGCTGGAGGAGAGGGAGGAATTACAAAGAGCATGGAAGGCTTTCAATAAGACAAAGGCTGAACAGAATGAACGCTACAAGGTTGCAATAAAGCGCTTTAATCTGGCAAAGGAGGATAGATTAAAGGAGGATCAGATCGTAGATGCTATGATATCTTTTGAAAGCATATTCTCATCATCAGGCAGTGAAAATATAGGCTATCGTTTGGGTAGATCTCTTGAAACCCTCCTAGGGAAAACTGATTCTGGGTATTCAGTTTTGACAACCATGAAGGCTGCGTATCGGACAAGAAACAAAATAGTGCATGGAGAGGACATAAATCAGACTAAATTGGTGATTGGGCAAAAGGAGGTAAAGCTGGGAGAATTATTTAAAATTATTATGGAGTGGCTAAGGAAGGCTCTTTCTTCAAAATTAATACGGGTGACTACTGGGGAATAATTTAATCGAGACACAAATACTACTGAGCTAGAAAATCTCAATACTAATCGATCTTTAAGGAAAATTATCTTAAGGAAAATTGGCTGTTAAAATATGAGAATTGTCAAAGGGATTAGTCTTGAAGGCTATCTACATTCTCTCCTGCCGGACGGAGAATGTAAACTGCTTCCAAGGGGACTACTGCCTTCGCCTCATTATCGAGTTTATCATAAACCTCAATAAACAGAGATATAAAATCCTCCCAGCCCATCATTCTAATTGGTGGGGATCTTTTTCCTGCTTCTGATTTTGCATCAGGTTTAAAACCTCCCGTTGAGACGTAAAGTCCTATGTCCTTTTCACCCAATGCCCCTTTAAATTCACGCATCTCGGGACCTGAGACCATTCCATCTCGGTGCTTTACCTGAACAATAATCCTGTTGGGGTCTAACTGCAACGGGTCCCTATAAGCCTCTATATCGATTCCTCCATCTCTTCAAGGCTTCGTCGGTTTCGGATAAAAACCAGCTGCTTTTAGTGTTTGCCCTACTATCTCCTGAAATTCAAAGCCCTTCAACTTGTCAAAATGCTTTATGATAAATTCCTTTGTCTTCTCCTTCACATCAAAATAAAAATCCTTAGTCTCTGTATTGAGATCGATCTGTGAACTCGGATGAGTGTTGGCACCTGAGATCAGGCTGTTTGCTGCACTTATCGCCTCGGTGGAACTCAATTCAAAAAGAGTTTGCCATGCAGTCATAGATTTCCAGATCTCTCTGGGTGCGGAATCATATGATATGGTCTTTTTCCATTTAACACGTCTGACATGAGGGTATTCTCTATCGATTAAGTTTGGATCAAATAAGTACTGGGAATCTTCAACAGTCCCAACTAAAATTTCACGAGTGTCTTTTCTAGGTGAGATAATGATATCATTTGGACTGAGATCCCGAGAAAACTGCCAGAGCATTCCAGCTGCAACTCCTGCACTCGAGGCTTTTTTATAATTTTCCGGATAGTTAATATAAAGCTTTTCTCGTAGTTCATCTTTGCTACGAATTAATGAAAGATCTCCAACTTTGCCCCAGCCTATGACGATTACCCCTTTGCTTTTGCATTCATCAGCGAACTCTCCAAAATTTCCAAATCTTATAACCCAAACTCTTGCCAACTAAATCAACCATTAAAACCTTTCTATCTTTAAATATTTGTTCTTTAATTTTCCTGGGTAGTATCCCGAATTTTGTGTAAGAGAGACTAGCACTAGCCTAGATCATGAGAGAAATTTC
>DARE01000041.1 GCA_002503205.1 Thermoplasmatales archaeon UBA447 | reverse complement strand
CAGAAAGGCAAATTTGAAGTTCAGCTTCACGCAGGAATCTGGGGCAGAGACATAGCAGTACCAATTATCGAGGGAGTCGCAACCCTTGGAATAGCTGCAGGGGCAGAAATCCATTCTGGCCATGAGTTTGAGAAACGCCTCTGGGAACAGATTGTAAAGACAATCGATCCAACCTTGAAGATCTGCCCCTATGATGGGATGCTATTCAAGACACAGCAAGACCTGGACAAGCACATACAGGCGCATCAGCAGCAGGCCTATCAGGGCAATATGATGGGTATGGGCATGATGGGCATGGGAATGATGGGGATGATGGGAATGGGCATGATGGGGATGATGGGTCCCGGCCTATGGATCTAAAAGAAAAGAACCACTCCCTTTCAATGTAAATAAGAGACAAGAAAACACTAATAAACAATTTCGTTTTAAAAAATTAAGAGGTGCCCTTAGCCTCAATTTTTGTCTCAGCAGTTAATTCATTAACCTGAGGATTCAAACAGGTACAGTGCCCAATCATGCATCTGTTCAGAACCATATTTCTCGTTTTGTTGAAATGAGCCCACCATTTGCCCTCTCGGACGACTGGATGCCCACAATTTTTACAGACTGCTTCATCTACCATATTACTGGTAAGCCTGGAACCTTATTATAGATTTGTAATTCTATTAATATTATTATTTTAAACATTATAAATAAATACAACAAACCATAAACATAGTGATTGCCGGATGTAGGAGCAGAAAACACTTAAGTATTAAGATGGACTGATTGATCGATAAATATGTCTAGATTGGTTCTACATGAGAGAAACAGACCTTATGCAGTCAAAGTGGGGGATCAGGAGGTACACATATGTGGATGCGGGTTGTCTGCAAACAAGCCTTTCTGTGATGGGACCCATAAGAAGACCCTTGACGAGAAGGATAAACTCTTTTTCTACGATAAATCAGGAAACAGAGTTGAGATGGATAGTTTTTACAACAATCCATAATTTTTTCAAATATTCTCAAAATTAGCAACTGTATACGGACATATGTACTTCAAGCTCACTTTCTGACCAGTTTTCATAGAGCTCATGAATAGGTAATTGTAGTATTCATGGACCTGGATGGTTGGAACAACAGAAGTTATGGATAAACGATTCCCAGTGAGGCGGGCGAATATTCCTATGCGAATTATTGGGTCCTCAACAAGTTTCTTCCGAAACTCAGTTAGCATATTGTTTCTCAGGTTTATCCGATATATATTGTCCACTTCCACCAGCTTCTCAATCGATCCTTCAGATTCAATCAGTTTATCTTCTGTGTATAATATTGCACTGAATCCATCTTCCCCTACTCCAGTAGCGGAAAGTTCTGCGATCGAGCCCTCAGTGATATTACCAATGGTTTTTCTCGCTTCCTCTTCAAGAATCACGTCAAATGAGACAAAAGAAAGTGGATACCTGCTGTCAATTCTGGTATAAGTTGAGGCAAGCCCGTCAGAAGGGCCAAGAAAATCTATCTTTGTAATTTCTGGGTTCTCGACGTATTTTTCCATTAGATCTGAAACCATATCCTGGAAATTATGGTGAAATCTCATGTAGAAATGAAGTGCCCCATTTTCAATATCTATCCTGTTTGGGACTACAGATGGAACTCTGAAGAGCTCATTTATGATCTTAAGGCTCTCAATGTTGTTGATCCTTGTCCTCACAACATATGCATCCCTCCTCTCCTTTATCTCCATTCTCTGTACCAGCAGCTTCAGGTGCTGGTCCATTGTAATATCCTTTGGAAAGAATGAGTCCATGTACACATGTTCACCTATATTGAAAACAGAAACCGGCACCGGAACCCTTGACGACTTTGAAAAGTTGACAAGTTCAGAATCCTGCTTCAGAGAAAGTACAATTCTCCTGTCCAGCTTCAGGTTGATGTCACTCATTCGCATGAATCTTTTACAGCATCAAATATTATAAATTTAACTGAATTCTTAGACCATTGCACCATGGGAAGCATCTTTGGAACCTCTAATTCTGTTCTAAAAACAGTTCCATCATAAATAATAGTTAAGTATAGCTATTGACTATAATAACTGCCATGTGGTTGTAATGGCTGGAAAAATAAGTTCTGAGACCCGGAAAAAAGTCATTGACCTCTATTCTGAAGGCCGATCCAAAAAGGCCATTTCTGAAGAGACCGGGATCTCAGTTACAAGTGTCAGTCGCATTATCCTTGATTCTGCAAAACCCATTAACTCTGCATCACAAACTGATGCAAAGTCAAGTCCCTCCACGGAGAAAAATGCGAAACCAGATAATTTGGAAAAAGAAGGAAAGAATGGCCGGTACCAGCAGCATAACAATTCGGTGGAAATTCCCATTGATCGCTTGGACAGCCTGGTGAATACAATAATTGAAGCATTGAGGGAGAATGTTCAGCAGTCCCTGGACATAACTATATCCAGATTCACACCTGACAACGTTAAAAAATTTCTGACAATGCTTACCGACGAGGACAAGGCGAGATCTGATATAGAATCACTCAAAGGAGAGATAGAGAGGCTGAATCGTGTTAAGGAGGGTCTGGACTCAGAGATTCTGGATGCCGTCATGAGGATGTCATCCATTGAAAGCAGGATCATCAATATAGAGAAGAGGTTTGGGATAAGGCTGCAAGAAGAATCTGAGGAACCCTGAAATTATTTTAAAGTTAACAAAAAATTAAACTATGATGATACCCTAAATAGAATATGAGTTACACTGCTGCTGAAGTTATCATAGACGGACTGGCTAAAGCTGGAATAAAGCGGATATATGGAATTCCCGGAGACTCGCTAAATCCACTCATGGATGCCATAAGAACATCCGGAAAAATTGATTTTGTGCAGGTCAGGCATGAAGAGGGTGCTGCTCTGGCAGCGGCATTCGAATCCAAAGTTACAGGAAACCCAACAGTTTGCATGGGAACCTCAGGGCCAGGTTCTATACACCTTCTAAATGGCCTTTATGAGGCAAAGATGGACCACCTTCCTGTTATCGCCCTGACAGGACAGATAGAGATGGATCTGATTGGAACAGATTATTTCCAGGAAGTTGATACAATGGATCTTTTCAGCAATGTATCACTTTATAATGCCAGAGTACTGAATGCAGAATCAGCCGGAGTTCTTACATCCCGTGCCATCAGAGAAGCAGTGACAGGAAGAGGCGTGGCACATCTTGACCTCCCTGTGGATGTCCTCAAGATGGAATCACACCAACTAGGCGATGAGTGGTTTCATCCCCCTGCACCACCTGTTTATGCTCCGGATCTTTCGAAAATTGCTGAACTGATAGAAAAAAGCAGCAGCCCGGTAATAATGTTTGGAAATGGAGCCAGAGGTCATGGCGATGAACTCCTCAACTTTGCCTCACGAATAGGCGCCCCCCTTATATTTGCGCTTAACGGGAAAGGTATTGTGAGTGACGAAAATGAAATGGTCCTTGGCGGGCTTGGACTTCTGGGGACAAGACCATCAGTGGAGGCGGTAAAGAAGTGTGATCTCCTTATACTCCTTGGAACCTCGTTCCCTTATGTTAAGTTCCTTCCTGAGGGAGTTCCAGTGATACAGATCGACTCTGCACCTTTGAGCATAGGAAAAAGAATACCTCCATCCCAGTATGCAATCTGTACAGTTGAATACTTCCTCAATAATATTAAGGTGAATGAAAAGAGTGACAAATATTTCAAAAAACTCTCAGAAATTAGAAATGACTGGATAAAGAAGATGGAAGAGGCTGAAAAAGACAGCAGCGATTTGATCCGCCCGGAAGCTGTTGCAGCTTCACTGAACCGTTACTTAAGGGATTCAGACACAATAATAGCAGATACAGGAAATGTCACTGTCTGGGCTTCAAGGAACCTCAGGCTTAAAAAAAGCCACCTGTTCCTAATGTCCCCATGGCTTGGAAGCATGGGTGTTGGAATTCCTGGAAGTGTAGGAGCATCCTTTGCCACCAAGGGCGATGTTGTCGCTCTTATTGGAGATGGAAGCTTTGCAATGTCAGTAATGGAACTTATTACTGCAAGGAAATACAACAGGCCTGTAAAGCTCATAGCCTTCAACAACTCAAAACTTGGTATGATCAAATTTGAAGAGGAAGTTATGGGATATCCGGAATTTGGCGTAGACCTTCTTAACCCAGACTTTGCTGCTCTGGCAGAAACTGTAGGAATAGCGGGCTTTTCGGTTAAGAATATTAAGGAACTTGACAGTGCAATGGAGAAATTCATTTCAGTAAACGGTCCTGCAGTCCTCTCTGTTAAGGTCGACCCTGACGAGAAACCAATGCCACCAAAGCTCAATTTCCAGCAGGCAAAGGGATATGTGACTTCCATACTCAGGGAAAAACTTGAAAGCTCGAGATAACCAATTAATCCCTTACCCATTATAGAACAGTGATACAATGCCTGAAACGTCGGACAAGGAACTGGATATTGCAATAGCTGGCGCCGGGATTCTTGGAACCTCAGTAGCCTATTTTCTATCAAGGTTCCAGGGCCTGAAAATAGGGATATTCGAAAGGGAAGATTCTGCTGCAAAACATGCAAGTTCTCGAAATACAGGTGTGATTCACAGACCTTTTTACATTGATCCTGTCAAGAAGCCTTTTTTTGCAGAAGCCTCTTCGAAATCTTACTCTCTGTGGAAAGATTTTGCCAGCGAATTTACTCTGCCCTGGCATCAGAATGGAACTCTCGAAGTGGCAGGAGATGCCATCGGCGAAAAGACTCTCAGAAAATATGCAAGGTATGCCCAGATGAACGGCATGGAGGAGAATGAATTCTCAGTGTTGGACATTAGTGATTTGAGGAGGCAGTATCCCCAAATTAATGCCTTAGCCGGGTTTTACAGCAGAACGGATACAGCTGTGGACTACGGACTGTTTTCCTCAAAGTTGCTGGAGCTCGCGCAGGCAAGTGGAGTCAAATTCTTTGGAAACCACTCAATTACTGCAGTGTCAGAAGACTCAGATGGTGTTCTTTTCACCTGCAGAACTGCAAACGGTGCTAAACTTTTCAGGACTGACTATTTCCTAAACCTTACTGGAACTGGATCTCTAAAACTGGCCAATTCAATGGGTCTTGCCCTGAATTACGGATTGCTTCTGTTCAGGGGAGACTACTGGCGTATAAGCAACGAATATACCCCTGGTTTTTCTTTTAATCTTTATACAGTGCCAAGATACTCGCGGTTCCCTTTTCTCGATCCTCATTTCATAAACCGCTGGAATGGTGTAAGAGAGATAGGCCCCAACGCTTCACTCATATTTCACGACAGGGCATATTCCGGAAGCGGAATGAATGCTCATAATATTTTGGAATCTCTAAACACTGGCGACGTAAATTCAAAAATCAGGCTCCTTTCGAATCCTGAATTTTTAAGAATGCTTGAAACTGAGTGGGAGAGCTCCAAAAGCAAATTTGCCATGGCTGCCAGGCTCAGGAGATATCTTCCTTCCCTTTCCAGTACTTACATAGGAAAAAGAGGACTGGGTGGCATCCGTGGTTCTGTTGTAGATTCGTCCGGATTTGTTCCTGAAGCTCTGGAGTTCAGAACTGAACACTCCATGCACATGGTCAATTACAACTCTCCCGGTGCTACAGGATCACCATATGTCGCATTCTCCATTATCAAGAGTATTATTCAGGATGGTTATGTCCATCTGAAAACGGGAGAGGTTAAGAAACTGAAACCTGAAAACTGGGAAAAACTGGCTTCAGGCATTGAAATGCAATTCTAATTATAACACGTGCCATTGGTTAATATTAAGCATTACTCTACTGATTTCCTATTTCAAAATGAAGTTTCTGGGAGGACAGATGTATCACATTATTAATCGATTTATAAATACATTTTATCATGAAGGATAAGAGCAAATAAATATCGATTTGCAATAATCGTTCATATGCAGGAAAAGCAGACAAATCTCACTTTTACCTCCTTAGGTCATTTCACCAATGACAGTACAAGTTACTTTTATCCTGTTCTCATAACCTATTATGAGGCATTTCCAGGTGCAAACTATCTTCTTCTTGGCTCCATGGTAATTATATTCAACCTGATTTCAGGATTTTTGAGCACACCAGTGGCATCCTATGCAGACAGGAAGAACAATCATTCTGCAATGATGGCACTGGGTATTTTCATACTTGGAATTTCAGTAATCCTTTACGGTCTGCCCTTTATATTCAGGTCTGAACTGACTCCCCTGATCACTATAGCTACCGTTTTTCTTGGAATAGGGCAGGCATTCTATCATCCGCTGGGTGCAGCAATAATTTCAAGAAGTTATGGGAGGAGTGCCCCACCCGCAATGGGCTTGAACGGTTCAATGGGGAGCCTGGGTAGGGCACTAATACCCACAATAATTGTATTTCTTCTTGCAACATTTGGAGACTTCACGGGAATGATCGTATATGCAGCATATATCCTTATAGCATCTTTCGCAATATTTGCAGGCTTAAGCGGCTTCAGGAAATTCACCTGGAGAGGTGCATCACAGGAGCAGAAAAGGAAGGCCCAGAAACAGAGTGATGACATTCCTGAAGGTTCCTCCAGCAGATATATGACTGTCCTCTATATTCTCACTGCTGCAGTTTTCATAAGGTCTCTTTTCCTCATGGGTACGACAACTTTCATACCCACATATCTTACGAACGAGTTCAGCAGCAAAACCATAATGTCCTACATTGTGACTCTTGGCCTGATTTCGCCAGTATTTGGACAGCCTCTGTTTGGAAGGCTCACTTCATTGAAGGGAGGCCGCTATGCAGTCATAGTTTCATTCATCATATCAACAATATTCTTCGGCCTATTCATATTGATAACAGGAAACTATGTTCTCACAACAATTTTCTATTTCTGTTATGCATTCGGTGCCTATAGTGGATTCCCTGTATTCCTCGGATACGTGGGACAGATTGTTCCACCATCCGTCCTTGGAAAATCCAATGGTCTTGTCTGGGGAATCGGGCAGACAGTGGGAGGTGCAGTTGGGGCAGCTGTTATAACCGGGCTGGTTGTTGTCACTAACGTAAAACTGTCAATAGATCTGATGATGATATTCGCAGTGGCATCCCTCTTCTTCCTTCCCTTGCTTCCATCGAAAGCTAAAATGGCAGCGGACGGTGCCAAGCCCTCATAATTTTATGGCACCTGTTACTTACCACATCATGGATAAAATGATAGACTTCACCGGTGATGTGGTAAACGTTCCCGATAATCCAGAGAGAATTATCAGCTTCAGCCCCTCAATTACTGAGATCCTGTTTGAGCTGGGCCTCGGAAATAACCTGGTCGGGGTTTCTGCATTCTGTGCCAGGCCCAGAGAAACTTCAGGCATAAGAAAGGTTGGGAGTTACGGTTCCGCGAGAATGGAGGTTTTGAGAGAACTTAAGCCAGATCTGATCATGACAATTTCCGGGTTCCAGAGTGAATTCAGCGCAAGACTGAAAAAGGAGTTTACTGTTTTCAATTTTGAGCTCCCGTCATCAGTGGCAGGAATAGTCGACCTTGTATCAAAAGTAGGTGTCGTGGTAAACCGTTCAGATGAAGCAAGGCTGATGGAATTTGAGCTTCTCAAAATAATATCCGGCCTCAGGAGACATACCCAAATAAGAGGCTATTATGAAATTGATCTGGGTGGCCCTGTAACATTTGGGTCAGAGTCTTATATAACTGACGCACTTGAAATACTGGGCATAAGCACACCATACTGGGATCGGAAGAAGGAGTGGATAGAGCCTGACTTTGATCAGGTGAAGTATTTTGATCCAGAACTGATAATTTACGAACCAAAAATGTACCAGTCTGTGGATGATTCTACAGTATTAGGTTTGATGAAGAAAAGAGGCTGGGATGGGATCACTGCCATGCGCCAGGGCCATCTTTTCAAAACACCTGGAAAACTGGACTTCTTTGCCCATCACGGCCCAAGTTTTATCCGAAATGTCCTTCCATGGACAGTAAACATTCTGGACGGA
>DARE01000028.1:7776-8002 GCA_002503205.1 Thermoplasmatales archaeon UBA447 | reverse complement strand
ATTTATTTTTCATGCCTTAAACGGTGAATTTTTATTTTAATCTCTAACATGTGGATTCTTGACGTGTGTACAATGACATCCATGAGGGGACATCTTGAAAGGAGATCATTTTTCCCTCAGAAGGTTGTATATTTCGTAATACAGTAGAAGGGATACAAAGGTTTGATGATAGAGTATTAACTTCTATTCTCATCCATCTGTGTTTTACTTGGGGCATTGGATAAGT
>DARE01000028.1:0-7648 GCA_002503205.1 Thermoplasmatales archaeon UBA447 | reverse complement strand
GGCTTCATTCGGATTCATTTCAGATAAGTAATTTAACGCTTCTATATATGCCTTTTTGATTTTACCTGAAATTACGTTGGCATTTACTCGGTCTGTCTTCGTAAGGAGGAAAGACAATAACTCATCATCCGTTGGTATTTTATTTCCAAAGTGTTCGAAAAGTGCTTTGTATAAGGGTATGTTCGAAATGATATCTCTTACAGCAGACTTACGTTCATCATCATTTCTAGGTATAGCAATCGTTTTTGCGATCTCTGAAACATTCAATTCATCCATTTTTCCATAAATAAGGCCATACTTTCTTAGATCAGCTAATTTGCGCATAAAGGTTCCGCTGTTCACTGTTGACGACCCAATTGCTTGAGCTAAGGCTTCCCTATTAAAAGTCAATGATTTAAAGCTCTTAACAAGCTTTTCAGCAGTAGCGATTGCCTCTGATACATCCATAGCCGGGAGTGACATGTCATCTCTTTTTACCATAAACTACCATGGCTATCTGGTAAATAAATATTGCGAATACTATTCCATACTTATAGTATATTGCGTTTACCACAGTAAATAGAGTAAATACTTAAATAGGAATAAAGCATATTGTCTTGTGCAATCTACTTAGAAAAGAAAAAGAGTGCCGCCGTAGCAGATTGGTATGTGCAAAATGTGCGGTAACATTTAGGTCTGGGTTCGATTCCCAGCGGCGGCTCTTTCTATGTATTACGTTAGACTATTTATTTTCTTCTTTCAATTTTTGGAGTGCATACTCTATTGCGTGGCTCCTATTTGCGAATACTTTCTTTTCTACTTGTCGATCAATCCATTCGAGGATTTCCTTATCAAGAGCTACACTTGTCTTTATTTTCATATTACCACACAATACTCTACATTACCCCAAAGTATTTATACATTTATACCCTATAGTATTACGATAGGGTATTCCTATCAAAAAGGCGGTAAGTGCCGACCAAAGCAAGCTTACCGTCTGAGAGGTGAAACCTGTGAAAGAAACACCCCACAAGGAAGTAAATAAAAAGAAGAATAAAAATAGTGCGATAGAAGGATATTCAGAAGTTCAAACATGGCTGCGAACAGTATCTGCAAAAACAAAACCGATGTACCTTAGTGCTCTCCAGAGATTTTGTGAGTTTTCGGGAAAGAATCCTATAGAATTGATAGAGATGAGAGATAGCGAAATCAAGAATAATGATCATAATCACAGAACTGGCATACGTGATCTTATACTTGATTTTAGAATCTATCTAGAAAAGGAGAAATATGCGCCTAAAACAATCAATGCAATGGATGGTTCGATAAGAGGATTCTTCACTGCCGTGCTTGGTAAGGGAGCGATGATCAATGTAAAGAACTACCACAACGCTTACGTGAGCATCAAGAAAGATCTCGTCCCCACTCTTGAAGAATTGCGAAAGATCTTGGATATAAGCAACATTGAGGAGAAATTCAGGATAATATTCCTTGCACAATCAGGTATGAGGATAAGCGATGCGCTAAGCCTCAAGATTGGAGATATACGGAGAGAACTTGATTTGGGCAATGTACCACTTGCGATCAGGTACTTGCCTGAGAAGGACAGAGAGAGCATTGGCGAGAGAATAACATTCTTGGCCAGTGATGGCGTACAGATATTGAAAGCATACCTTGAATACCGTAAACAGTTAGGAGAAAATCTCACATTCCAATCACCTCTGTTTGCAAGCAGGACGAACAGAGGCACAGTTGCCATAGGAGATGACAAGATTAACAAGATGCTGAAATCGGTTGCACATCGAGCCGGGCTCAATGGAACGTGGCCATATGGCATACTGAGAGCGCACTCGTTTCGGAAGTTTTTCATAACACAGATGACAAATCATGGGGTCCAGGATAAAATAGTAGACTTCTTCGTTGGCCATGCAGTTAGTGATATTGATAGGGTATACTGGACAAGAAGAGTAGAAGAACTAAGAAAAATATACGCTGACAGACAACAACACCTTAACCCGATTTCGCTAAAACAGGAATATGATCTCTCAAAAATCGAAGGGTTGCAGTCGAAAATTGAGGAACTTGAGGAAAGAATAGGAGAATTAACGCTCACGCATCCCGCCAAGTTTGATGCAAAAATTGTCTCATCAGAAAAAGAAATACTTGAACTCGTTACACAAGGTTATGAATGCCAGCAAATCGGGTCAGGCATGTGGCTAATGAAAAAGACAATATCTTAAAGACACTTTAGGATAAAGGGCATGATATGTATAAGAACTATGCGAAGATTATAATTGGAGATAGCAGAAAACTCACCGAACTTAAAGATGAGAGTGTTGATTTAACAGTGACTTCTCCACCATATTGGCACATAAAAGACTATAGTGCGGAAAATCAAATAGGATTTAACCAAACGCTGCACGAATATCTGTCTGACATCTTCCGAGTATGGAAAGAAGTTTATAGGGTTCTCAGACCAGGTTCGAGATTATGCATCAACATCGGTGATCAATTTCTTAGAAGCATCATATATGGCAGATATAAGATTGTACCTCTGCACTCCGAATTTATTAGCCAATGTGAACAGATAGGCTTTGACTATATGGGTTCCATTATATGGCAAAAAAAGACAACCATGAACACTACCGGAGGAGCAAGTGTGATGGGCTCTTTTCCATATCCAAGAAATGGGATAATTGAAATTGACTATGAATTCATCTTAATTTTCAAGAAGTTGGGAAAAAACTACGTTGATCCGACGATCAAAGAAAGATCTAAGCTATCGAAAGAGGAGTGGAAAGAGTACTTTTCCAGTCACTGGAATTTCGTGGGGGAACGGCAAATTGAGCATGAAGCTATGTTCCCCGAGGAACTGCCAAGGCGGTTGGTAAGAATGTTTTCTTTTGTCGGGGACACAGTTCTCGACCCATTTCTTGGGAGTGGGACAACTATGAAAGTTGCTCTTGAAAACGAACGCAACGCAATTGGGTACGAAATAAATCAGAGTTTTCTCCAAACGATTACTAAGAAAGTTGGTGCAACCGAATCACTAAACAAGTATTCAGTGGACTATGAAGTAATGAAAAGAGCTGAAAAAGCAACTATCGATGATATAGATTATTTCCCCTCCATTCAGGATGCAAAACCAATTATTGATCCCAAATACTTTAGATTTGAAAACGAGAGACTCTATAAAGTCATGGAGATCGTGGATTGCTCTACATTAAGACTCGACACTGGATTACTGCTCAAATTACACGGTATTCAGATAATCGATAATAAGGGTGCATTAGGCTATCTTAACGATTTTGTAAGGGGTAAACAGGTTTTCCTCAAATTCGAGAATAATGAGATGCCCGCTGGGAATACTATATCTGCCTATGTTTATCTCAAGAATAAGATCTTCATAAACAAAGAATTGATCAAACAGAAATTCGCTTTAGCAAGCGATTATAAGTTTATGTACAAAGATACTTTTGAAGAGATCGCTCATTCGTCTTAGAGTTTCACCGGATAAGACTCCTTATTCGATTCGAATACCATCTTTTTCCTTTGAATAATAGATAATTCTGACTTTAATCTTTTCATGAAGCATGTTTTTTGTCCTATACGTATCAGGCTTTATAGATATGGGCTCAGAACCAATATAGCCATCTATGCCTTTGGATTCCTCTTCCGGGGTTGCCAATCTATAGGTCTTCCCTTCTCTTTCTGCAATTTTCTTTATGATTGCACCTTGAAATCGGAGACCCACGTATGTTTTGACAATGACCAAGTCCTCCACCCAACTTCTCACAGTTTCTCTGTCAATTAACTGTACCGCGTTTTGCATGTCTTTCATTTTCTCAATGATCTTATCAGTTGCAGTGTCAATAGCATTTGGATATTTTGAAGTATACCAATTCTTCCATTCCTCGAAGTTTCTACAAGGACACTGTTGTATCAAATCTGACAATTGACCTACTACATTAGGTCTTGTCGCTTGTGCGTTCTGATTCACGAGATTTATAATTTGCGTCACATACTTAGGGAACTCTCCTTTTCCTCCCACCAAAATGTTTTGTATCTCATCATTGCTGATTTTCATCATGAGAAGGTGATCATTTGATTAAAATAAAAATTCACCGTTTAAGGCATGAAAAATAAATTTTCACGACAACATAGGCGATGCCCTTAGAGGAGCTGACGGGGCAATCATATGTGCAGCAAACGCTGAGCATATCAGATATATCAGGGAATGCTCCGGATACAATATCCCCATATTGTGTGAGAAACCTCTTGCGACCACCAAGGGCGATGGCGATAGTATATTGAGGATCATAAAAGACACAGGCTCTTCTCTTCATATGTCTCTGCCTGTAAGATTTACAAGACAGGCGGTTATGTTAAAGGAAATGGTTAAGTCCTCTGTCTTCGGTGATATTGTCTCATTGAGTGGCACCAACCATGGCACACTTCCAGGAGGATGGTTTCGATCACTCGCCCTCTCAGGGGGTGGGGCAATAATGGATCACGGACCACATGTTATTGATCTGATCAGATGGGCTACTGGCCATGAAATCTCTAATGTATACGCTGTCACTTCCAATCGCTTTAACGGTTTGGAAATAGAAGATTCTGCACTTCTTTCTATGGAGATGGATAACGGTGTTATCGCATTTTTAGATCCTTCTTATTCCAGGGGCGATTATTTTCCCACATGGGGAGATGTCACTTTAAATGTGGAAGGGACAGATTTAAGCGCATACTATGATTTCTTGGGAAACAAGTTCGATCGGTATTCCATAAAGTCAAAGAAAACTCATGAGTATGTTGGATACGACACAGACATGGACTTTAACATGATCTTGGATTTCTTGGCCCTCATCAAGAATGGAAGTAACGCAAAACATTCAATGTTAGCAACTCTTGATGACGGGTACAGTGAACTGATGGTCATACTTGCAGCATACAGGTCCGCCAGGGAAAAGAAAAAAGTGAAAATAGAAAGATAGGCATTGTTTTTTCTAAATGACAGTAATCTTTTCATTTACTCTACTTTTCTTCGACCCATTCAGGCTTGACGTGCAAATCCAAGCCTAAACTGATGGTTTGCATAGCTGCTCATAAGTCTTAAAATTTAGCATTGCAATTTGTTTCTCTTTTCAAGGGGAGCCAAATATAGTCCAAGGCCAGGCATGCAGGCAATATTAAAGATTAAACATTGTTTTATGTAAGTGGCACTTCATTTATCCAGTGCGGAACTTGAAAAAGAAAATGGTTATTCTCTGACAACCTTGGATAGAAACCTTGGATGATCAGTGTCTTCTCCTTTAAACTGTGCCCTGTAGTTAGCCAGCATTTGAATTACCGATAAATATTCCAATGCAAGGATAATACTATCTGTTTGTGGAACTGTTATATCAGAATCGTAAGGACCTATTGTAATCGCCTTTCCGCCAATTTCACTTATTTTTTTTATTACTGAATTATCGTTGTTTTCGTTCGTTCTAAGAAGAATAACTGAGGTTTGGTCATCGAGCGTGTGAATGGGGCCATGCAAATATTCCCTAGTAGAGTATGCTTCAGCGTAAGAGCCAGATGTTTCCTTGAATTTTAGCGCCCCCTCCATGGCTAATGGATAATACAAACCAGCACCAAGAAAAACTACGTGATCCTTTAGTTTGTTTCCCAAATTCTTTACAATTGAATCGTTCAAGATCACTCTTTCCACAAGGCTTGAGGCATTGGAAATTACTTTATCCAGCAAGTGTGAGTTCATGGCATCATATATCAAGATAGATATGGCAAGCTGAACGGTATGGCTTTTAGTTGCAGCCACAGATAGTTCATTCCCCGCCATAGTAACAATTGAAACATGTGAGTTTCTGGCTAGAGTACTTTCTGGGTTATTGGTTATCCCGATAGTTCTGATATTTTTTGATTTCGAGAAATTCATGCTTGAAAGTGCATCAATGTTTTCCCCTGACTGACTGAATATTATGTTTACCGGACTGGAAAATCTATCGGAAAATACAGCACCATTAAGATCGGAGGCCTGTATAGGAAATGTTGGGACTCCACTCTTCAAAAGGAGAGTAGAGAGAAAGACAGAAGCATAGTAGCTAGTACCACTTCCTGTTACGTATACCATTGAGGAATCTCTCAGTATTTCAGCGATCACTTTGGCTTTATCTTTATTATGCGAGATCGTTTGTGAAAGTGACCGGGGTTCCTCCCGGATTTCATCCATCATTATTGTCATTTTTTAAATATGGTTCGTGCGAGTATAAACCTTTCATTACGTTCTGTGATCATGAAGCGCTTTAATACGAATTCATCATAACACTTCTTTAAGGAGCATGAATTCGTTTAGTTTATCGGCAAATAAAGTGGTAACTTCTTCTGGCGTCATAGAGGATGCTTTTGTTAATGTATCTGGGGAAACTATCACTGGTATTTCTAAGGAGCCTTACTTTGACAGAATAATAGACTATTCAAACCAAGTTGTCGTCCCTGGCTTTATCGACATCCACACACATGGTTATTTTGGTATTGATGCCGTATCATCAAATGAAACAGATATTAGGAAATGGGCATCTGCAATTGCTAGGAAAGGTGTTACCTCCTTCATCCCTACTTGCGTATCACTCCCTAAGGATCAACTTATAAATTTCATCAAAAAAATAGATAGGTTAATGAGATCAAGAAAATCTTCGGAATCCAGGATTATTGGTGCAAGGAGCGAGGGACCTTTTATAAGTATGGAAAAGAGGGGAGCGCATAACCCTGAATTTGTCAGAAAAATCTCAATGGATGAAGTAAATGAAATAATTGTGAGTTCTAATAATGCTCTCAAAATTGTAGATATGGCACCAGAACTAAATCTATTTAATGAGGCTATGTCGAGATTCCAGTCAGCCGGAACAATGGTTTCTGTGGGCCATTCAAATGCAGATTTCGCTACTGCCTCATTATCCTTAGCTTCTGGAGTGAGACTTATGACCCATTTTTATAATGCTATGACGAAGTTGGACCATAGGGAGCCGGGCATGGTTGGAGCAGGCCTGCTTTCTCAAAATGCTTTCCTGGAGATCATATCTGACTTTCATCATGTCTCTAAACATGCAATCGAGATAGTATCCAAAATGAGAGGATGGGATCACATAATAGCGGTTACTGATTCTCTCTCTATTGGAGGAACAGAAGAAGAGAATTCAAGTTTGGGAGGAGTTGAAATTGAGATGCATGATGGGGTCGTGTGGATTAAAGGAACCAGAACCATTGCAGGCAGTGTTTTGACACTTGAGCAGGCATTTATGAACCTCTGTGGAGAAGGTGTCAGTTTATGCGATTGCATAAAAGCCCTATCGACTAATCCAGCATCCCTTATGGGATTGAATGACCGAGGTGACATTGCCGCTGGAAAAATCGCGGATATTAACATATTGGATCGGAAGTTAAATGTTATTAAGACAATAATCGGGGGAAACTTCTTAGATTGACCTGGTTTTTTAGAAACAACACAATTTAAGTATGGGATTATTACGTTTTAAATTTGAGGAAAATGGCACATGGCTCGATTTTTTAATATACTCTGGTTTAATCTCACTTTTACCTGCGGAGGTTGTCGAGCTAGGTTAAAGGCGATGGATTCAGGGTCCATTCCCGTAGGGGTTCGCCGGTTCGA
>DARE01000045.1 GCA_002503205.1 Thermoplasmatales archaeon UBA447 | reverse complement strand
CTACCGCTGATCTACCGGCCCTGTGTTATGGTGAATAGCCAAAGCCCTAAAATAATTTCCTGATTATGATTCTCAGGATTAAAAATACTTGATGATTTATATTTCAGGGGCTGACAAACCTAATTATTATAAAGCACATTTAGGGAATGGATAATGCATATTATAAAACTTGGAGGCAGCGTTATTACTGCAAAAGGCAGATATCGCACATTCATGCAAAAAGCGACTTCAAGAATAATTGAAGAGATAGCGCAGATAAAAGATCAAATAATAATTGTTCATGGTGGAGGCTCCTTCGGCCACATACTCGCTCACAGGTATGGAATACCTGGTAAACTTGACAGCAAAAAGCTTGCAGGCTTCAGCAGAATCCATATGGATATGCTGGATTTGAACTCGAGGGTATGCTCCATAATTGATGATAAAATAGGGCCCTGCATTTCCATGCCTGCTGCCGTTATGATGTCCGATTTTGAAGAGAAGGCATCAGAATTCACTTACAGAAATGTTCTGCCAGTCTTCTTCGGAGATGTATACATAGATGGGGAGAGAATAGGAATAATCTCTGGCGACAGAATCATGTCAAGGCTTGCAGCAGAGTTCAAGCCTGAAAGGGCAATATTCTTCACAGATGTTGATGGAATATACACATCGAATCCAAGAACTGACAGAAATGCTAAGCTTCTTAAGGAGCTTGAAGGGGATGTCAGAACAAGCATCAACAGGGAAGATGTCACCGGCGGAATGGCAGGAAAGATAGATGAGATGAGGAAGATGGCCAGATCAGGGACTGAGGTCTTTATAATAAATGGAAGGAAACCGGAAAGGATACATCAGATAGGGAAACCTTTCTTTAAAGGAACGGTGATAAGATGATAGAAAACAGAAAGGAAGAGCACATCAGGATTGCAGAGGATCAGAATGTTAAGGGTGAACACAACTACTGGGATGACATAACATTCATACATCAGGCCGTCCCAGAGATCAATTATGATTCCATTAAAACGGAAGTGAATTTTCTGGGGAAGAGCATAGGGCATCCCATGATAATATCCTCAATGACAGGAGGAGTCCAGCTGGGAAAGAGGATAAATGACAACCTTGCGGTGGCCGCTGAAAAGTTCAATATCCCAATGGGTGTGGGCAGCATGAGGGCAGCGGTGGAGAAGAAGGAGCTTGCGGATACTTTTTCAGTCATACTCAATCATAAGGTTCCGGTTCGTATAGCAAACCTAGGTGCTCCTCAGCTTATTAAACAGGATAAGCCAGCTTTCACAGATCGCGATATAGAATATGCATTCAAGCTGATTGAAGCTGACTTCCTGATAATCCATTTCAACTTTCTCCAGGAGATGGTTCAGCCGGAAGGTGACAGAAATGCCAGGGGTGTTCTGAAAAGGTTAAAGGAGATAGCAGGAAGTTATCCTGTAATAGCTAAAGAGACGGGAAATGGAATATCAAAGGAAGCCGCTCTGGATCTGAAGGATGCAGGTGTCAAAGCCATAGATGTCGGTGGATCCGGAGGGACATCTTTTGCTGCCATTGAATATTACAGGGCAAAGAGTGCAGGCAGCAGGGAGAAGATGCATTCAGGCATGTCATTCTGGGACTGGGGAATACCATCGCCGGCATCAATCATATATAGCCAGGTTGGTCTTCCCGTTATCGGGTCAGGAGGCCTGAGAAATGGTCTGGATCTTGCAAAAGCACTGGCCCTTGGTGCGATATCCGGTGGATTTGCCAGAACACTCCTTAAGGGTGCAGACACCTCAAGGGAACAGATAGAAGAGGAAATTTCCTTCATACTCAGGGATCTGAAAATTGCTATGTTCCTTACCAAATCCTCGAAGGTGGAGGATCTGAAAAAGGCAAAGTTCTTCATGCATGGAAGACTCAGTGAATGGCCTGATATTGATGACAGAAAAGGAAGATGAAGATATACCTCAGGAGTTCGAGACAGAGGTAGAATGCCCCAACTGCGGCTCAAAGCTGTACTTCATACATTACAGGACAAGCATATCCTATGAGGAGGGTATAGAGATAGACACCTATTTCTGCAAGAAGTGCCTTTACAAGAAGAGCAACATCAGCCAGCTCAGTAGGGGCTCACACATCAAGCTTGTTCTCAGGGTAAGAAGTTCTCTGGATCTCAGAATACTTGTTTACAGATCACCTGAGGCCAAGATTGAGATCCCGGAATATTTTGCTGACATAGAGCCAGGTGAGCAGTCAACAGGAGAGATAACAACCGTTGAAGGAATACTTCAGAAACTTCTTGACAGGCTGTATCTGTTCGATTCTGAAGATGCTGATCCGGAAGTGATAAATGCACTGAGAGAAAGGATAGACAACGCTATCAGAGGAAACGGTGAGGAGTTCACTCTTGTTGTTGATGACCCATCAGGAATGAGCAGGATCAACAGCAATAGAACCATAACCGTGAAAGTTTAGGCACTTTAAGAATGGATAGGAATAAATACGGCGAAATCTGAATACCTGTGAGATTTATATATCCTTCAACAATCAACTTTCGGTGTTAACAAGATGGTCACAACCATAGACTATACCTCTGCTCTTCTTGCGATAGCGGCAGCAATTTCAATTGCAGGGGGGCTCATAGGAACAGGTATGGCCCAGCAGGGTATCGGAGCAGCAGGTATGGGCATAATTGCCGAGAAACCGGAAAAGTTTGGACAGGTTCTGATATTCTTCGTTATTCCGGAAACTTTGTGGATTATAGGATTTGTCCTTGGTCTGATATTGCTTCTCAGGATTCTGTAAGGTAAAACATGTCTCTAGAGGAAATAATCCAGGAAATCGAAAAAATGGGAAAAGAGCAAATGCAGGAGCTCAGTGAACACTATGAAGCAAGGTTTGCTGAGATCAGGCAGAAATACTCAAACCTGGACAAAGATCTCAGAGATGAGTGGAAGAGCAAGATCGAGAGTGAAACTGTAAGCCTCAAGAAGAACATTATCAGTTCAGCCCAGATGGAATCCCTCAGGATGATAAGGGGCCGTGAAAAGGAGATTGTCAATTCAGCACTAGAGAAGGTTGAGGATCATCTTCAGGATATCAAAAAATGGAAAAATTACAAGGAATTGTTGTCTTCACTTGCAGACATCTCCTTCCGGGCTCTTGGGAAGGATTGCATGATAAAGGTTGGAGAAAAGGATCAGAATGTTCTGCCTGAGGCAGAGTCCGTTAGAGATGATCCGCTTCTTTCCAAATACGGAGGTATCGTTGCTTCATCAAAGGATGGAAGCATGGAACTTGACCTCAGGATCTATACCATTTACCTGGATCTGCGAGAAAAGATGATTGCTGCTATTTCTGAGAACATCGGTGAATAGCATGGATCCAACCTATATCGGGGCCTATGGCAAAATTAAGGCCCATTCCACAGATTTTCTTACTGATGATACATTAAGGAGAGTTTACGAGGCCAAATCAGTGGAGGAAATGATATCCACTTTATATTCCACTTTCTACAGAGAGGATCTTGATCTCTTCTCAACAGTATCGAAGGACAGGGATCTTCTGAACAACGCCCTGAACCACAGGCTCGTACTCAGGAACAGAATTGCACTTATGGGGGCACCTGCTCCGGGGAGAGAAGTTATAAGGGCATATTTGTCGAAGTGGGATATAGAAAACATAAAAACGATCATATCATCAAAATTTATGGGATATGACCTGAGGGAGACAGAGAATTATCTCCTCAGTTTCCGGGATATCCCACTTGGAATATTCGGAGGAAGAATGAGCCAGAGTGACTTTCGCTCTATTCTCTCCCAGAATTCTGTTGAGTCCGTGGTCAGCTACCTGTCAAATTATGGCTACGGGCAGGTACTGCTTCAGTACATGGAAAGATACAGAAGGGTGAATGACGTTTCCATACTGCTGTCCGCACTGGACAGTTATTATTTTTCAAACCTTCTTTCATCTGTGAAGTTCTACAATGGCGATGAGGGTCCGGTGTTTAAGTTCTTCCAGGAAACAATAGATGTCAGAAACATGATGGTTGCGCTGAAGGGGAAGAGCATGGATCTTGAATATGCACGTATTTCTGACTCCATGATACCTGGAGGCGCAGTCCCACTTTCCAGAATTGAGGAGATATATTCATCCTCAACAGTTCAGGAAGCACTCCAGAAATTTCCAATGGAGGAAAGGGCAAGGGAGAGGCTCGCAGCTGCAGGTTCATCTGGGAGGCTCCAGATGGTTGAATCAACACTTATGGGAGGGCTCTATTCAAAATATCTTGAAAGGTTCTCGGCCCTTGCAATTTCCGTTGCCTACACGTTCAGCTATATCCTTAAATCAGAGAGAGAAAGGGAGAATCTAAGGTCAGCAGCGTTTGGGAATATATACAATATTCCAAGAGAAAAGATAATGTCTTTAATATACTGAGGGGTTGTTAAGGCTTGGCAGGAAAAATTACATCGGGCAGAATATGCGTGGTTGGGGAGAGGGAGCTGGTCATAGGCTTCAGGCTTATCGGCCTTTCAGATTCATACATTGCCACAGGTGAAGAGGGAGCAAAAAAGGTGATAGAGCTCCTCAGGGATTCTTCCTTCTCACTTATCATGGTTTCGGAGAGCATAAAGGAGTTCATGGATCCTAGGCAGAGAAGAATGGCGGATTCCAGTTCGGACCCAGTGGTAGTATTCATTCCGCTTCCAGGCGGCCAGGACCTGGAATCTGTAGCGGATCTTGCAAGAAGGGTTCTTGGCGTCGAGATCAGAGGTTGAATGTATGGGGAAAATAGTCAGAATTTCAGGGCCGGTGGTAATTGCAGAGGACATCGAAGGGGTAAGGATGTTCGATGTTGTCAAAGTAGGGGATGCCGGTCTTGTGGGAGAGGTCATTAGGCTAGATGGAAAAAGGGCTACTGTTCAGGTATATGAGGACACAAGCGGAATCAGGCCAGGTGAAAAGGTTGAGAACACACACAGGCCCCTTTCGGTGGATCTTGGGCCTGGTCTCCTCACATCCATATATGATGGAATACAGCGCCCGCTGGATGTTATAAGACAGAGCTCCGGAGACTTCATCAGAAGGGGATTCACAGCATCCCCTCTGAACGAAGGGAAGGAGTGGGATTTCACACCTTCCGTTAAAAAGGGGGAAAGGGTATCAGAAGGTCAGGTTATAGGGACTGTCCCGGAGACAGGAATCATCTTGCACAAGGTCATGGTTCCTTTCGGCCTCCATGGCGTGGTTTCTTCCATAAAGTCAGGAAATTTCAAGGTTTCAGACACAATCTGCACACTTGATCTGGATGATGGGGGAAAGGCAGAGATAAGGCTTAAGCAGGAATGGCCCGTAAGGGTTGCCAGGAAAGTGTTGAGAAAGCTACCCCCGGATATTCCACTGATTACAGGGCAGAGAGTCATAGATTCATTCTTTCCGGTAGCAAAGGGCGGAACTGTTGCTGTCCCCGGTCCATTCGGAAGTGGAAAGACAGTTGTCCAGCACCAGCTCTCCAAATGGGCTGACAGTGATATTGTCGTTTACGTGGGATGTGGAGAGCGCGGCAATGAGATGACAGAAATACTGACCACATTCCCGGAGCTTCAGGACCCGAAGAGCGGAAAACCGCTCATGGAGAGGACAGTGCTTATAGCAAATACATCAAATATGCCTGTTGCGGCAAGGGAAGCGAGTATCTACACTGGAATTACAATTGCAGAATATTACAGGGATATGGGTTACAATGTTGCCCTTATGGCGGACAGCACCTCCAGATGGGCGGAGGCGCTGAGAGAGATATCAGGAAGGCTTGAGGAAATGCCAGGGGAAGAGGGTTACCCTGCATATCTGGGAAGAAGGCTTTCAGAATTTTACGAACGTTCCGGAAATTCGATTGTAGTTTCGGATGATGAGAGAAACGGTTCAATAACAATTGTTGGAGCCGTATCACCTCCGGGAGGAGATATTTCTGAACCTGTATCCCAGAACACTCTGCGCGTCACAAGGGTTTTCTGGGCTCTGGACTCATCACTTGCTTCCAGGAGGCACTTTCCTTCAATTAACTGGCTCAACAGTTATTCACTTTATCATGATGAACTTCTTCCCTGGTTCAATAAGAATGTGGCCGAGGACTGGAGCAGCATATACAGCGAGGCCATGGGGTTGCTCCAGCAGGAGGCTGAACTTCAGGAAGTGGTTCAGCTTGTTGGGTATGATGCCCTTCCTGAAAAAGAGAAGAATGTCCTGGACATAGCCAGAATACTCAGGGAGGATTTTCTGCAGCAGAGTGCCTTCGACGAGATAGACCAGTACTGCTCCATCAGGAAGCAGTACGGAATGCTGAAATGCATTGTTGAGCTAGGAAGGGCCCAATCGATTGCTCTGGACAATGGAATATCAATGTCACAGCTCCAGAATATGAGCGTTCGGCAGAAAATATCAAGAATGAAGGAAGTCAAGGAAAACGAGTTCCCGTCTTATTTTGAAGAGACGCTTAATATGATACATGATCAGTCAAAGAAGATTCTGGAGGTGGAATAGATGCCACAGATAGATTACAGGACAGTCAGGCAGATAAGCGGCCCTCTTCTTTTTGTGGAGAAGGTCAGGGATGCGGCTTACAATGAGCTTGTTGAGATAACCATGGAAAATGGTGAGAAGAGAACAGGGCAGGTCCTCGACACCAGCAACGGCCTTGCAGTGGTGCAGGTATTCGGACCCACCTCAGGAATGGATATAACGGGAACAAAGGTTAAATTCCTAGGTTCAACAGCAAGGGTATCTGTGTCTGATGAGATGCTGGGAAGAATATTCAATGGCCTTGGTGAACCAATTGATCATCTTCAGCCTATTGTGAGCAAAGAAAAGATAGAGATTGTGGGAGATGCCATAAACCCATATTCGAGAGAGGAACCTTCAGAATTCATAGAAACCGGCATTTCAACCATCGATGGAATGAACACTCTTGTCAGGGGGCAGAAGCTCCCTATATTCTCTTCTGCAGGTCTGCCGCACAACAGGCTTGCAGCCCAGATAGCAAGGCAGGCAAAGGTCCCGGGTAGCCAGGATGGTTTTGCTGTGGTTTTCGGAGCTATGGGAATTACAAGCGAAGAGGCAAACTATTTCATAAGCGAATTCACCAAAACAGATGCCATATCAAGATCGGTCCTGTTCCTGAATCTTTCATCAGATCCAAGTATGGAGAGAATCATACTTCCGAAGGTTGCACTAACAACTGCAGAGTATCTGGCATACGAGAGGGGAATGCACATCCTGGTGATCCTGACAGACATGACAAACTACTGTGAAGCCCTCAGAGAAATCTCCTCAGCAAGGGAGGAGGTTCCGGGAAGAAGAGGATTCCCCGGATACATGTATACGGATCTCAGCACCATTTACGAGAGGGCCGGGAAAATACGGGGCCGCAATGGATCAATAACGCAGATCCCCATACTTACAATGCCCGGGGATGATATTACAAACCCCATTCCTGATCTTACAGGATACATTACAGAGGGCCAGATTGTTCTGAGCAGGGACCTTCAGAGAAAAGGGCTGTACCCTCCAGTGGATGTGCTGCCATCACTGTCCAGGCTGATGAACCAGGGAATAGGGAAGGGAAGGACAAGAGATGATCACAGGGGTGTGGCTGATCAGATATATTCAGCGTACGCAAATGGGAAGGATCTCAGATCACTCAGTGCAATAGTTGGGGAGGAGGCACTTGGCGCCAACGACAGGAAATACCTGAAGTTCGCTGATCTCTTTGAGAGCAAATACGTGAACCAGGGCTTCTATGAGGACAGGAACATTGAAGCCACCCTTAACCTGGGATGGGATCTGCTTTCCACACTCCCGGAATCTGATATGAAGAGGGTAAAGAGCGAACAGATAGCAAAATATGGAAAATGGAAGAAGGAGTAGAGATGCCTCAGATTGATATCAAGCCTACAAGAATTGAACTCATCCGGACAAAGCGGAGAATAAAGCTTGCCAAGCGTGGGCTTGATCTGCTTAAGATGAAGAGGTCTGCGATTGTGATGGAATTCTTCAAGATCAGCAGATCTGTCAAGGGATTGAGGGAGAACCTGAGGGCAGAGATAGGCGAGGCAATGGAAACACTGAGGATCGCAGAGATAGTCTCCGGAACCATGGAACTAGAGAGGATTGCGTACATGTCATCAAATCCGATGGTGGATATCGACCTCAAGAATGTCATGGGGGTCAGGATACCTGAGCTGTCTCCGGAATACAATCAGACAATACTGTCAAGAGTTTACAAGGCATCATCGGTACCAACGGCAATAAATGATGCCATGAACATATTTGAGAAAGTTTACAATCAGATAATTGAGATTGCAGAGAAGGAAAACTCAATGAGGAAGCTTCTCCATGAGATAGAGAAGACCAAGAGAAGGTCGAACGCTCTGGAAAACATAATGATACCTCAGCTGAACTCCCAGGCCAAACTCATAAGGATGAGGCTTGAGGAGATCGAGAGGGATATGTTTACCACACTCAAGATAGTGAAGAGAAAGATAACAAGAAAGGGGGATGTTAACCAGTGAAGTACTGGACAAAGTATGTGAAATACTATCCAACAAGGCAGATAACCTTCGATGACCTAAAGAACAACAGGAATCTCAGGCGCTTCAGGAACATAAGGATCCTGTTTGGCTTCCTGAACCCTTCCATTGCACTGTTCGTGCTGGCTTTCTTTCTGCTGAGGTGAAATTGATGGACGATCTCGACACGCTTAAAGCAATAAAGGACAAGGAGAATGATGTCTCTCTCTCCGTAGAAGAGATGAAATCACAGAAGGAAGCCGAGCTGAAAGCACTGGAGGAAAGCCTCAGGAACAGCCTTCTTGAGACAGAGAAAAAACTTTCTGAGGAGAGGGAAAGGAAAATTGAAGCATCCAGAAAGGAGGCCGAGGAGGAAGCATCCAGAATACTTGAGAATGCAAGGATAAAGGCCTCAAGGATGAAGCTCATGATATCTGATGAGGATCTGGTTGCCCTTTTTGACAGACTCCTGAAGGAATACGCGGGTGTGAAGTAATTTGAGCCTCAAACCGGAAAATATGTCAAGAGTAAGGATAATTGCCTCATCATCAATGAAGGGGCCAATTGTCTCGGCACTTCATGATTCCGGTGTAATACAGCTTGAACCTGTATCTGGCGACATTGGAAAACTGTTAAGGCCAGGCAGGCCAGATGAAATATACAGAAAGATCAATGCACTGCTTCAGAGGTTCAGAGGATATGAGGTGGCTTTGCCCCCATCTCAGGCTGAGAGCAAAGCAAGCTTCGACATGGAAACACTTCTGAAGGAAGCGGAATCCCTGAATCTGGACGATGAGATATCCACACTGAAAAGAAGGGAGGAAGATCTGCTCTCAGAAAAGAAGGAGATCGAAAACCGGCTTTCTGCTCTTGACAGCCTCGGTGATTTTAATCTAGATCTTGGTATCCTCAGTGGCCTCACAATCACCTCATACGTTGTCTCCGGAAACGAGACAGCGGCAATAAGGCCATTGCTGGAACAACTCAAACCTGTTCTTATGCACCCTGTTTCCGATTCCTCAGTTCTTGTATCCATCAGGCATGGTGCCGATTCGGATCTTGCAAGGATCGTCAACGACAACGCTCTCTCAATGCTACATATTCCGGAGATGAGCGGAAGATCGCAGGACTACAGGGCTATGCTCAAAAAGCGGCTGGAGGATAACAGCAATACTCTGAAGGAAGTAATGGAGGAGCTGAAATCCATTTCATCCAGATACTGGGAGAGGATTGTCCAGATCCGTGAGCAGCTTGAGATCGAAAACAGAAAACTGGAGGTATCTGAAAAGTTCCTCACGACAGAGGATACATTTGTCATGGAGGGGTGGATACCCAGCAAGCGTTTCAAACCAATGTCAAGGCTTCTTGAAAATGTCTCCGGCGGAAAGATAATAATAAGGGAGATAGAGTCCTCCGAGGAGCCTCCGACAATGTTCAACAATCCCAGAAGGTTCAGATTCTACGAATTCTTTGTCCGGTTCTACTCACTTCCACAGGAATATGAGGTGGATCCAACAATAATATTTGGGATAATCTTCCCTGTATTCTTCGGGATCATGGTTGGAGACTGGGGTTACGGGCTGGTCATCCTTGCGCTTTCAATATGGATGTCAAAGAAGCTCAATTCACCAAATCCAAAAACGATTGTACCGAAGAAACTCACCTCATTCGCACTGACGATTTTCGGAAAAAACCCACTGAGAGTTCTTGCCAAAACTCTTATGGTGGGGTCAATCGTAGCCATAGTTGCAGGATTGCTATTCAATTCATTCTTCGGGTTTCCACTTCTTCCTGTCACAGTGTTCCAGCTCATTTCTGGATTCAGTGGGGCCCACATAGGAGCTTTCCCGCCTCAGCCGGTTGCTCTGGTGCCACAGTCTGTTATGGTTCCAAAGCTTCTTCTATTCACAGGGTACATAGGCCTTGGAATGGTATCGTTCGGCCTTGTTCTTGGTTTCATTAACGAATATTACAGGAGGCACAGGGCTGGAATGGTGAGCAGAATCGGATGGATCCTTGTATCATGGGGATTTGCCATTCTGGGGCTTGCGCTAATCCATCACGATCTGGCGTTCAATTTCTCAACTAGCCCGCAGACCCCAATTTCCATTGCAATGATCATTGCTGGAGTCGGCACTGTCATTGCCACGGAGAAGGCAACAGGTGCAATAGAGGTCCTTTCAATAATAAGCCACATACTCTCATATACCCGAATTCTGGGCATTCTCCTAGCCTCGGTTATACTTTCAGAGGTTATAGATCTGATATTCATGAAGGGTGTTGAGAAATCACCTCTCCTTGCAATCGTTGGAATCATAATCCTTGTTCTGGGCCAGCTTTTCAACCTGGTCATAGCAATATTCGAACCAGGTATTCAGGGCGCAAGGCTTCTTTATGTGGAGTTCTTCTCTAAATTCTATAAGGGAAACGGCCACTATTTCCACCCGTTCTCCTCAAGAAGGAACCACACGATTCCCAGTTACTCCCTGGAGGAAGAGGCAGGAAAGAGCTGATCATCTTTTCCCTCCGAGTCCAACATACTTTCTCAGTGTCATGAGCCCCCAGGCAAGCTCTATGACCCCAAAGGACCACGCTCCAGAGAGGAAACCGTAGGATGAGGAGAAGAAGCAGGCTATCCCAAAGAGGAGTGTGTATATTTTCCCGCGTGATTCTCGGAAATAGAACAGCATCATTATTACCAGGACAATGGCACCGTATATGTTTACAGGCGAAAGAAAATCCATCCGCAGGGAATGCTTGATAACACTTTAAGGTAACTCAGCGTGTAAATACTACAAAGAGATCAGAACATATGGATGAGACAGAAGCCAGAGAGATCGCTGCAAAACTGATCAGAAAATTTCCTCTGAAAGATTTTCCTGGTGATTTCCTTCCAGAGGGATATCCCGGAAGGGAATTCAGTGTTCATGAATTCAGGGACCTCAGCATGTACAGGGAGCTTGAAGGCGTGAACCTCTTCATCGATGGGGAGAGAATATTTTTCAGCAGCATTCAGCAGGCAAAATTTGCAAGGATCTGCCTCATTTCAGGTAAACTGAAATTCAGGATTCCAGATGACCAGGACTCAAAGATGGCTGTGAGGCACTACCGCCAGTATCTGGATTCAATTTACGGTGATTTTGCAAAGGCTGCAGTTGAATCAGGCCTGGATGAAAAAAATTCGGAGGCTGTGGCTGAAAAGTGTGTTGAGATCCTCAATGGAGAGGATGATAGGTCTTCAGAATGAATCTCTTTCACTTGGTATTCTGATGAAATTGATAAGGTTCCCGGGGTTTCTGAGGATATCGTCCGAGGTTGCGTACTTATCAGTCCTCAGTTTCCACCTTGACTGTCTCCTGAGATTAAGCATCTCCCTGAAAACTAGTTTCTTCACCTCTCCAAGGCCTTCCGGATCAGAGGTTCCGATTCTGATGAAGAAGTTGAATCTGTATCTTCCATGATGAAATCCTCCAGTGCGCAAATTCACCTCATATACGACAGACTCCAGGTCGGTTGCCGCCTGAAGATCGAACAGGCCCCTGACAAATGAAGGGGCATAGAAATCCCTGATGAAATGTGATCTCAGGCTGTTGGTGAGAATCATGCTTTCAATGCTCTCCTTGATATCAGAAACAGGCTCAGACGCCACTGCAGAATAAACCCTGTGGAAGAATGCCTCCATTCGTGTCAGTGAGTTTAGCCCATCAGAACCTATGAAGAAGCGTATGCTGTCTCTGGACATAATGGCAAGAAAACTGTTAATTTCACCCTTAGATGGGAGAAGAAGATGTGACTTTTCCCTGTATGCAACTGAATCGGTCATAACATCAGGTTCACTGAATGCGAGTTCCCTCCATCTGATCGAACTGTCTGGCAAGGCACTGAAATTCTCTGTAAAGATAAAATAGTTTCAGCGACATTGCCCGGTATGCAAATGGAAAAAGGGATAGAAAGGCTGTTTGCCATGAAGAACATCTCAGGCTTCTCATCAACACCTGATGGAAGATACTTCGCAGTTTCAGCATCCAATACCTACAGGGAGAAGGGCAAGGATAACAGATCATTCATAGAAATGTATGATGTATCTGAAGGAAAGAAGATCCTGACGCTCAAGGATGAGAAAATAAACTATGACAGGCCCTCTGTCTCTGATGACGGGTTAAGGATTGCATTTGCCTGGAAGAAGGGATCAGAATCAGGTATAGGGCTTGGCTCCACCATTTCATCTTCCGGATGGTCACCAGAACTAGTAAAACTTTCATCCAAACCCCAGGAGATCCTCATATCATCAGCTGGAGGAGTTCTATTCATAATGAAGGATGCTGATGGTCCTCAGAGGGTTAAGGAGAAAGAGGAAGGGAGTGACCAGTATTTCTTCATGGATGATGATTGTTACAGCTCGCTATATCATTACATTCCAGGTATGGGAATAAGCAGAATCACCGAGAATCTGCAGGTCTGGGATTTCTATGAGAGGGCAGGGAAGATCGTCATATCTGCCTCAAGGGAAAAGGGGGAGTCTGCGTGGTATAATTCAAGGCTCTTCACACTTGATCTTGAAGGAAAAGGAGTGAAGGAGATATATGATCCGAAATGGAGAGAACTCTCCTGCCCAAGAATATCATCTTCCGGGAATGTATCTGTACTGGAGAGCATATGCAGCGATAGAGGGCTCACTTCCGGGGATGTCCTCCTGTACAGTGCAAAAGATGGCACTGTGAAAAATCTTACAGAGGGCCATAAAAGGACATACACCTGCCTTCAGTTCAGGGGAAATGAAGTGGTTGCTCTCTGGAGAGAGGAAAACACCACGGGAATAAGCTCCTATGATGGGAAATGGAATGACCTGTGGGAAACGCAGGGCACATCAGTTCCTGGCCCTTCCCCATCCTTTTCCCTGTACGGAAAATATTTCATTCTGCCTTTCACAGATCCGGAAAGCCCACAGGAGGTGTATTCATTTGGGCTTGATGGCAGAAAATCACTTACTGACATTAATCATGAAATCAAAGGGACCAAACCTCACAAAACAGAGTTCCTCAGGTGGAAATCAAAAGATGGCACGGAGATATATGGATATCTCATTTCAGATAAACCTGAATCACCACTCATTGTAAATGTCCATGGGGGCCCAACATCATTTTCTTATCCGTCAATAGTAGACAGGAGCACAATTTACGTTGATGAGGGGTTCTCAGTATTTCTTCCGAACTACCGGGGAAGCACCGGGAAGGGAAGAGAATATGCAGAAGCTAACATAGGCGATATGGGAGGCATGGATTTCCAGGACATTCTCTCTGGAATTGAATATCTGAAAGAGACAGGAAGGGTGAAGACGCAGGACATTTTCATAAAAGGCGGCTCCTATGGCGGTTTCATGACTATGTGGGCAGTTACTCAGACTGAAGTTTTCAGAACTGGAGTAGCACTATTCGGCATTTCGAACTGGGTGAGCTTCCATGGGACTTCCCTCGCTCCAGCATGGGACAGGGCCCACTACAACGAGGATCCATACAGGAGGAATCTGTATGAGAAATTTTCTCCCCTTAACTATATAGACCACATGAAAGTCCCTCTTCTGATCATGCAGGGCATTGAGGATCCGGTTGTGCCAAAATCCCAGGCATTCGAGATGTATCAGGCAATGAAGGATAAGGGAAAGGATGTCAGGCTTCTCCTTTTCCCAAGGGAGGGCCATGGATTTTCGGAAAAAAAGCACATGGAGGCGGAATTCACTGAGACCCTGAAATGGTTCAGAAAATTTCTATGACTCCTAATTCATTGAGTCAAGAAATTTTCCCAGGGCTTCAAGCGATTCCGAAAATTCTCTTTCATTCTGGGTGAGGCACATCCTGAAACCTCTCTCAAGGCCAAAGTATGATCCTGGCGACAGAAGAACACCAGTTCTGTCCAAGAGAGTGGAGCAGAAAGCCTCTGAGTCCATATCAAAGGAATATTTTATGAAGCAGAAGCTGACATTCCCAGGATCGGCCTCAAGCTTAAGTTCGGAATGTTTTGACAGAAATGAGCGCAGTAATGAAAGGTCCCTGCCAACAACAGCTCTGGCCCTTTTCTGGAATTTCTCCCTGTTCTGAAGGCATTGCGTGGCAATCCACAAAGGATATGACGGATTCTGTGCTCCAGTTATGGATCTGAGGATGTCAAGCTGCCTGATCATGGATTCCGGCCCAACTATCCATCCAACTCTGAAATTGGAGAAGCCATAGAATTTTGTCATGCTTCCGTTAATTACAATGTTGTACCCATCTGCGAAAAGGCTTTCTGGACGGTTCTGTAGCATGAATTCAAGAAAAGCCTCATCTGCATATATCCAAGGAGCATCTCCTCCAGACCTTAGAAGGCCTGAAACCATATCCTTTCTGATATAGCTTCCCAGAGGATTGTTGGGATTGGACATGAACATCACGTCTCTTGGTCCTGCGGTCAGAAACTTTTCCCTGACAGAGGAATAGGTGTGCTTCGATATCTTGCCACCCATGGATTCCGGGACTGTGAAGAGTGGAGGGTATTCAGGATATCCCTCCATTATGCTGAATTTCCTGTCAAGGAAGTATTTACTCAGGAGGAATATGGACTCTGAACCTCCAGTTGTGATCAGGACATTCTTCTCAGGAAAGCCGTAGAGTTTACAGAGCTCATCCCTGAATACTTTCTCCATCCCCTTTCTGTCTCCCAAATCCGGGCGGTATGAAGTATCTATGCCAAAATCACTGAATTTCACCTCAGGAAGACCACTGAGTGACATGTTGTATTTGGATACTGGAGAATACTTAACCACCCACCTTATGAGTGGATCGTATGAATAGTCCGCCGAGGTCATGCTATCCCCATCTGTGAAAGGGTTTCCTTTGTGGCCCTGACCACGGACTGCTCACTGTCAAGGGTGTTCTTCCACCCGGTAGCCAGCATCTTTGTGATATCAAGCTGCGCAACCTTGACATCCCCTTTCCATCCACGGCCCTCTTCCCCTCCAGTATAACGGATCCTTGTGTCTGTTAATTTCATATGCTGAAGGACTATTTCAGCAATCCTCTTAACTCCTGTTGTTCCTGGGTTTCCAAGGTTGTAAATGTCTGTTCTCTGTGATCTATCATGGATAAAGAGCATTGAATTTACGCAGTCGCTAACGTGGACATATGATTTTCTCTGGGTACCGTCACCAAGAACCTCCAGTTCAGACTGGTTCTTCTGAAGTTTCCTTATGAAATCGTATATCACCCCATGTGTGGAGTTCTTCCCAACAATATTGGCAAAGCGGAATATTGTGCTTCTGAATCCGTAATAATTGGAATATGCGGTTATAAAACCTTCACAGGACATCTTGGAGGCACCATAACTGGAGATTGGCATGTATGGGCCATAGGATTCAGGTGTCGGGAGGACAGTTGTCTCTCCATAAACTGTGGAGCTGGAGGAGAATAACATCTCTCTGACATCCTCTTTTCTCATGAATTCCAGGAGCCTGAATGTTGCCTCCACATTATTCCTGTAATCTATTCCAGGATCACCTGCCCCATTCTTAACATCCGAGTTTGCTGCAAGATGGATTACCACATCAAATTTTCCAAGGCCCTTGTATGAATCGGGCAAGGCAAGATCCCCCTGGTGAAGGGAGAAGTGTTTGTCCTCCTCATATTTCCTGATATACCTGTTGTCAACATTTGAGAAGTTGTCAAATACAGTTACCTCATTGTCTCTGATAAGGGCCTCAAGCATGTTTGAGCCAATAAAGCCCGCCCCTCCGGTGAGGAGAATACGTTTTCCCTTCATAGTTAACCAGCGGGATCAAGAGCTAATTGGGTAATAAATCATTTGAGTCCGGTTGAGCTTTCAAAGCACATACCAGTAGATGAATCGGCTAAAGAATTACTGATAAAACTCATAGTCATAAAGAACCATTACTTCAGCGCCAGGATCCTGCTCCCTGACTTTAGTGACACTGCTCTTCGCTGTCTTCAGTGAATCAGCATAACAGAGGGCAAATCCGGCTGACGCATCTCTTATAGCGAATATTGTGCTCTGCGCAAGAGAGGGGAAGAAGCTGTCGACAGAGTTGGAAAATATGGAATACAGGACAAGTTCACCTCCTGAAAGATCAACCTGAGTAATAACACCTATTACACGGTTCTCCTCCATGAGGTTGATCCTTCTTTTCACAGACATATATGGGACATCAAGGGCGGTAGCGATATTTGATATTGACATCCTTGGGTCTTTTTTCAGTAGATCTATGATCTTGAAGTCAAGGTCCCGAATGTTCATTGATATCTTTGGAGGCGGAGGGAGATATCTCATCACAGGCAGACCAAGCACCTCAGTTGCCATTGCTATTTTCTGGTTAAGTTCCTCCCTGGAGGTGCCTACGAAACCGTAAAGTGTGATTTCCTCAAGACAGTTCAGTTTGAGGGAGATCTCACCATCATACTGTTTTTCTGTCTTGAAAGCTGCGAACTCCTCCATTTTCCCGTATATCTGGGGGTTAACATGAAGGAAAAAGTTTTTTATTATGCCATCCTCAATGAGTTTGTTCATTCTGTAGTTTAAGACCTGGGCAGAAATTCCAAGATCTGAAGCAATCTGCCTCTGGGATACCCTTCCGTTCTTCAGAAGGTTGAAAACTATCCGTTTGTCAGTCTGATCCATGCAAAAGCCATTAACCAAATTCTAAATTAAATATTTCGCAAGTTTCAAAGAAGTGCATTTCAGGGTCAAATTATTATGCCACAGTTTCCTAGTGAATCCATGGAATCTGCTGAAAAAGGGGAGGGAGAAAAGGAAAAAAGTTGCGGCATTGTTACTTTCAGGGTTCGTGGAAACGTAAGGGAATATCTGCTTCTGGAGAGGTCACAGGGGTTTCTTGATTACACAAAAGGCCACATAGAAAGCGGGGAGACTGAGCTTGAGGCTGCAATAAGGGAGACAAGGGAAGAATGCGGGTTGGACCCTAAAATAATTGAAGGCTTCAGGGAAGTAATGAATTACAGATACAGGAGATCAGGCAAAGCAAGCGATAAAGAGGTAGTAATGTTTCTTGGGAGAGTGAATTCCGAGCTGCAGGTCAAAATCTCCCATGAACATGTGGGTCATGTATGGATGACATATGATAAGGCCAAGGCTTCACTGACATTCAAGAACCAGAGAGACCTTCTGGAAAAGGCCGAAAGATTCCTCAATGGGATTGAAAAATGAGCAGAAGCGGATCCATTGCAATCAGATAGAAATAAGGCATTAACTCATCATCATTCTCATAACAGAGAGTGGCAATCTCCATTTCTGAATAATTTAATACAGGGTGTAATCAATTTTGTTCACCCATGTTTAAATACTTTAAGGTCATACAATTCATAACCATGGAAAATGTCCAGATTATTCCAGACTTAACACCTTCAGCATTAAAGGTATTCGAGTTTATCAGGTCAAGAAAAATATCAAGGCTGAATGAGATAATGGAATTTACTGGCCTATCAAAGCGTTCGGTCCTGTACTCCATTGAATTGTTAAAAAGTATGGGATTTGTTGAGACACAGATCTGCATGACTGATACGAGAAGAAGATTTTACTGCTTCAGATCAGTTAAATAATTTTGTGAATATGTCTGATTACACTTAAAAGTGATAGGGCAATCACCCTCATGATGAATCTAAGCGACAGGGTTAGATTAGGCAATCTGGATCTTAAGAACAGAATCGTAATGGCCCCTATGATCTCAAACCTTGCCAATCCTGATGGGAGCACCAACGAGAATCATATTTCTTATCTTGAGCAGAGGGCTAAAGGGGGAGCAGCCCTGATTATAACAGAATATTCATACGTAAATGACAGGAATGCCCGTGGTTCAAGAAATGAGATGGGCATATACAATCCGGATCACATTCCAAAGTTCAGGAGACTGACAGAAAGAATCCATCTGCACAATTCAGCCATATTTGCCCAGCTGGTCCATGCCGGTGGGAAGGCATTCCTGGAAACTAACAGAATGCCTGCATATGCACCAACTTCAGTGGATTATGCAGGCACAACACCTGGTGAGATGACCCTGGATGACATCGAGCAGGTGATAGGAGATTTCGAGAAGGCGGCAAAGATAGCTGAACACTCCAATTTTGATGGTGTAGAGATACATGGGGCTCATGGGTACCTGGTGCAGGAGTTTCTGTCCCCTTCACTGAACAGGAGAACCGACAGGTATGGAAATGATTTCAACGGCAGATTACGGTTTGCACAGGAAATTATTGATTCGATCAGAGACAGCACATCACTAAACGTAGGAATAAGATTGAGCCTATACGAGGATGACCCGGACGGGTACGGCCCGGATTACGGCCTCAAGGTGGCTGAATCCCTAAAGGGTATAGACTATGCACACTTCTCAGCAGGAAGATTTGCGCCTCCAGGATCATCCTCATCATTCTATTCCGGAAAGACGCACATCTACAGGAAACTTCCAAGGAAACCATCTGTGACCACAATAGTTGTGGGTTCTGTCACGGACAGAAATGATGCAGTTGAGATTCTTGGAAAGGCTGACCTTGTTGCGGTTGGAAGGGCTATGCTGGCAGACCCTGAGTTCGCTTCAAAGATAATAAGAAATTCCGGTACAGTCAGGCCATGCATAAGATGCAACCAGGCCTGCAGAGACCTTGGATACGGTGAAGTCAGATGTACTGTAAACCCTGATCTGGGGCTTGAGGCAACATCTGTATGGAATCTGAGGCTTGAAGGAAGGGAAATTGACATAGGCGGAGCAGGTGTCAAAGGATTGGAAGCAGCCTCATTTGCCGCCTCAAGAGGTGCCTCAGTTACCATTTACGAAAGGAGCAGAGAGATAGGTGGCCAGCTCCTGGATATTTCAGATCCTGAAAAGAGGAGAGAATTTCTCAGTATAATAGAGTATTACCAGAAGATGATTGAAAAATATGGAATTATCTTGAAAGTTGGCCAGGAACTCAAGGGCGAAGGAATTGTCTGCAATCCGGATAGAGTTTATCCTGATCTTCCAGACAAAGATGAAGTGAAGATAGACTCAAACATATTCAAGTATCACGATCAGGCCCTCAAGATGGCTGGAGAAGGAAGAAAAGTCACAATGACAGAGCGCAGCCTTTTGAGTCTGGACAGAGTAAGAAGAGATGGGTTTTCTGAGAAGGCAATTTCTGCAGGGATAGTTTTTGTAAAGGAACCCATGAAAAACCCGGATGTTTACATGATGCAGAGGTTCCAGTACGATATCAGGTCCGCCATGATTTCAGGCAGGGACGCTGTAATATCACATTTGACTGGGCACTCAGATTAAAATTAAGGCTGGAAGTGAAACCAAACAGTAAAGGTGTTATGGTTCCATATCACTTCTTGTCTGCCTTTTTCTCTCCTGCCTTTCCCTGACATGGGAGAGTTCTTTTGCCTCCTCCGGAGTGGGTTCAAATGTCTCAGCAATCTTTTCTCCAACAAATTCTGGAGGTATGTTATCAACTAAAAATACATCGGAGGTTGCTCTGTAAACATTTATTCCCGACTTTATCATGGATTTAGTGTCAACCGGAACAACAGCAGGTGCTTCAATGTGAAACAGGCCGGAAATATATGCCTGGCGTGGTGTCAGGGAAAGGTGGACCCAGCTCTTGTCCGAAGGGCTGATTCCAGTCTCCCGTATAAATTCCAGCTCTTCATCAGTGGTCTGGTAGTAGAGCACCTCAGGAATATCATCAGCTGGAAGGTCATCAAGATTAACAGGTATTGTATGGCCGTATGTGGCCCTTATTTCCTCCTTATCATTTATCTGATACCTCTCCTTAGGATCTGTCCGTACCAGAGCCTCTATATGAAAAGGAGTCAGCCACCAGAAACTCTTCTTCTGAGCCCTTATTACTGTCGCAACTGAATATAGCTTGACCCATCCATGGTCATCCATCCTGACGCCATAGTTTTCAGGGAAATGCCTTAGCATTCCTGCAAGTATCCTGCCCACTCCTTCAATTTCGCCGCCCTTCATCAGGAGCCTTCCTCTGGATCCGCACACTGAGCACTCCTCACCACGGAACGGGCCATCTTTCTGACAGTTTCTGAGTTCCTCTATCATTTGATTCACCTATCCAGTACCTTTGCCAGATCACGAGCAACAGATATGGAACTGAATTCTCCATCTATTGTATCAGTCACCCAGAGCCCATCGGATACAGCTGAAATCTGGCTCTGGGATCCGGATGCAAATACCCCGTGGATGGCGGTAACGTATATCCGCCCGGCAGATTTTGATTTTAGGAGGCCAATCGCCTTAATTATTGTGCCGCCAGTTGATATGATGTCGTCCACAAGGAGGATATTTTTCCCAGAGTAATCATCTTCTGGGAGGCTCATCTGAACTGTTCTGGAATCAATCCTCTTCTTCTCAATATACAGTGCCCTTGAACCGATGCGTTCTGCCAGTTTCTCTGCCCTGGAAAACCCTCCATCGTCCGGTGATATGACAATGTCTATTTTCCTGTCTTTGAAGAAGTCTCCAAGGGAGTCTATAACCTCAACGTTTGTGAAAGGTTTTGAGGCAAATCCAACCGTGGCCTTATCATGTATCTCAACACATATGATCTCATCAGCCCAGTTTTCCATGGTTTTAAGTACCGCCCTGGAGGAGACACTCTCCCCGGGTTTGTAAATCATGTGCTGCCTTGCATAACCGTAATAGGGAATTACAAGCTTCACCGACGATGCTCCATTTTCCTTCGACGAGTTGATAAGGAACAGGGTCTCAAGGATATCGGAATCGCTTCGTGTGTTTCCAACCACAATGACATCCTGCCCTTTCAGGTCTGACTCAATCCTGACATAAAGCTCACCATCCGGGAACCTTTTGGTGCTGCAACCTGACAGCCTGGCTCCCAGAATATCGGATAATTTCCTTGCAAGTCCGATGGAGGAATTTGATGCCACAATTAACATGAATGAGAGGTTATTGCAGGTTTCTTAATAGTTTTGTTCACATTCCTTTTGATCTGTATCTTCTTTCGGCAATGTTGGTTCTGTATTTATATGAACAATGAATTTACCTGCATGGCATCAAAAGTATGGTATGACGGTAAACTTGTAGATGAGTCAGAGGCAAAGGTCCCTATCCTGAATCATTCCCTCCAGTATGGGAGTGGTATTTTCGAGGGTATTCGGGCGTACAGTACAGGTTCAGGCCTGTCAGTATTCAGGCTCTCTGATCATGTAAGGAGATTCCTGAATACAGCCAGGATATACCGGATGAACATAGGAAGGACAGAGGATGAAATTTCCGGAGCAATACTTGACACAGTAAGGGCAAATGGCCCGGAGGAATGTTACATCAGGCCATTTGCATTCTTCAATTCTGAAAGCGTATCCCTTGTAACGGATGGGATGAAGGTAAGCCTGGCTGTCATGACGATGAAGATGGGAGGATACTTCCAGGAAAAGGTGGAGAAAGGGATCAGATGCAAGGTATCCTCCTGGAAGAGGATAAATTCTTCTATACTTCCGGTTGAAGCCAAAGCAAGTGGCAATTACCTGAATTCAATACTTGGAAGCATGGACGCACGTACATCAGGCTATGACGAGGCCATATTCACATCCGGGGAGGGGTACGTAGCTGAAGGTGCCGGCCAGAACATCTTCATTGTAAAGAATGGAGAGATTGTGACACCTGGGGCGGAGTCAGCAATTCTAATGGGTATAACAAGGGACTCTGTCATAAAGATAGCAAGAGACAGAGGATTCAATGTAACTGAACGGCTCATTCTCCGCGATGAGGTTTACAGTGCAGACGAAGTATTCTTTGCTGGTACAGCAGCCGAAATAACACCAATAGTTTCTGTTGACGGCATAAAGATAGCGGATGGAAAACCAGGGAAAATTACCAGGGAAATTCTGGGCGAATACAGCTCCGCTGTCCACGGTAAGAATGAGAAATACAGGCAGTGGCTGTATTCTGTATGAAATTTAGATTTTGTAGAGCAATCATTCCGGATAAACAACCGGGAGGGACTTGTTTATCCAGTTTGCCATTCCACCCACAACAGTGGCAGCATGGAATCCGTTATCACTTAGATAAAGTGCAGCTGCCTCACTTCTATTTCCATGTGCACACACGATGGCATACTTCTTGCTCCTGTCAAGTGAGTTCACAAGATTCTGCACATCTGACATGGGGACATTTTTTGCTCCCTCTATCATTCCGTAATTCAGCTCATAGGGTTCTCTGACATCGATAATCTCCCATTCCTCCATCTCGCTCTCAAGAACATCCGGTTCAATTTCGATGAGCCTTGCAATTGGAAGGTTTTCATCCGCCCACTCCTTAAGATCATCTGAAATTGCAATTATAGGCTCTATCTTGTGTGCTTTCAACTCATTCAGTGCCTTGTCAGAGACAACGCTGTTGTTAGACACAAGGACAACCTGGAGATCCTGCCCATTAAGCCAGTCGCTGACAGCTTTGCCCCATCCCCATGAATTGTATGGGGCGCTGACAGAGGACGGAATATGCGCTCTGGAAAATTCTCTGGCAGTACGAGTGTCTATGACCACAGCTTCTCCCGAGGCAACCTTTTCATTAATTTCAGCCAGTTTTGAATTCATTTTGACGATCCTGTGATATTTCTCTCTCTAATAATCCTGACTCCTTCTGGCTCAAGCTTCCTGAATCTGCTCTGGAATTTCCAGAAGTCATCTTCATTTCTAAATGAGAGGAATCTGTTGTTTCTTCTTTCGAAACCGATGGTGGAGAACTGGGACCCAGACATGAAAATTCCACCACACTTAGAGGCTCCATAATGTGCCGGATACAGTAAGACTGAATCCGGGAGCTCCATAATTTTCTGAATACTTCTGAAGGAGTTTGCTGACATGACCCTCTCCTCTTCTGGAGTGAGTGCAAGATCAGACCTACCCACATCACCTGCAAATAGAAGATCACCACTGAAAACCGCCAGAGGGTCAGAGCCTCTTGATCTATCGGTGAGTATTATGGAGATGCTTTCAGATGTGTGCCCCGGCGTATCCATGAATTTGAAGCTAAGATGCCCCAGATGAATCTCCTGGAGTTTGGAGGAAGGCTCAAAATGGAATGACACTGGTGAAGATGTGCCCATGACAACAGGTGCACCAGTCAGATCCGATATTTGGTGTGCACATGATATGTGGTCTGCATGTAGGTGCGTTTCTATGATCCACTTCAGCCTTAGCCCCATGTCCTGCAAATCCAGTATGTATCTTTCAGAACCTATCTCATTAAGAGGGTCGATAAGGACTGCTGCTCCAGATACCTGGTCTCCGATTGCATAAGACAGGCATCCATGGATACTGTCATCGTAAATTTTCATTCTCATTTTATCATGCCTTAGGGAGGAAATAATCAGGCTTAAAAATCTTTTAACAGCCATTTAATAGCAATTCTGCATTTAAGTTATATGGAAAATCTATGGGACAGGCTGGATCCTTATCCGTTTTACAGGAACATGAGGGCAGATAAACCAGTTTATTTTGACGATACCTACAGAATTTATGGTGTATACAGGTATCAGGATGTTAAGAAGGTTCTAGGTGACTACAATCTGTTCTCATCACAGTTTGGAAAGGCCTTCAACCCTGAAGGCGGTCCATTTTCTGAGAGCCTGATAAATCAGGATCCGCCTGCTCACACAAAGCTCAGATCCATTGTTATGAAGGCCTTCACTCCACGGGCGGTTGAAAGGATGGAAAGCAGCATACAGGACATATGCAATGAACTTGTTGAAGGCATGAAGAAGGGAGAAACTGACTTTGTAAAGAGTTTCACCTACCCTCTCCCTGTGACCGTTATTGCCGAGATGATAGGCATACCAATTTCCGATATGGATAAATTCAAGAGATGGTCCGACACCGTTGTGGGCGGTTCCCCAGAGAGTTATGCAGATTTTCCCACTGCCATGAAGGAGATGTCTGATTATTTCATGAATATGATAAAGCTTAGGAAGCAGGATCCAAAGGACGATCTCATATCCGCAGTAATAGCGGCAGAGGTTGACGGTGAAAAGCTTTCAATGATCCAGACGCTTGGTTTTCTTATTCTCCTTCTGATAGCAGGAAACGAAACAACCACCAACCTGATCTCAAATGCCATTTATGTGTTTGACCAGCATCCCGGTACATACGAAACATTAAGGAATGACAGGTCCCTTGTTCCCCAGGCAATAGAAGAGGTTCTCAGATACAGATCACCCGTCCAGTCAATATTCAGGGTCGCAAAACAGGATGTCGATATTGCTGGTGTCACTGTACCATCTGGTGCGGTGTTGCAGCCATGGATAGGTTCGGCCAATCATGACGAGAGGGTTTTCAATAATTCTGAAAAATTTGACATATACAGAAAGGACAACAGGCACATAGCATTCGGAGAGGGTATACATTACTGCCTGGGGGCCCCTCTGGCAAGGCTGGAGGCAAAGGTTGCAATGAACACTCTTCTGGACAACTTCAAAACAATAGTGGTGGACAGAAAGAAGCCGATTGTCCCTCAGGACAGTGACATTGTCTTCGGCTTCAAGGAGCTTCACGTTAAAGCTGAATAAGCATGAAATATGTGAAGCTGAAAAAATTCAACCTCCATATTTGAAATCAGATACTGTACTTCCTGTAACCGAAGAAAAATGCCAGATCATATGCTATCTTTGTCAGTGACGCAGTGAAGAACACCCCTTCAGGAAATGAGCTCAGTATTATTCCGGCAATTCCGGGCCCGGGTACCTGGCCTCCGTTTCTCACTGCAAGAAATGTTGAATTCGCCACAACTCTTGCATCTCTTGGTACGAATGAATTGATAAAGCTGTCCCTGGCTGGCACATCCATCTGGCTTGTGCTCTGTCTGAGGTATAGAAATATTTCACTTATCAGCAGGTTATGGAATACAGGGACTGCGAACAGGAATATGTTTGATATTAGGTGGGTGTACACCATTGTCTTCACAAGCCCTATCCTTCCCGATATATGACTTGAAAGTAGTACTGAAAGGGCTGTTATTGCGTTGACAAGAACAAATATAAGCCCGGCCTGTGAAAGAGATATATTATAGACAACCCTGAACCACAGGGAAATAATGGCCGTATTAACCAAACCGCCACCAATGGAATCCACGGAAAAGAGTACAGCTAAATTTGAGATGTTTTTCCTGAGAGCCCTGTCAGAAAGAGTCTCTACCTGTCTCTTTTTAACAACATCCGGGAAGCTGACATAAAGATATATCGCAATCTGAAGAGATGAGAGGATTAAAATTACCAGAAATATCAAAGGGAAATCTTCGCTGCTTATGAGGAACAGAAACCCAGATGCGATTGCCCCTGCAGCATAGGAGCCAAAATTATAGAGTCCGAACATCAGGTTCTTCTCTTTCTGGTTTTCCGAATATGTACTTATGGTGAACTGCTCCAGTGACTGGTTCACAGTAAGGTCCCTCCCTCCAAGGGAGATTGAACCTATGAATATGGCTGCAATAAGGGCAATGAGATCCTCCCTGATATACAGTACAAGGAGGGCAACAAAAAAGAGAGTGGAGAGAAGAATAAGCTTGTGCCTTGGGTGCAACCGCAGGCTTGTAAAGACATAGAGGAAACCCGTAGATACTGCCATACTGACAAGCACTACAAGTGATATGTCAATCGTGCTTACTTTTAGAGATATAAGGAAAAACGGTACCGATACTGACAGAGCTGTGAAGGCAAAAGAGCGTATGGCCTTGGCGAATGTGATCAGTATAAGTTCAGGGCGCAATGGAGGGTATTCTACACATCATATAAAAAAATGGCACAGAATTGAATTTCGGAATGTCATTTATTAATGTTTATTCCGTCCAGGGCCCTTTACTTATCCTCTCACCCTTTTTCCAGAATTTTCCATTGTGAAATACCAGTGGGCTGGCTTCAGGGTCATAATATGCAGTCAGAACCTCCCCTATGAAAGCTGCATGATCCCCGACTTTGAATTCATCTATGACCCTGCATTCAAAGCAGGAAATGGCACCATCAATAAGGGGTGCCCTGATATATCTGCTTTTCATTGTATTGAAACCTGCAAGCTGGAATTTATCCACATCGTTTATGGAATAATTTCCAGCAACATGGGCAAGGTGCCCCTGACGATCTGAGCAGTAGCTGAGGCCAAACTCACCAGAATCCCTTATCATTCTGTAAGTTCCCCTCCTGTAACCAACGAAAACAGCCATCAGAAATGGATCAAGTGAAACTCGGAGGGACCATTCTGCTGACATTACATTGATCTTTCCCGAAAGCTCTGAGGTAACGAGAGCAACTGTTGTAGTAAAATATTCCTGGGATTTTTCAATGTCCTCTCTGAGCATGCCGGGAGATTATTGTGGGCAAGTTATAACTTTTCATCATCAGCAAAAAAATGATGGAATAAACTGATCGAAAATCAGTCCTGCTTAATGCCAGTCTTTGTCGGTCTGGACTCCCTTGATATAAGTTCGTCCTCTCCAGAAATCACATCCAGGTCCAGCCTCTTTGGCTCAGGCAATAGCAATAGGGTGAAGACGAGCCCAAGCGCAGAAAGGAATGCCAGTATGAGGAAAAGCCCGGACTCTCCTATGGATGAGGATAATATTATCACATTGAGGAAAGTACCAACAAAGGCTCCTGTTTTACCTCCAGCAGCAGAAGCTCCTGAACCGAACCCCCTGACTTTTGTGGGGAACACCTCAGGCGGGTACACAAATGTCGTGACATTTGGGCCGAATTCTATGAAGAAATAGCTTATTCCGTAAATTGCCAGGAAGTCAACAACATATGATGCTGAGAGAAGCTGATGAAATATTCCAAGAGTGGCAAAGCTTATCGCCATTGCTGCAAAACCAACCATCTGGATAGGTTTCCTTCCGATCCTGTCCATGGTAAATGTTGCCAGCCAGTATCCAGGAAGCGCTGCGAATCCAAAAATCATGGCACTGTATTCAGTTGTTGTTATGAGATGGTGAATCCCAGTTACAGATGCCGGAACAAGGACAGAGAGCATTGTGTTTGACATTATTGAATTTCCATAAAGGGCCCAGTCCATTAAGAACCAGGAGCCGGCTGTGCCTATTAGTGTCAGAATGAATTTCCTCTGTTTCAGTATGTCCGTCCATGACTCCTTGACGGTTGCGGAATGTGTGTCCACATTAGTAGGCTTAGATATCATCCCCGTGTATTTTTCCCAGTTCTTCCTTGCTGCTTCTGCATCCCCTCTTACTCTTACGAGATATCTTGGGGTTTCAGGCATTCTGCGCCTGTAATATATAACAATGAATGCAGGTATAGCGCCAAAAGCCAGAAGCAGCTTCCATATTATTCCGAGGCTCATGCCTGAATAAATAAGGCCCAGGGAAACAAGAGGCCCTGCGAGAAGGCCAAGGGATTGCATGGAGAATACCATCCCTATAAGTTTGCCCCTGCTCTTTGTGTTGGAGTACTCAGCCATAATGGTTGAACTTGTCGCATAATCTCCACCGATACCTATTCCAAGGACAAATCTCCAGGCTATGAGTATCCCTACTCCGTTAGTGGGAGTAAGGAAAGCGCTTCCCAGAGCTCCAGTAACCAGGACAAGCAGCTCAAAGCCATATATGGCTTTCCTGCCCAGTTTGTCAAGTAGCCGTCCAAACACCAGTGCGCCTATAACGGCAGAAAGGAGTGCTGTTGAATCCAGAAGTGAAGTCTCAAGGGTGGAGAATTTATTCCATCCCGACAAAACAAGCAGGCTCGTAACAACCCCTATTATGAAAAGATCGTAAGCATCAGTAAAAAATCCAAGCCCAGAAATGAGCCAGGTCTTGTAATGGAACCTTCCCAATTTGGCCCCATTTATAGAATCTATGAGGTTTGTCCCATTCTCGTTACTCATTACAGAAACATGATCATTCCAAAAATCATAAGGGTGTCCAATATACTATATGTTTGACACTATATGTCTATATATAATATATATTGGTCATTAATATGTAAGTTCTTGTAATTTCTTTTCCAATCCCACTGGTCGTTCCCGGGGTTTTATTTCAGGTACTATTCAAAGGGTTATGATTCGCAGTGTAGTTTTTTATAATCAGCTCATCTATTTTCCCGCGTCCTTCAGACTTCGAATTGATGCTCCTCCTTGCTCCTATTTTCAAAATGGTGTAGTTTCTATAAAGGGTGTCAATAAGAGGAGAATTTGAATTGCTTTCCATAACCTTTGTTCCTCTTTCAGAAAGCCTCCTGTATACTGAGGAAAGCCTGATCTGCTGATCATGCCCGAACCCATTTGAAGTGTAAGAGTCAAAGTTAGAAGAACTGCTTACAGGATCATACGGTGGATCAAAGTATACAAAATCATTCCCAGTTGCTTCACAGACTACGGATTCAAAGTCTTCATTCACTATCCTGACGTTCTTTAGGGCGTTTGAAAATGAAATTATGCTCTCTGAGGTGGGAAGAGATGGATTTCTGTATCTTCCAAAGGGCACATTGAACTTTCCAGTAGAGTTTACCCTATATAGGCCATTATATGCATGCCTGTTCAGATAGATCATGAGTGCTGCCTTTTCAGGGTTCTCATTGGAATCAAGGGAATTATAAAGGTCTCTTGCCCTGTAATAGTCATAGCTTGTGTTCTTGAATCTCATGTTCTGAAGTTCCTCTATCAGGTCGTTGCATCTGTTCTTGACAATACTGTATAGCTCTATCAGGTCTGTATTGATATCCGAGATTACAGCTCTCCTTAATCTGCCAGCATTGAAAAGTTCCAGGAGAAGAGCAGCACCTCCTGCGAATGGTTCATAGTATACAGAGAATTCATCTGGAACATTATTCATGAGATGAGGCAAAATCTGCCTTTTCCCTCCAGCCCATTTCATCAAAGGCTTAACTTTAGAGACAGTTTCCTTTAATTCCTGGTTGGAGTGCATATGCCTTCAATATTGCGAGAGCATTATCAACTTTATCAAGGGAAAAAGTGAAGTAAATTTGGGAAACTCTTCTCCTAACAACAGAGGGTTCATTACATTCATCTGTTATTTCAAATTCCGCATGGTCCAAATCCATCTGGGTCACAGATCACTCCGGACTACACAGAGGTACACCCATGTGTCTCAGCATGAAGTGGCGGAGGTGGTCAGGTCCCGCATTGGGGAGATATTTCAGGGAAGTGAAAAAATGACCGAATCTGTGCAAATGGATGAATCCGGACCTAGATCAGATGGGGCTGCCCGGATTTGGACCGGAGTCTCAGGCTCCCAAAGCCCGTAGGATACCAAGCTACCCCACAGCCCCTTTAGAGTTGGTAGAGTGCAATCACATTAAAAAATTAACGCAAGGGAACTAAGGATAAGGTTCCTTGTATTTGTATGGAAGAAGATCCCTCATGTATAGTTTTTTCAAGCCCTCGACTGTTTTGATTATGACCTTTGTTTCAGGATCGTAATCTGTTATCATCTCACGGCACATTCCACATGGTGAGACAACCTCAAAATCTGGCCTTCCCCTGTTTACATTGGGGTGTTTAACGGCAACAATAGTATCAAGTCTGTTTTTCCCGGACATTATTGCATTGGCCATCGCTATTGGTTCAGCACATATGGAAATTCTTCCAACAGTGGCATCAAAGTGGATCGACGTAAATACAGATCCATCCGAGGTTCTCAGAGCTGCCCCTATGCTGTGCCAGTTTTCCCGGTATCCCTTCCTGATGGCTTCCATGGCAAGTTCAATCAAATGTTTGTCTTCATCAGCCAGAGGAATGTATTCAATTGCAGGCATGTATGGTAAATGCTGAACCTCAAAAGAAGAAATGTGCCAGAAATCAGAAATAGTCATCCTAAATACATGAGTGCCACGATGATGAATTCAGCCTAGTCTGATTAGTGATGACCGACGGGCAGACTGAGTGGTTTCTTTTTCTTTTCTGCTCTAATTTCTGGAAAATCTTTTAATGTATGAAAGTATACGGTGATGCTATGAAAATGACATTATGGAATGTAATGAAACTGTTTAGTTTGAATTGCGATGCTACTGGGATCTATATTGCAGAATGCACACAAAAAGGGATTAGAAGTGATGGGCAGTCTTAGAAAAAACTCACTGAGTTTTCTAAAAACAAGCTTTCAGGGAATAGCCGGCTCTGCCCCAGCGGGAGCGGCTGTTGCAACTCTAACAGGTGCCGCAGCATTTGCCCTTGGCGCACTCCCTCTTGCAGCAGTTCTTGGATTCGGTGTTGTGATGCTCAATGCAGTTATAATAAGGAGGATCTCCTTTAAGACAGCGGGTGCGGGAGGCTATTATTCTTACATACAGAAAGGCCTTGGAACCAGGACTGCCGGCTTTTCTGGCATTTACTATGTGTTTTACCAGGCTATGGCACTCTGTTTCATGGGGCTGAGCACATCTGTATTTGTGCCTGCACTGCTTGCAGAGGCATTCGGAATTAATATTCCGTCACTGATGTTTTATCCAATAATCCTGGGAACCCTGGGGTTCGGCTTCATTATGTCCTACGCAGGGATTCGGCTTTCAGCAAGATTCTCATTAATTATGGCAGCGGCTGAAATTGCTGCAATAACTGTCATCGGTGCTGTTATTCTCATATCCCACCCTTCCTTGAACACTCCAGCAGTCTTTACGCTTTCAGACGACTCAAACGGAATAACTGGTCTCCTTCTCGGCGTTCTTCTAATGTACACAGCATTTTCAGGATTCGGGGCTTCCACACCTCTTGGTGAAGAGGCCAGATCTCCGAAAAGAACAATAGGTAACTCAGTAATTGTCATTGTACTTGTTCTGGGAGCATTCTTCATATTCTCCTCATATCTCTTTACGGTTGCATTTGGCCCACTGAACATGTTAACATATTCACGAGGACTGGTTCCGGGCGTACTGATCATAAAGTCCATGATCGGACCGGCAGCAGCCCTTCTTGTTTCTGTTCTGTTCATTAACAGCCTTCTGACAGGTGCTGTAATTGTTACAAACAGCACATCCAGGGTTATGATGGCCATGGGCCGGGATGGCATAATAAACAGGCGCTTTGCGATAACAAGTGAAAAACACAAGACACCCTATTTCTCAGCTATGTTCGTTGTGGTGATCGCCGCCGCTGTAGGTATATCTTCAAACTTAATCATGGGTGGTTTCAATGCATTCCTGTTCGCAGCCACTGCTGCGACACTTGGCGTCCTTATGGTGCATGCAGTGATAAGTGCGTCCCTCCCTGGAATGGAAAGGGCAGAGCGTGATGGAGTGAGGATCTCATCTGTTGTGATGTCTGTAGCAGCAATAGGGATATTTGGGTTCATATTCTACAGCACGTTCCTCTCAATATCCTACGGGGTCATAGCCGGAACGGTACTGTTCGCTGCTTTTACCGTTGTTAATCTAATCAACTCACTGATGAGAAAGAAGAATTATTCCAGTCAGGCCACATCAAACATGATTGAACAGGAGGCATGAAGGGAAGATAAATGGGAGACAGTTTCAGAAAAGCCCTCACAGAATACTTTCAGTCTGAAAAGAGTGATACCAGGATAATAGATGAGGAGGTTGACACTAGGTTTGAGACAACAGCAATATCTTTCCTTAACGGCACCTCCGTTTCACTTTTTAAAAGGCTAAAAGGTTACAGCCATTTCAATCTGATATCCAACATACTTGGGTCTGAGGAGCGGATACTTTTCTTTTCTGGTTCCAGAACAAGAGCGGATTTCCTGAGGCGCTGGAAAAAAGCTCTGAGCATGGATATTGATAGTTCAGAAATGCCAGCATTGAGTAGAGCACCATTCAGGGAGAGGATCCTCACAGGTTCAGATGTGGATCTCAATGTCCTTCCGGTGCCGGAGCACTTTTCCAACGACGGTTCAAAACTGGCAAAAAGGAAGTACATCACCTCAGGTCTATTGATAACGAGGAATCCTGAAAATAAAGGCATTCTTAACATGGGATACGGGAGGATACAGATACTGGGTAAAAATCGATTTGCTTTCGACTGCGGAAGCAAGGGCCACACCTGGAGTTACATCAGGAAAAACATGGACAACGGAGAGGCCACGGATTTCTCTGTTGTGATAGGAACACATCCAATATTCTATCTTCTCGGTGCAGCTTTCATTGAAGACGAATTCCACCGGGCCAGAGAATTCATAGACTTCGATGTGGCGGAGGGATACATGAACGGCATACCTGTCCCTGCAGACGCTGAAATAGTTATAGAGGCAACCCACAATCCAGGTGAGATAATTGAAGAAGGCCCTTTCGGAGAATACACCGGATATATGGGGTATGATACCACTGGATTTACGGCCAGCTGCAAATCTATAATGTATAGAAATAATGCCATATATTATGATATACTGCCTTCCAACTCAATGGAGCATGTCAATAATTTCTCCTATCCCCGGTCACTTCTCATAGAAAGCAGGATTGCGGAAAGCCTGCCTGGAAATTCCCAGTTGAAGATAGAGTGGCCACATTATGCATCAAGATTTCTTGCACTTGGCTATGCAGAATCTGGTGCCGGCAGTATAGCAATGCAGGCTGCCTGCGGCATTGTTGCACAGGATCCATTGTGGGCGAAGTTTGTTTTGATTTACAGAAAAAAGAGTTCGCTGGAGCTCCAGGGTTTCCTCGCTGCCATTGCTGCGTCCTCTGAACATGCCTTCTCGAACATAACAATCCTTCCGGAATCATTCATCATCTCATCAGATGTCTCCTCTGGTGGGATTATGAAATCATCAAGGCTTCTAGCCCAGCTTGATCCATGCCATTACAAGGTCAGGAAATTCAGAGATCACTTGATAATTGACACCGGGAAGCACAGTTGCTTGATTTCACATGGCCACTCAGAGGGATTGGACCTGGAGATTTACTTGCCAGATGATATAGACTTAGAGGATTTTTCTAAAATCGGATGGGCCATTTCAACAAGGGTGGACCCCGGAAGAGACATATCAATTTCCGGAGGAAGAATGGTTATGGATTCAAGAAGGGCTGGCGCCGAAATTCCGGTAATGAATGTGGAAGCCCTAAAGAATGCGGAAAGAGTGGTGGAAGCATATAGCAAAAACGGTAAGATCATGGTAAAAAGGCAGAATTTTAGCCCATTTTCGTGAATTTGATATAGTCAAAAACAATTATATATTGACTTACTATCCCAAATATCGTGGAATGGCGTTTCCACGTTAAATAACTGCCAAGGTAACTGGCTGATGACGCCTGCAATATGGTGTTTACATGTTCGCAGTCACTCTGGCAGAAACAGTTGTGCAGTACCTATTCGTTGTACTCAGCGCTCCACTTTTTGCAGGAATCATAGCAAATGCGAAAGCTAAAATCGAGTCACGAAAGGGGCCCGGGATATTACAGCCATACTATGACCTTTTCAAACTTTTCAGGAAAGAGGTTCTGATCCCTGAGGATTCATCAATACTCTTTGTCATTGTTCCATATATTGCCTTTGGAGTATATTCCCTCATTGCCCTGATTATACCCGTACTTGTTCCGGAGCCAGTAATATTCACATATTCTGGTGATTTCCTTGCGGGTGCCATACTGTTTTCCCTTGCAGGATTCCTGAAGATGGCTGCAGCCATGGACAGCAGGAACAACTTCAGTGCCATGAGTGTTTCCCGGGCGGTCTCATTCACATTTCTCAGCGAGGCTACCCTGATCATGGTATTTTTCGGTGTTTCCCTGATTACAGGGACAAACAACCCATATGTTACCAATCACTTCCTGATAAGTGATCCAGCGGCTAACCTCAATCTGCCCCATGTGTTCAGCACAATTGCATTTTTCATGATCTTCTTCTATGAAACAGGAAAGATACCCGTAGAAACTGAAGGGCTACATGAGATGGGGATGATAGATTCCGGGTTAAATTACGAATATTCCGGCAAGTTGCTGGCAATTAACAAATGGACATCCTACATGAAGCAATATCTTCTTGGAGCGGTTCTGCTCAACGTTTTCCTTATACCTTGGGGCCTGAATGCATCTTTCCCGGATTTCCTCCTGGACATCCCCGTCATGATTCTGAAATGGCTTCTCCTGATCCTTATAGTAGTCATCGTGGAGACTACTCTTGCAAAGCTTCGGCTATTCAGGGTAATTGACTATCTCGCCGTGGCTCTTACATTTTCAGTTCTCTTTATCATACTCAGTGAGGTGGTCTGAACGATCGGCAGCAGCCTCATCTATCTATTGAGCGCAGCAATAGCAATTTCCGCATTTTACATACAGGGGCAGGAATATATGCGTTCTCTTGTAAGGGGACAGCTGATACAGTCAGTTCTGATTGCGGTAGCCTCTTTTCTCCTTGCTTACTATGAGCGATCCATTGATCTCCTCATTCTTGGAATACTCCTGATAGTTCTGCGCGGAATCCTTGTGACGTATTTCCTGCTGAGGCAGCTCCCGCGGAGAAGGAGTTACCTGTACGAAAGGAACGTAAGTGTACCAGCACTGCTTCTTGTTGATCTGGTATTCGTAGTCATTGCCACTTTCCTTGTATATTCTCTCGCTTTTTCAAGGGTTGTTCCCCACTCTTTCCTGCAGAATTCCTCAGTGTTGCTATTCCCCCTGATACTTTTCTTTCAGGGGCTATTTCTCATAACATCCCGCAGAGGGACAATAACTCAGGTTGTAGGATATGTCGAGGAAGAGAACGCCCTGATACTGTTTGGGCTTTTCCTCCTTCCGGTTCCCATAATAATAGAGGCAAGCGTATTTCTTGATGTCCTGGCACTTGTTGTCATTTCCACAGTTGTAACGCAGGAAAAGGACAGGCATGAGCCTGTGGAGGAACTGAAAGGATGAATGAGATTATGCTGGAGGCTTTTGCAGTCATACTTATCCCAGTAATCGCCGGGATTCTTGCACTGAAAGAATACAGAATATCATCTGTTGCAACTTCTGCCATAGAGGTTCTGATATCCATAGCAATATTCCTCTCCGGCAATTCTTCAGGCATTTTTTACATAAATGCCGTCTCGAAGGTATTCATACTGATGGTTGCCTCTGTTTATCTGTTATCAACGATTTATTCAATGGAGTATCTGGAAAAAGGCACATGGCTGCGCCACAGTTACTATTTCCTCCTGTTTAACTTCTTCACCGCTTCGATGATGTTTGCCCTCACAATTAACAATTACGGCCTCATGTGGGTTGGCATTGAGGCCACAACAATATCCTCTGCAATCCTGATAATGACGGAAAAGACAGAAATATCCACTGAGGCAACATGGAGATACATACTCATAGTCTCGGCCGGGGTAACATTCGCCTTCATATCCATAATACTGATCTATTATAACTTCGGCACTCTAGATGTCAGCAGTATTCTTTCACGCAGCCCTGGGAATTCACTGGTTCTACGCCTGATAGTTTCAATTTCTCTTGTGGGGTTTGGGACAAAGGTGGGAATTTTCCCTGTACATACATGGCTGCCGGATGCTCACAGCGAGTCACCGGCACCAGTAAGTGCAATGTTTTCAGGAGTGCTGCTGCCAACAGCGCTTTACGTTGTATACACCATATACAGAATAGACGAGTTTCATGAACTTTATATCTGGGCAGGCACAGTATCTGTTGTATTCGCCTCTATTTTCCTGGGTTCACAGAGGAAGTACAAGAGAATGTTCGCCTATTCCACAATGGAAAACATGAGTATTGCCCTGATCGGGTTTGCAACGGGCACGGTGGTGGGAATAGCCGGGGCCCTTCTCCTGCTCGTGGCACACAGTTTCGGGAAAGCCTCAGCATTTTACTCATCCGGAAATGTCCTGAAATCCTATGGTGAAAAGGATATAGAAAGAGTTTCAGGAGTGGCAAGGGCCATGCCTGTCACCGGATCCTCCCTGATCCTCTCTTCCCTGGCTGTAACAGGAACCCCTCCTTTCGGGACTTTCTTCGGTGAATTTCTCATTCTGTATGCGGTTTATTCAGGTGGATACATCATTCCTTTCGTGCTTCTTGCAATATTCATTCCTGTTGCCTTCATATCTGTCAATTATAATGTTACAAGGATGGCCTTCGGCCATGAATCAAAAATGAGGGAAAATAACAGAAGAATGCCATACATTGCACTTGTTCCGGCAATAATCAGCCTCGCTGTAGGGATAGGATTCCTGGTGGTGACATATGCGCTGGTATAGAACTGGAAATGGGGAAGGAAGGCTCATCGGCAGAACCTCATCATATCGGGTGTACCCTTCCGTGATTGCTCCTTTGTCCTCTGAAACATCGGAAACTGACAGAAAGCTTGGCCCATCCGAAATGAGGCTCAACTATGGCCCATCCACAGGCGGGCTCGTTGAATCAGTCAACTTCTCAATAGACTCTCCCGGAGAACTGATTACCGGAATTAAGGTAAACTATGGCTTCAAGAGCAGGAAGTTGAAACTTACCGGAAAGAGGTCTGATGATGCCCTTCTTATTGTGGAGAGGATAAACGGATTCCATTCTGCATCAAACAGCATCGCTTACATACTTGCTGTTGAAGATGCCCTGGGGATTGATGTTCCAGAACCTGTATTAATGAGGCGCATAATACAGATAGAGATTGAGAGAATAAGGAGCAACCTGACCGTTATGGAGAGGCTCTGTTCAGCAGCCGGGTTTGGAGTTCCCCACAATCAGCTGGCAGCATTGAGGGAAAAAGTTTCAAGGATTATTGGAAAAACAACAGGGCACAGGTACATGTTTGGAACTGGAATGATCGGAGGCATCGAGGCCCAATTTTCTGGGGTTGCAGAGGAGCTTGAGCCTCTGATAAGTGAGTTCCGGGACATAAATGAATCACTTCTTCAGTCCAAGATATTCATAAACAGGCTTCAGGGCAACGGCAAGGTTTCTGGCATGAATCTTGTGGGTCCGGCTGCAAGAGCTTCAGGTCTCATGCACGATGCAAGGTACGACTCAAAATCACTGCCATACTCTAGGCTGAATTTCCAGCCAATAGTCAGGCATGAAGGGGATGCTTTCGGAAGGTTCATGATAAGGGCAGAGGAGATATTCTCATCCGTAGGCCTCATAGAGAGGGCCGAAGAGCTTTCTGGTGGAAATGATGGGATCGGGCCAGTAAGCCCAGAAATCAGGGATGGCACTGGAGCAGCCAGGGTTGAATCACCTCAGGGTGACCTGTTTGTATTCGTGGAAATAGAAAATTATTTGCTAAGGAGAGTCGAGATCATGTCACCTGGGGAGTCTAACATAGAGGCATTCAGAAGGTCATCAGTAGGGACTATTTTCACTGATTTCCCATTCAACTGGGAAAGCTTCGGAATATGGATATCAGAAGTAGGGGTGGAGCTGGAATGACCTCTAACCTATGGTTTTTGAAGGGGATTAAGAAAGGGGTAATCACGGAGAAATTTCCAGCTGAGCCCCCATTAGAGCCACCAATAAGGCCATCTGTAATGCAGGGAAATGAACATGTGGAATGCCCCGTGGATGCAATCACACCAGAGGGGAAATGGGAGGCAGGAAAGTGCATATTCTGCAGAAGGTGCGAGCCCAAGTTCAGACCCACCGGAAACCAGGATCTTTCGCATGTAATTGGCGAACTGCCAGGTGCGATAAGGAGATCTTTCTACATATATCCTCTGGATTCAGGCTCATGCGGCGCCTGCAATATGGAGTTCCTGTCCATATTTAATCCGCAGTATGATGCAAACCGGTTGAAGATATTCATGACAAACTCACCCAGGCATGCTGACGCCCTTCTTGTGATGGGTGTAAAGACAGATGGAATGGAGCAGGTTCTCAGAGAGGCTCTGGAGGCTATGCCCGGGCCAAAGGTTGTTATAGCAATGGGGGCTTGTGCAATTTCAGGCGGCATAATCGGTTCGGCGCCCATTTCAAAAGAGAATGTGACAGTTGAGGTAGCCGGCTGCCCACCATCTCCCTATTCTATAATCTCGGCAATCATGAAGATGAGGGGTGACTGAGTGTATTCATTTATCCCTCTTCTAATAGGCGGCATATCCATACCTGTTTCCATGTACAGGAAGAATTTTGCACTGAGTATGATGGCAGCCGCTTCAATCATACTGGCTGCACTGGTCTTCAGGCCTGGGGACCTTATCACATATTTTGCATTCATCGGTTCAGGGGTTTTCCTCGCCTCATCCATATACAGCATACGCTATTCTGATTCCCATGGGAGATGGCTGACACCTCTCTTTCTATTTACTGTAGAAGGGATGATGATCATACTTACCTCCAGAAACTATCTGGAGCTGATAGCAGGCTGGGAAGTAATGTCTGTACCGGCATATGCCACAGTGGCTCTTAACAGGAGTGAAAATTATCCATCCTTTGTATTCATGCTTTTCAGTGAAATAAGCACATTCTTCCTGGTCCTGGCAGCCATTCTATCGTATTTCTCCACTGGGGGGACAAGCCTTGCCTTTGTGAATGCAGGCCCTCTGGTACTTTTCCTCCTGTCGCTGGGGGCCATGACAAAAATGGGAATTACACCATTCATGATAAGCGAATGGCTTCCAATAGCTCATGGAAATGCTCCAGCAAACAGTTCAGCCATTTTCAGCGCAGGAATGACTCTAATGGGGGTGTTCATAATATTCCGACTTGCTGTTGTTACAACACCATATCTGCCTCTTGGGCTGCTCTTCATGGCAATAGGTGCAATATCTGTTATGTTCGCAGCCCTTTTTGCCTATGTCTCCGAAAATATGAAGATGCTTGGCGGCTTCAGCACAATCGAGAATAATGGGGCCATACTCACCGCACTCGGTTTATACATAGCACTTCCAGCATCTCTGCAGGTTCTGAAGGAGTTTTCCCTGATAGTTGTTGTTATATTCTCACTTGCCCACTCAGTTGCGAAGAGCGGCCTTTTCATGTACATAGGTGAAACAGGATCCGAATATTTCAGCGAGATCGTGGAAGGAAAGAACACTCTGAGCACAGGAGGCGGAATACTTATAGCAATGTCACTCTCCGGGCTCTTCCCAACAATAGGTGGGCTTGCAACGTGGATGCTGCTTGAATCCCTGTTCATGGGAGCATATACCGGGGGGATTATCGGTATAGCATCAATTGCCGCAGGTGTTGTGATAGCGATTGGGGAAGGGCTTGCCTCGGGGGTTATGATGAAAGTAATATCCTTCACCCAGGCTTTCAGGAAAAAAGGGGCAAATTCTGACAGATTTCTTTCCACATCAGTTCTGGGAGTTGGCGTGGCCCTTGTGGGTCTTATGGCAGTCTCCACTCTGTTTGTACCTTCTGCTTTCCTCACAGGAAATCCGTCAGTACTTGTTTTTAACGGTTTAACTATAATGTCAAGCCTGGGCAATGGCACCTTTGGAGTTGTCTCGCCCATCTATATACTGGGCCTGATCGTAATATTCACAGCCATCTCCTTTGCTGTGTTCGGAAAAGCAAATGGAAGAATGGTCAGGCGCTGGAATGGAGGTATCTCAACTGAATCATCATACAATTCTTCCACCTACTCAAACAACATGAGAATGATGCTCAGAAAAATACTTAGGACATCATATTCAGGAGAAAAACACCAGATGTCAATCACAGACGTATTCTGGTACTCCATGATCTCGGCAACCAGGCTGTACAGGAAAGCATCCAGGGCAATAACAATGGGGCTGATGAACAGTTCTATAGGATGGTATATGATCTATATGATCGTGGGATTCATGGTGATACTGATAATAGCCACAATCGGCTGATTACCAGATAACCCATGTGATTGCAAAGGCAGTAAGAATAATTGCGCCTGTTACTAGGAATGTAAATAGCCTGGTCCCAACTAGATCATCAGGATTCTCACGGATCTCAAGGAAGTTCCTGAATACATGGTTCCTGCTGTATCTGTTGACGTTTCTATTATTTGTTATCATATCACTCACTGATTTGCAATCATGTTAGGACATTAAATAGTGTAACCTAACATATTAGGGATATAATCTGAATATTTTGTTCGTTAGATCTAGAAATACATGGGATTTGAGATACATTCAAAGGCTCAGTGGCATTCATTTCAGAATGCCTGTTTCTTTAGGACATTTGATTTTGATTAGACCCATTTTGGGATAATTCACCCAAACTGGTCCAAGCCTGTATGTAAAAACTCAGCAATCTGACAGGGATTAATCTGGCCTATTCCTTTAATACAGGAAAGAAGAAATATTGTTCTCCGGGATCATTAAAAAATGGATGGGAATTACTCTTCCCTGACCGCTTCAGCATGAACGGTTAGCTTCACACGGTTGCCTACCATCACGCCTCCAGTTTCCATTATACTGTTCCACTTGAGGCCGAATTCTTCTCTGTTTATTTCGCCCTCCACTGTTATTCCCATCCTTGTTTTCCCGTAAGGGTCTTTGATTACCCCCTCAAGGGTCCCCTTCAGCTTAACCTCTTTTGTCACTCCCCTCACGGTAAGGTCACCGTATATGTTATATGAATCACCGGACAGTTTCTCAACTCTCTTGGAAACGAACTTCAGCTCCGGGAACTTCTCGGAGTGGAAGAAATCCTCAGACCTAAGGTGCCCATCTCTCTTTTCATCCCTTGTGTTCACAGAAGCTGTTTTTATAATTACCTCAGCCTTAGCAAGATGGAGAGTTTCAGGGTTCCCTATGATAAAGCCCTCCATATGGTCAAATCTGCCGTTTACGTTGGATATCATCATGTGCCTCACAGAGAATTCTGCAGAACTGTGAGACTGGTCGAATATCCACTTTGCGTCTTTTGTCTGTTGTTCTACCATGCCAGTTAATTGACCACGACTATTTAAATTTATCTAATCAAATCTGTATATATTACCTTACGCGCCTAATATTGAATGACCCAAGGTCAATAAGCCGTCCCTTAGGTATTATGTCTACCCATTCTTTTGTCCTTGGATTTTTAAAACCTCTCGCTCTCAAAAATTCTCTGGATTCCTCGAGTTTGAACTCAATAGCTGAATCCATGAAATAGTTCATCCTTTCGTATATCTGATCTGAAAAAAGTCCACTATCCAGGCTGTAAATTGCTACTCCCCCATCCAGTTTTCTCTTTTGGGAAAAATGCTGAAGTGTCTTTGTAAGCAACTTCTCATCCAGGGACTGTATCCAACCTGTAAGGGAATACACCACAGTCACACACTTTCCGTGACTTTTGTTCAGTGAAGCGTTTAACTGATCTATGGTCTTGAGGAATCCACTCTGGTTTGTTGCTATTGAATCGATCTGCATAGCTTTGTTTTCCACAACTTCAGCTGAAATCGCTTTAGAATAGGTATCTATGTATCTTATTGTCCCATCCTTCTCGTAGAATTCAAGGTTTTCTGTGAGAAGTGAAAGTTCCTCCCTGATAGTATAAATGTCCTTGTCGATAAGTATAACAATTACAGGCAGCTCCTCCTCTATTGATTTGACTATAAAACTGTTAATAAGTATGTCTTTGGATGAAAAGGGTGGACCATTAACCAGTACGTTAGATGGAACTGAAAAACCTCCATTGAGAAGATCATCAAGCTTGGATGTACCAGTTTTTGCATATTTCATCATTTGCGTATTTTCAGAGATTGGCTGATCTTCTATTCCTGGGGGAAATATTCTCTCGATCTCAGCTTCGACATCCCGGAGAGCATTCATGCTCTCAGAAATGTCTTTTCTGAGTTCGTTTCTCATTTCCCTCAGCTTTGAAATGAGTTCTTCTCTGGATTCCTGACCATTACCAGTTTCCATTAACTTACCTTATGCTTCCCTGAAAGTACCAGATACAACCCATGGTGGCTCCTTGGGGTCGTATGGCTCCATCCCCTCAACCGCGTTGGATTCAAGAATCTTTTCATCGACGTCAATTCCCAGCCCCGGCTTTCCAGACAATGTGAAATAACCATTTTCCAGTTTGTAACCGCTCTTTACAAGATTCTTTTTCCAGTCCGGCCAGAATGCCTCAAAACTTTCCTGAATCAGGAAATTGTTCAGTGTTGTATCAACATTAAGTGAAGCCGCTGTCTGTATTGGGCCAAAAGCGTTGTGGAATGCAACAGGAATTGCAAATGCCTCAGCTATTGCGGCAGTCTTCTTATTCTCAAGGATTCCAAGTGAGTTTGTGAGATCAGGCTGTATTATGTCAACCATGCCCTGTGATATGAACCTCGCAAAATCCGCCTTGTTGAGAAGCCTTTCCCCAAGTGCTATTGGTGTCCTAACATATTTTTTAAGTTCCAGAAGTCCAATCTCAAGCTCAGGATGCAGAGGCTCCTCCATGAAAAGAGGCTCATAGGGATCTAGAGATGTCCCAGCATCTATTGCTGCCTTAAGGGAGAACCTTCCATGGCACTCAATAAGCAGATCCACTTCGTCACCAAGTTCATTTCTCAGGGTTGAAACTATATCTACAGCATTTTTCAGACCTTTCCTTGAAAGCTGATCATAGTTGTCACCAAAGGGATCAAACTTCATTGCTGTAAAACCCTGGGATACAACCTTTTTTGCCTTTGCAAGGAAATCATCAGGCGTTACGCAGTCGGAATACCATCCGTTTGCATATGCGCGGTGCTTCTTAGCTACCTCTCCTCCGAGAAGATTATAAATGGGTGCTCCGAGGGACTTTCCAATAAGGTCCCACGAAGCTATCTCAAATGCACTGAGGGCAGAAGTAGCCTCCATGGATTTTGACAGATAGAAAGAGTGGGTATAAAACTCCCTAAGATTCTTCTCAACATTAAAGAAATCCTTATCCTGGAAGAATCTTTTGACTTCCTCCATGCTCTCTTTGACTGGCAATGTCATCAATGTTGTGGGCGCCTCCCCAAATCCTACAAGGCCATCATCAGTTGTCAGCTTTACAAGCAGAATCGTGGAACTCCAGGGAGACGAAATCTCCCTCCCTTTCTCTCCAAGCTCAAGTATTTCTATATTTTTTATCTTTGAACTCATAAATTAGTAAATGGCTGAAAATACTTAAAGTTATCAAAAAACGCTGAAGTCTGAGATGCAATTTGCCTTTCCTGCATTATCGATGCAGGATATAAATTGGATAGGGGCAGTCCAAATAAAAAAGAACAGGATCAACAGTGCAGCAAAGTATTACAGGCAAATGAGAATGGGCACCTGCTGAATGACACCGGTATTGCAATCTTGTTAATAATCTATACCAGATTATCAGGCATATTCTGTGGATGAATGCATTTTGAAGCCAGTTTCACTGTGTTATCTTTTGACATTGCCTGAAAGTTTCGTAAATCATAATTATATAGATGGGATGTCTGATTGATATTTATGGAATCAAAATATAGAATTTTAAAGAAATTCAAAATAGGTGCAAAAGAATACAATTATTATTCAATTAAGGACCTGGAGAATTTCGGGCACAAAATCAGTGAATTGCCCATATCCATAAGGGTGATCCTGGAATCTCTTATCAGAAATCTGGATGGAAAGAGTGTCCATGAGAAAGATATTGAGAATTTACTTAACTGGAATCCCAAGTCCCCATCGGACTCAGAGATTCCATTCAAGGTATCAAGGGTTGTCATGCAGGATTTCACAGGTGTTCCAGCAGTGGTTGATCTGGCTGCTATGAGGGATGCAGCCGTGAGTCTTGGCAAGAAGCCTGATATCATCCAGCCGCAGGTGCCGGTGGACCTTGTTATTGATCATTCCGTACAGGTGGATTTCTTCGCAAACGATGAGGCACTGGAGAAAAATATGGAGATTGAGTTTGAAAGGAACTCCGAACGTTACAGGTTTCTTAAATGGGCGCAGACCTCATTCAACAACCTGCGCATAGTCCCCCCTTCTGTTGGAATAATTCATCAGGTTAACCTTGAGTACCTTGCAAAGGTAGTGATGACCAGAGAAATAGATGGAAAAACATTTGCATTTCCTGACAGCCTAGTAGGCACTGATTCACACACAACAATGATTGGAGGAGTTGGAATAATAGGCTGGGGAGTTGGCGGTATAGAGGCAGAGGCAGCAATGCTCGATCAGCCTGTAACTTTTAAAACTCCAGAGGTTGTGGGGGTAAAATTAAAGGGAAAACTAAGAACTGGAGTGACTGCTACAGATCTTGTTCTGACACTAACTGAACTTCTCAGGAAAAATAAGGTTGTGGGCAAATTCATAGAATTTTTTGGTGAGGGAGTTCCAACACTCTCAATACCAGACAGAGCAACCCTGTCAAACATGTGCCCTGAGTATGGGGCAACACTTGCTGTATTCCCTGTAGATGAAATGTCCCTTCAATACCTAGAGATGACAGGCAGGACAAAGGAACACATAGATTTGATAAAGGAATACCTTGAGAAACAGGACCTTTTCGGCTCTCAGGAGAATGTTCATTATTCGCAGGTCATTGAACTTGACCTGTCATCTGTAAGGCCAAGTGTTTCAGGGCCGAAGCTTCCCCAACAGAGAGTCGATCTTGGTAAGATCGGTGACAATTTCCTCAGCTTCATGGAGGAATCAGGCAGGTCACCCCAGACATCAGGGAGCAGGCAGAAGGAGGTCCTCCTTAAAAGTGTCAGAGTAAACGTGAAGGGAAAGGAGACCGATCTTACAGAAGGGGACGTTGTCATAGCAGCCATTACCAGCTGCACAAATACAAGCAATCCTAACGTAATGATGGCTGCAGGCCTTCTTGCGAAAAAAGCTGTTGAAAAAGGACTCACCGTATCAGATAAGGTTAAGACTAGCCTCGCACCAGGTTCCCGGGTTGTATCAGAATATCTCTCGAAATCAGGCCTCCAGAAATATCTGGACAAACTTGGGTTCAATATTGTTGGCTTCGGTTGCACCACATGCATAGGTAACAGCGGTCCTTTAGACGCAGATATAGAGAAAGCAATAGTGGACAACAACCTCAGCACGGCCGCAGTTCTTTCTGGTAACAGAAACTTTGAAGCCAGGATACACAGAAATGTCAGGGCCAACTACCTTATGTCACCTCCGCTGGTCGTGGCATTTGCAATTGCTGGAAAGGTTACAGTAGATCTGGACTCAGAGCCTCTTGGAATAACACCAAAGGGCGAGAAGGTTTTCCTGAAGGATATATGGCCAACAGAGGCTGAAGTGCAGAAGTACATGAAGGAGTACCTTTCAGAGAGTATGTTCAAGGAAAAGTACAGGGACGTGAACAGCTACAACAAAAAGTGGGCCGAGCTGGAGGCACCCTCAGGAATGGTCTACAAATGGGAGGAGAAGAGCACATATATCAGGAAACCCCCATTCTTTGAAGGCTTCAATCCAGAGGAGGAGAAAGAGTTTTCTGACATTAAAAAAGCATACCCGCTTCTTGTTCTTGGTGACGCAATAACAACTGATCACATATCTCCAGCAGGTGGTATAGGCAAAGACACACCGGCAGCCAGGTATCTGATGGATCATGGTGTCAAACCTGTAGACTTCAACTCATATGGCGCAAGAAGGGGAAATCATGAAGTCATGATGAGGGGCACCTTTGCCAATAACAGAATCAAGAACAAGCTGGTAGACAGGGAGGGTGGCTATACTGTTCACTATCCTGACGGAACCCAGATGCCGGTATATGACGCGGCCATGAAGTATGTGTCTGAGAAAACCCAGCTTCTTGTCCTTGCCGGTGACCTCTATGGCTCAGGTAGTTCAAGGGACTGGGCCGCCAAGGGGACAATGCTTCTTGGGATCAGAGCAGTTATTGCAGTGGGATATGAAAGGATACACAGGAGCAACCTTGTAGGTATGGGCGTTCTCCCGCTCCAGTTCAAAGAGGGAGAGAACGCGGAAAAACTTGAAGTGGATCCTGCAAAACCTATGGATGTTTCTTTCCCTGATGGAGTGATTCCAGGAGGGAAAGCCGTTCTTAAATATTCAAAGAAGGGCCATTCAGATCAGGCAAGTGCAAACCTGACAATCAGGATAGACACTCCAGTGGAACTTGAATATATGAAGGCAGGCGGAATACTCCAGTATGTGATGAAAAGGCTTTCAGGGAACTGAAAGCCCTCTTTCAAATCAATATTTTAAACATATGACATTTCTCATGCATACAATGGAAAGAATTTAAATACCCGCTGGAATGCATAACCTCAAATGTACATAACTGCCCCTGCAGGCCTGAAAGATCTGGCAAGATACATACTGCCTGATTCAGAGTACAAAAGGCTTGAAGAGGAGGACTTTAACGTCTACGGTGAGGAAAAATCACTTCAGATAATCCAGGCTTTGCGTGATCTGGGATGGATTACCCTGAATTTCGAGGAATTTGATAAAATATCAGTTAAACCTTCAACCCTTGGGCTGGAGATATTCGAAGGCGGACTAACGAAGAAGTACCTTGAGAAAAACGGGGAGCTTCTTGGCCTTCTCAAACGTTATCTTCAATTTATCACGGAAGGTGGTGATATCCCTGCAGAGGAAATAGAAGCACTCGCCGATCACTTTCTGAAGGCAGGGAATTACACACGTGTGATAGACTTCTCATCCATGCTCATATCCATCGGAACAAGGGATGGAATTCCTAAAGTAATAGGCATAGGGCACTACTATTACGGCTCCGTCAACATATATAAGATGGAGCTTGATTTTGTCAAGGCACATTATGAGAAAGCCATCTCATATTCTGAAAAGGCGGACGACATTAAAAACCTTGCAAGATCCTATCTGGGGCTTGCCTCATATTATGGCTATAAGGGTAAGATAGACGAATCAATGAGGATATTTGAGAAGTGTTATCTTCTGTACAGGGAAATTGGAGACGAATCTGGAATAAACAATGTTAGAATGAACGAGGCATATGCATATGCCCTTAAGGGGGATTTCCAGAATTTTTTCAAGCTTAATCACGAATCCATGGACTACTTTGAGAAGTCCAATGATCTAACCCACCTACAGTACTGCTATCAGAATGAAGCGTCCATTCTTCTGAATGTTGGCGAGTATGATATGGCCATAGAGGCTTCTTCCGAGGCTTACTCCATATCAACAAAAACAGGAAATGAGAGGGTAAAGCACCTCTCTGGCCTTGCAATAGCTACAATTTACATATCAACCAGAAGACCTGGAGACGCTTTCAATTACATCAATGATGCTTTTGAATATTTCAGGAAAAATATTGACACAAATGGAATGGCCAACTGTTACATGCTCTATATGGAATACTACATAGCAACACACAACCAGAAGGAGGCTGAAACTTATATGAAGAAGGCAGAGCAGCATTTCATGTCAAAGAGAAGCCTGACATTCATTGCCGGAACTTATTTTGAATTCATAAAAGCAATGAGAAACTATGAATATTCTGATAAAGAAGTTAAAACAAAGATTCTAGAATTAAGAAAGAAAGCAACCTCTTTCGGGGTTGAAAAAACACTTGAACAATATTTGGAAGAAATATAATTTGCGAGATTACTCTACGCAGAATGAGCCAAGGGATACTGTTGTCTTGACCTTTATTTTCTGCACATCTATTTCATCCACTTTCATTTTCAGGTTTCCTATCATTTTTTGACCTCAACAATAGAAATGCTCCAAATGTTTAATTGTTGTCTGACAATAATTATGTATCAGATAATATATCATTAAATGTCTCACTGATATCACTGGCATGAAAATTTCGTGGAATAGTGTCAGAAGTTTGTATAGCGGAATATGGGAATTTGGTTTACTTAAATCATCCCAGTTCAATGTCTTTTTTCCGACCCATATTTCAAAGAGAAAATGAGCTCTCAATTATCATTAAAAATTTTCTGGTAGGCCCAATTTCCAGGTAACGGTTTGTCATAACTCCTTTCTGCTGAGTTCGAAATTAAATGAAATCTGGCATCCACCAACATTTAGTCGGCATAATTTAAAACCAAAGCTAAACTATTGGGTCAGACTTCAATAAAGATATTTAAGTATCAATCAGATTGTGTCCAGCATGGAGGATCAACTCTCTTCTATATTGGAGAAACTGAAGAAGGACAACATAGATTTTCTGCAGATGCAGTTTATGGACCTTGTAGGGAAGGTTAAAACACTTACAATTCCAAGAAACAGATTTGAAGGTGCAATGTCGGAAGGTGTGGTTTTTGACGGAAGTTCCGTAGCAGGATACGCCCAGATAGAGGAATCTGATATGAGGGCACATCCTGATTATTTAACATATACAGTACTGCCTCAGAATGGCCCAAGAAAGACAGCCAGGTTCATATGCGATGTTTACACTCCAGATGGGGAGAGATTTCCGGGAGATCCCAGATTTGCTCTCCAGAGGGTACTTCAGGAGCTTAACAAGAAGAAGATGGACTTTTTCGTTGGCCCTGAATTTGAATTTTTCCTCTTCAAAAGAGACAGTGAGGGAAACCCAACAAACATCCCGGCCGATACGGGGGGTTATTTTGACAACACTCCAACCGACACTCCGAATGAGATAAGGCAGGAAATACTTATGCAGATGTATGAGCTTGGTTATTATCCAGAGGCAGCACACCATGAGGTTGCACCGGGGCAGCAGGAAATTGACCTAAGATATGGCCAGGCCCTGGTGATGGCTGATAGGGTTGCCATGCTGAAAAGCATAATCAAGAATCTCGCTCAGAAACACGGGCTCTATGCAACTTTCATGCCAAAGCCCATAAACGGGGTTAACGGATCAGGAATGCATGTGCATCAGAGCATTATGACTCTGGGAGAAAAAGAAAACCTTTTCTATGATGCATCGGAAAAATACGGTCTGAGTAAACTTGGAATGAGTTACCTGGCAGGGATACTCAGCAATGTTAACCAGGCCTCTGCAGTACTTGCTTCATGGGTGAATTCCTACAAGAGGCTTATTCCTGGATATGAGGCTCCGGTTTACATCTCCTGGGCTAACAAGAACCGTTCTGCCCTTGTAAGGGTGCCTGCAGGTACAGGAATGAGGAAGAGAATGGAGTTGAGATGCCCAGATTCAGCAGGAAACCCATATCTGCAGTTTGCAGTCATTCTTGGAATGGGGCTCGATGGCATTAAAAGGAATCTTGAAGCCCCAGAACCCGTTGAAAAGGACATATTCCATATGACTCCCGAAGAAAGGCAGAAGAATGGAATAAACTCACTTCCTGAGAGCCTCGGAGAAGCCCTTCACCATTTCAGGAACAGCAAACTGATGAAGGATATACTTGGAGAGCACATATTCAGCAATTTCATCACAGTTAAGCAGAGGGAGTGGGACAGCTTCAGATCCCATGTAACAAAATGGGAGATCGACAGATACCTTTCTGTTCTCTGAACCTTTTCACTCAAATATTTTCAAGATCATTGAGAGAAGTCCCTGAATTTCTCTCTTCTTTTTTGCTGGACCTTCGAATGAATGTATACTGCAAATAGGGTCAACCCTGATATCAGGAAAATTATACCCAGAACTGCGATGTAAACAAAATACTGGTTTATCGCTCCAAATGAGGCATGGACTGTCATGCTGCTGTTTCCAGTGTTTGTAACAACAAGTTCCCATGATCCGGAACCACTGGCAATAAAAACAGCGGAACCCCCATTAGTGTCATTATAGTATCTATTCTGAACAACAGAGCCGGAGGGTGAGACTGCATAAACCTCCATATTGTGGTTAGACGGGGTTGCAGTGACCGAATATTCCAATAGGTATCCTGAATAGGCCTCTCTCGACAAATTGAAACTGGAAGAGGGTGCCAGCGAAATAGAACTGGAAGATGATGACCCACTTATGGAAACAGCGGATACGGAAATAAATGCCACTGATATAATCACGAGAATAGTGGCAGTGAAAAGGAAAATCTTCCTTTTAGGTCTGTACATTTCAGTTGAGAGAAAATGGCAACTGCATTAATATTTTGTTCTTCACTCTCAGGGTTTCACCGATTCCTCATTCTCAAAGGCAAGGTTCCTAACTCTCATGACAGATTTGAGCAGCTGTCCATACTTCTGCAGCTTTTCAACATCACCGTGAACGGAAGCGCTCTCAAGCTCAGCGCCCATGGACAGTTTCATGGAAGTCTTCAGATTCCTTATCTGTGCAATGGCATCAATCACCACTCCAAAGCCATCAGCATCAACAATTCCCTGTGGAACTGGCCAAGCCTCCAGATGTATGCTCTCTCTGTTCTTCCAGGCAGAATTCTGATAGATGTGCTCCGTAATAAATGGCATTATGGGGGCATACAGTTTTAAAATCTGGAACATGTAATAATTCAGGCCTGAAGCAATCTCATCTGCCTCTTCCGGTGTTGATGAATTCATGAGTCCTTTGCAGATTTCAAGGTAATTGTCACAGAAGTCACTCCAGAACATGTTGTCTATCTCAAGCCTTGCCCTTGAGACATTGAAATTCTCGAAGTGCTGAGTGCTTTTCTCTATAGTTTCGTCAATTCTGGATCCTATCCATCTGTTTACTGAAGAAGAGGGCTGAAAGCCATCTATTTTTATTTCCCTTCCTTCAGACAGCATTGAGACAAGTTTGGCAGCATTGAAAATCTTCACCACTGTTCTCCTTCCCCTGACAAAATCCTGGTCTCTGACCTTTATATCCTCCCCGGGGAGTGTGGTTGTAGCCCAGTACCGTACAGCATCGGCTCCATACTGCGCAAGGAGTGTGGAAGGGGATACGACATTGCCCTTGCTCTTGCTCATCTTCTGTCCCAGCGGATCATAAACATTCCCGCTGATGACTATCTTCTCCCATGGTAGGAAACCATCATGAATGAAAGACCTCACAAGTGTTGTAAATGCCCAGAAATTTATGATATCATGCCCCTGGAACCTGGCGTCATAGTGCAAAAATTCAGTATTCTCCGTCCTCCCAAGGAGCGCAAGCCTCGGAGAAAGGGAAGATGTTGCCCATGTATCCATAACATCAGTATCTGGAACTATATTCCTGGACTGGCATGCTGGGCATATCTGTGGCCCTGTATCAAGCCTTGGATCAACAGGGAGCTGATCAGGGGATGCGGGTATCATTTCTCCGCAATCTCCACAGTACCAGACAGGAAATGGTACGCCGATGAATCTCTGCCTTGAAATGCACCAGTCCCACCTGAGGCCGTCAATCCAGTTCTTAAGCCTTACCTTCATGAAATCCGGGACCCAGTCCACGGACATTGAGAAGTCCAGAAGGTCTGTTCTGAGATCTAGGTATCTCACAAACCACTGTTTGCTGATCCCTATTTCAATTGGAGTCCCGCACCTCTCATGTGTGTTGACGTTATGTTTTATCCGCTCTATCTTTACTATACTTCCATTCTTCTCAAGAAGTTCAATAACGCTCTTCCTGGCCTCAGGAACTTTTTTTCCCTTGAGTTCTCCTGCCATTTCATTCATCACACCATGGTTATCCAGTATTATTCTGAGGCCAGGGTTATATTTTTTCCAGAGAACAAGATCATTCTGATCTCCGAATGTGCAGAGCATTTCGGCACCGGTTCCCTTCTCCATGTCCACATACTCATCCTCTATCACCGGCACTTCATGGCCATAAAGTGGTAATTTGACCAACTTACCACGGAAATCTGCAAATCTCTTATCAGCCGGGTTTATCATTATTGCCACACATGAGGCCAGCATCTCAGGCCTTGTCGTTGCAATGGTTATGTCACCCTTCTCTCCCTGAAATCTAATATAAACGAAATCTGTAGTCATCATCTGGTCTTTGAGCTCTATCTGGGAGATCGCAGTATTGCAGTTTGGGCATCTAATTGTCGGAGCTTCCTCACGATAAACCCTCTTTTTCTTTATAAGATCCAGGAACATGTTCTGGGAAAGGCTTATTGATTCGGGAGAGAAAGTTCTGTAGTGGAGGTCAAAATCTGCGCTTAACCCAAGATCACGCCAGCCTTCAAGCAGCTCCTTTGAAGCTTTTTCAGCCTCGGCCTTGCAAAGCTCTATGAACTCTTTTAGGGGCAGTTTTTCCCCCTTGATTCCAAGGCTCTTCTCCGTATATCTTTCTGTTGGGAGCCCATTATCATCAAAACCCCATGGGTAGAATACCTTGTACCCCCTCATCCTTTTGTATCTTGCTATGAAGTCCTGATGTGGGTAAGAAAATGCATGCCCAAGATGCATTTTCCCTGAAATAGTTGGTGGAGGCGTATCTATGAGGTAATAGGAGGATCTCGGTCCACTGTTGAGATCAACCCGGTAAATTTCCTTACTGAACCAGATATCCCTGCATGATTGTTCAATCTCTTTCAGATTTAGATCCATTGACACCTTAATTTGATACACTTATAAATTATACATTATGTGGTAGAGAATTTAGTCATCTTTAATAGTGTGTATTGATATTGTAAATGGATGAAAAGCTCCAGCAGCATTCCTGATCTTGTAAAGATCCAGGAGGCATTGATAAGCGAGTACAGTGAGATGAAGGAGAGGACCTCCATGCAGAACGTTGTATTCTTTCTGGACTCCTTCATCAGAGAGCATGAGGAGATCATAAGTAATGCAAAATCTGGCCGCCTTAAAGGTAGTTCAGGAAAACCCGCCCTCAAGCATCTTGAAGTTACCACCCACCTCAAAGAACCTGAGAAAATGGACGTTAACAGTCTGCAGAGCGTTCTTCTTCACATCTGCAAAGTAGAAGAGGCAGCAATGAACCAGATAAACCTGATTAAAGGTACTGGAGAAGAAATCCTCCCTTATGTTGAATGGCAGGAAAGAATACACGAGGAGGCGGAAAACCTTTATCACAGATTCATTGAATCTGCAGCCCTCTGAAAAACATATTACCTTTTTTCCAATGCCCTTAAGAAATGCATCTTATGGTTGCATCAAGGCAGGATGAAGCAAGCACCTCAATGGGTGAATATTTCATAGAGAATGGCCCCTTCAGTGAATTGTCCAAAGATCTGTATAGGTCTGGGGATATGGTACTTGCATTCATAAAGGAGAAGCACCTGTACTGGAATGGCCCAGATGCACTTGAAAAAGAGTTAAACATGGAGTTCTCTGACATTATCTTTCTCTCCAGGCATTCGTCTGTGGCTGATATAAAATCTGTTACAGTCCATCCCACAGGCAATTTCAGGAATTCCGCAGATCTTGGGGGTATGCCAAGGAAGATCAGTAAAGCGTATCCAGAGATGATGACAGCATATCTCCGTAAATTGCGTTCTAGTATGAATGTACCGGGTGTTGAGGTAACATTCGAAGCAACTCACCATGGTCCTTTGATAGATATACCCAACTTTTACTTTGAGATAGGGACAACAAAGGAACAGTGGGGAGACCCGGATATTCTGGATGTCTGTCTTGATGCCGTTAACAGTGCTTCACCGGGAAAGGGAGATAACTTTGTAGGTGTAGGTGGGGGGCACTACATGACCAAAGTGACCGATTATGCTGTCCAGAACGAGGTTAATGTTGGTCACATGATCTCAAAGCACAGCCTTGCAGAAATAGACCAGGAGATGATCCAGCTTGCAGTGGAAGAAACGCCCCGGTGCCGCGGGTTTATTCTGGACAGGAAAGGGGTGAAGTCAAACGCTAAGGCAATAATAGAGTCAGTGGCCGACACATACTCTCTAGAAAAAATAGTTGTTTGAAAGGAAATGTACAGTATATATTAACAGAAAAATAGTAAATACTTTATATTATAATATATATGCTGGCGGACAACGGAAATAAGCGCTTTTTACGGGTGTGAAATTCTGAATCTTCCTATGTCAATCTTTAAATATCAATGAGTGTTATCAGCGATCAATCAGGCTTAAGCCTGAGTGAAAACAATGGAAGAGATGGACGGAGAGGAAGAACCACCTGATAAGACGCCTTTTTTCAGAGCAAAGAATCTGGAAAGAACCCTCCGGCTAAAAAAGATTTTTATAAAATTCGAAGGGGCTGGCGTAACAGGTACACAGAAAGACCGGATATCAAAGCATCATGTCATAAGGGCAAAGGATCTTGGCTATGATACAATTTCCCTTGCCACTTGCGGCAATTACGGCGCATCCATATCTCATTTTGCCAACATATATGGGTTGAAGTCTGTTATCGCGGTACCAGAGCAGTATTCCGGAGAAAGAAATTCAGAGATGGAGGCCAACGGGGCCACAATTATGAAGGTAGAGTCCCGGTATGAGGATCTGGTTGAGATGATGAGGGGTCGCTCCAGAGAGGAGTCCTGGTACGATTCCAGCCCAGGTTCGGAAAATTCCGAGGTCGACTTCATAGGGTACAGCTCGATTGCCTATGAAATAGTTTCCCAGCTGGGCAGAAGCCCTGCTTATGTTGCCGTTCCTGTGGGAAACGGAACAACACTGGCAGGTATATATAATGGTTTCAGGAACATGAGGGACAGGGGAGTGATAAAGAAAATTCCTGTTTTCATAGGATCCAGCACTCCCAATGGAAATCCGGTAGTGGAATCCTGGAAGTCTGGAAAAAGGACGATTATGGAACTCGATCCATCATCTATTGTGGAAACCCCTGAATCAGAACCCCTTGTCGCATACCGTTCATACGATGGCCAGAGGGCACTGGACTCAATCTACGAGTCCAGGGGTGTTGCAGAGTACGTCTCAGATTTCGAGATGATCAGATATGCAAGTCTTCTTGAAAAAACAGAGATGCTTTCAGTCCTGCCGGCATCAGCTTCGGCTCTTGCCGCTGCAGACAAGGTTGTACCCAGAAATGGAGATTCGGAAAAAGATATAGTGGTAGTGATAACAGGCAGGTCAAGAAAATGGACAATGCAGTAGTACTTGCGGAAGGTGTCCTGGGAAGCACATATGGAAAGACAGCCAATGGGCTTGTGAGGTACACCAAAAGATACAATGTGAAAGCTGTAATAGACTCAACAAAAGCGGGCAAAGATGCCGGAATGGTCGTTGAAGGAAAGAACAGGGGAATACCTGTGGTGGCAAACCTCAGCGATTCAATTAAGTTAGGTGTGAGCACTTTAGTTGTTGGCATTGCCACTGATGGGGGCTATCTTCCGGCTGAATACAGGGGGGTCATATCCGAAGCTCTGCACGAGGGGCTGAACGTTGTCAGCGGATTGCATGAATTCATATCAGACGATCCAGAGTTCTACGAACTTGCACGCAAGCACGGCGTCAGGATAGTGGATGTAAGGAAGATGTTCAGGGACATGAAGATGCCCTTTACCGGAAGGATAAGGGAGGTCAAATCAGCGAGAATTGCTGTTCTTGGAACTGACAGCGCAATCGGGAAGAGGACAACAACTGTTGTTCTTACAAACAGCATGCGAAAGTCAGGGGATAAATCCTGCATGATTGGGACTGGCCAGACTGCATGGATGCAGGGTATTGAGCACACTGTTGTAGTGGACTCCATGATAAATGATTTTATCCCGGGCAATCTTGAATGGAACACCCTGAGGGCCTGGGATATGGAATCCCCGGACATCATGTTTATTGAGGGGCAGGGTTCAGTTCTTCATCCCGCCTATCCCGGAAGCTTTGAGATAATTGGGGCGTGCCGCCCCACGGGAATAATACTTCAACATGCGCCGAAGAGGAAATTCTTCGACGGATTCGAGGATTTCAGGATACCTCCTCTTGAAAAATACATAAAAATACTGGAGCTCCTCTCCGGATCCCCGGTAATAGCCATTTCGATAAACAGGGAGAATATGACTGAAGGGGAAGTAAGGGAGGCAGTAGATAATCTGGAATCCCAGTATGGAATACCTGTTTTCGATCCACTCTCAGATGATGTTGAAAGGATTACCAGGACCATTCGGGAAGTTGCAATGCAATGACAGGCCAATTCCTTGAGAGAATTGCTACTTTCAGCAATATATCGGTACAGGTAGAAAGTATTGAGAAGAGGAGGATATCGGGCAGCATTGTGATCGAGGATGAGGACGGACCCCATAAATTCAAGCTGATATTCACATATTTTGAAGACATAGTTGTCGACGAGAATCTAGCAGGTCTTGTTTTAACAATGCCTGCAATCAATTTTACACTTTTCTCCAGGCGTCTTACTCTCAATTTTCCGGTAAGGCCACAGGATCGGGAAATAATAAGCGAATGGGTAAGGATAAACAACAGGGAAGTCTTTGTAAACAGGCTCTGCATTAGAAGACATGAATTCTTTCTCAATGAATACCTTCCAGGGGATTCTGATATAACTGAAGAAAATTCAACAGGATGCACTGAGATTGTAACGCCGAACATCATAAGCGGCAGAATAGGTAAAACCATGGATCCAAACTCTGTGGCCATTCTCTCCTCGGGAGGCAAGGAGAGCCTCCTGACTTCTGGAATCCTTTCAGAGATTGGCGCAAATGTGCACCATGTGTTCATAAATGAGTCCGGCGGCCACTGGAACACTGCAAAAACATCCTTTGATTATTTCACATCCACCGGGAGGCATGTTGAAAAAGTCTGGACAAATGTGGACAGGTTCTACCATTTCTGCCTTGACAGGCTTAAGCCTCTAAACAGAAAAGTTTCGGAGAAATGGGCCGACGATTACCCTGTGCAGCTATTCATATTTCCGGTATATATATTCGCCTCCATACCTCTGCTGATTAAGCATAATGTGGGAAATATTGTTATGGGCGATGAATTTGATGATCCTCTGGAGTTTTCAGATTACAAAGGCCTGAAGCACTATTATGGAATTTATGATCAGACTTCGGACTTTAACCTTTCATTTACGCGATACTTGAAGAGTACAGGGCTTGAAATGGGTGTATGGTCAGCAGTTTATCCAATTAACGGGTCCCTGGAGGAAAAGATACTTATAAAGAGGTACCCGGAGCTTTTCCGGACACAGCGATCCTGCCACTCCTGCCGAAACGTTGAAGGAAAAATTGTTCCCTGCGGAAAGTGTTCAAAATGCCTTGGGGTCCTTCTCTTTATCATCGCTGCAGGAGGAGACCCTGAAGAGGCCGGTTACACAAAGGATTCAGTGAACCACCTTGAAGAACGTCTGGAAAGGACAAGAATGAGGCTGGACCCTGATGAACTATTACTGATGAAAAAGAGAATAAGGGGCGAAGGCAGTGGAATTAGAAGCCATGTGGATATGATTCACATCCTTCCTGAAGAGAAATCTGCTGGAAGCAAGATTCCAGAGCAGTTCAGGAATAAAATCCTTGATATTTTTGGTGAATACGCTTCAGGTGTATGCCGCATTGACGGAAAACAGTGGGTACAGGTTTAGAAAAACTGCTCCTCTGCCTCCTTTAGCTCCTCTTCACTTGTGCACCTGGAGTATTCAAGCAAAGGCTCCCGGTTGAGGTCATAGAATACGTGCCCCCATGTGAATTTTCCAAGCAACTCGATTCCGAAATCCTGAAATCCAGTAATAAAAAGGGCAGCTGCGACGGCCTCCACAGATGAAAGCCTGAACGGTTTTCCGTAGTTTACAGGATTGGCCGCCAGAAGTGTTGGGAGCTTCAACCCTCTTTTCATTCTTATTGCGGAAAGAGTTTCTGATCTGTTCCAGGAGCCCTCCAGAACTCCTATGCCATGAAGGGAGATGTCTTTACCGAAAATGGGAAGGAGGCTTTTTTCAGAATCATGCGCCAATGTAACTGCCCGGTTGAGCCTGACTAGCGGGACGGACTTGGCAAGGCCAAACCTTTCAAGTTTTTTCATGGTGCTTTTCCTGGGATCATCCTGGTGCATGTAGTAGAAAAGTACCTGAGGCCGTTTCCGAAAAGCCGGATATGTCTCAGGCAATGAGTTCATCTTAACTGGAATAATAATTGAAATTTAACCATGATGCAACCTGAGGGATGAGATAAAAGTACCACCAGGACTATTTAAACTGCAAAAAATTATTATGCTGAGTTTCTCTAACTTATAATGCGATACGTTGTAATCACAGGTGGTGTGATTTCCGGCTTAGGAAAAGGGACTTTGACCTCAAGCCTGTCCTACCTTCTGAAATGTCATGGAGTCAAGGTAACAGCCCTGAAAATAGATCCTTATCTGAACTACGATGCTGGAACCATGAATCCATACCAGCATGGTGAGGTTTTTGTTCTTGATGATGGAAGCGAGGTTGACCTGGATCTTGGAAACTATGAGCGTTTCATGGATACGAATCTGAGCGGCAGGAATAACATAACTACGGGAAAGATTTACAAGGAGGTTATAGAAAGGGAGAGAAGGGGTGAATATCTCGGGAATACCGTTCAGATAATACCACACATAACGAACGAGATCAAGAGGCGGATCAGGGAGATAGGCAACAGTTCCGGCGCAGACGTTGCACTCATAGAGGTAGGGGGCACTGTTGGAGACATAGAAAGCATGCCTTTCCTTGAGGCCCTGAGGGAACTTAACAGGGAGAAGGATACAGAAAGCATGCTATTCTGCCACGTGACTCTGGTTCCAGAGGTTGGTGGCAACATGGAGCAGAAAACAAAGCCCACTCAGCACAGCGTCAAGGCCCTGAGGGAGATAGGCATCCAGCCAGATGTAATATTCTGCAGGTCGAAAAACAGGCTTTCTCCCGATTCAGTGAGAAGGATTTCTCTGTTCACTGACGTAAATGAAGAAGGTGTAGTGAGCGTAACTGATGTCCCAAATGTGTATCTTGTCCCTGATCTCCTGAGGAAACAGGGAATCGACAGGTTCATCATTTCAAATCTTGGACTGGTGGAAGGGGAGTACAGGGATCTATGGGCTGAATACAAACAGAACCTTATCAGCCCTTCAAAAAGAGTCACAATAGCCCTTGTGGGCAAATATGTTGAGCTTCAGGATGCATATATAAGCCATAAGGAGGCATTTTCCCATATTACAGGAAAGACAGGCATTGCAGTGGACATAAAATGGATAAATTCCGACAGTCTCCTTTCAGACATGTCAGTGCTTGATGATGTCCATGGGATAATAGTCCCTGGAGGATTTGGCTACCGTGGATTCGAAGGCAAACTGAAGGCAGCACAGTTTGCCAGGGAAAGGGAGATCCCATATCTTGGAATATGCCTTGGCTTCCAGGTCGCTGTGGTGGAATTTGCCAGAAATGTGCTTGGAATGGGCAATGCCAGCAGCACTGAATTTGATCCAAAGACACCTTACCCCGTCATAGATCTACTTCCTGAACAGATGGGCGTCAAGGATAAAGGAGGAACAATGAGGCTGGGTTCAAAGAAGGTAATCATAAGGGAGGATTCACTCGCTAAGGAACTTTATGGGAAAAGCGAGGTATATGAGAGGCACAGGCACAGATATGAGGTCAATCCTGCATATATCGAGAAGTTCGAGAAGGCTGGAATGATTTTTTCCGGGACAGATGAGGACAGAGTGAGGATGGAAATAGTGGAAATGCCTTCAAACCCGGGAATGATAGCAGTACAGTACCACAGTGAATTTCTTTCAAGGCCGCTCAGGCCATCAGTTGTGCATGAGTTCCTTGTCCGCTCAGCGCTCAAATACAGGGAGCACTTCGTTGAAGCTGCAGTCTGAAGCCGGGATGCCTGAAATGCCTCAAAGGATCAGCCTTGAAAGCTACAGAAGCATGCTCTGGGAACGTGTCCGTGAATCTTACGAGATAGCCAGGAAGGCAAGGGAGAAGGGCCTTGATGTTTCAAATGAGGTTGAAATGCCCCTTGCTTCGGATATGGCAGACAGAATTGAGGAGCTAATAGGAATAAAGGGCATTGCATCTGAAATCAGGGAACTGGCAAAAACCATGAGCCGTGAAGAAATATCCATTGCCATATCACGCAGGGTGGCTGGCATGTATTCCGGTGAAGGCAAAAAGGTGGCCGTTGAAAAGGCTGTTAGGGTTGGACTTGCAATACTTACTGAGGGAATACTTGTAGCACCCCTTGAAGGGATAGCGACTGTGGATATTGCATCAAACTCAAACGGCACAGATTATGTCTCCATTGTCTACTCTGGCCCCATAAGGGGTGCCGGAGGAACAGCTCAGGCCCTGAGTGTCCTAATTTCTGATATAGTAAGAAGAGACCTGGGAATAGGTTCATATATTGCAACTGACGATGAGATTGAGCGATATATCGAGGAGATACAGAGCTATAACCGCCTGAAGCATTTGCAGTATCTACCATCACCAGAGGAGATAAGAAGGGTAGTACGGAACCTTCCTGTCTGCATAGATGGTGAGGGAAGCGAAGAGGAGGAGGTTTCAGGGCACAGGGATATGGAAAGGGTATCTACCAACAGAATAAGGGGAGGAATGTGCCTGGTCCTCTGTGAGGGCCTTCTTCAGAAATCAAAGAAGGTTTTGAAACATACATCAAAACTCGGCATCAAGGAGTGGGATTTCCTGTCAGGGAGCTCCAGCTCGGAGGGTACTGAGCAGAAATCCGAGAAGGACAGTGGAAAATCTGAGAAATTTCTAAAGGATCTTGTTGCAGGGAGGCCTGTTTTCGGCCATCCAAACAGGCCTGGTGGATTCAGGCTCAGATATGGAAGATCAAGGCTGACAGGTCTTGCGGCAGCGGGAATAAGCCCATCGACAATGATAGTGGCGGATGAATTCATAGCCACAGGGGCACAGATTAAGGTCGAACTCCCGGGGAAGGCAGCCGCAGTTACCCCATGTGACGGAATTGACGGCCCCATGGTTCTTCTGGATGACGGCTCCCATATCCGGGTTGAGAATGAAGAAACTGCAAGAGCCGTTTCCCAGAGGATCTCAATGATCACCGACATGGGTGAGATACTTATTGCCTATGGTGATTTTCTGGAGAACAACCACAAACTTGTACCTGGATCTTTCAACAATGACTGGTGGAGGCAGTACGCCTTAAGAGCTAATGTTCCTGAAGATCTTTTATCAAGGATACCGGATGAGAAAGAGGCGATAGCCATATCTGAGAAATACGGTATTCCAGTTTACCCGAGGTACGACTATTTCTGGCACGATCTTCAGATTCCAGAGATACTTTCCTTAAGGACACAGCTGATGAATTGCAGGGTTCTAGACAGGGTCCTGATTGCTGACGCATCACTTTCATGGCCATTGGTGAGGCTGGGTATACCTTTCAACTCCTCAGGTTCTGAGATCAGATTATCGGAATATGCCTGCCTTCTGAGATCCCTGGGACTTTATGAAGATGGAGGAATTATAAAGGAAAAAGCACAAATTCCTCAAGGGAAGTATGATTCTGTATCTCTAGTTTCCAGGCTTTCAGGGCTGACGATTCTTCCAAGGTCACCCACCAGGGTTGGGGCAAGGCTTGGGCGGCCTGAAAAGGCAGGGGACAGAAAGATGAAGCCCAAGGTCCATGTTCTATTCCCTGTGGAATCCTACGGCTCCACAAGGAGATCATTAAGGAGTGCCGGGTCAAGCTCTTCCAGTTCAATTGAGATTGAAATGGAAATGAGAAGATGCATGGAATGCAGGAGTGACTCCCCACAACCTATATGCCCGAATTGCGGGTCTTCAACGGAAGCAACCGGGAATGTGAAAAAATCACGGGTTGATCTCCATGGGATACTTCAGAAAGCAGAGGAGAGAATGGGTATATCACTGCCGGATAAGCTGGAAATTAAAGGGGTAAAGAAGCTCATGTCCAGCACCAAGGCGGCTGAGCCTATTGAGAAAGGAATACTCAGGGCTATCCATGATATTTCAATAAACAAGGACGGGACTTGCAGATATGATATGTCAGATATACCCATCACACACTTCCATAGTGATGAGCTAATGGTAGATCCCTCAATATTTGTATCCCTGGGTTATGATGGTTCAGAAGTCAACGAGATACTGCCGCAGGACATCATAATACCGTACAGATCTGCGGAGTACCTTCTGAAGGTTGCATCCTTTGTGGATGATCTCCTGACAAAGTATTATGGATTGCCGCCTTTCTATATGTGCCAGAAGCCTGAAGACCTCATCGGCCATCTTGTAATAGGGCTTGCCCCGCACACGTCTGGCGGAATAGTGGGAAGGATTATAGGATTCAGCAATGTAAGCGGATGTTATGCGCACCCCTTCTACCACGCAGCAAAAAGAAGGAACTGTGACGGGGATGAGGATAGTATAATGCTTCTCATGGATGGGCTGCTGAACTTCTCTAATAAATTCCTGCCGTCCACAAGAGGAGGCCTCATGGATGCTCCGCTTGTTCTCACCGTTCAGCTGAATCCGGAGGAGGTCGACAAGGAGGCTATGAATGTAGACACTGTATGGGAATATCCGCTGGAGTTTTACGAAAAGGCCAGTATCGGAGCATCTCCTGTTGACCTTGAGGAAATGATGATGACAATGGGGAAGAGATTCAGCCTCACAGGCACTATTATGGGGACAGGATTCTCCACTTCCTGCTCAAACATAAACCAGGGAGTGACCACCTGTTCTTACAAGACCATAGACAGCATGGAGGAAAAAATAGAAAGGCAGCTTAAACTGGCAAGAAGAATACGAGCTGTTGATGCAGATGATGTTGCATCAAGGGTCCTCAACTCGCACTTTCTGCCCGATATGTATGGAAATTTCAGGAAATTCTTTTCCCAGGAGTTCAGATGCACAAGATGCAATGCGAAATACAGGAGGGTTCCACTTTCAGGAAAGTGCCTCAAATGCGGAAACAGGAGCCTGACATTGACAATACACAGGGGAAGCATTATGAAATATATGCAGGAAACGGTGAAAATATCAGAAGAGTTTGAAATTCCATGGTACCTGAAGATAAGGATCGATAACCTTGTGAACACTATAAACGGTACCTTCAACACAACAGAGCCCATCAAGGGGGAGGAACTCAACTTCTATATGGAAGAGGAGGTGGAAAATTGATTGGATCTCTTTTCGTAACTGGCCCTGCCGGTACAGGGAAGTCCACTTTCTGCGGTGCACTTAAGGAATGGCTGATTACCAATGAATATGACGCTGCAGTTGTGAATCTTGATCCCGGCTCTGAGTACATACCATATGAAGCGGAGGTGGACATAAGGGAGACAATTTCACTTTCGCAGATAATGTCGGAATACAACCTGGGGCCAAATGGGGCCCAGATTGTGGCTGCTGACCTCTTGCTTGATAACATAGAGCCAGTCTCAACAGTTTTGAGGGAACTGGACGATTACTATGTGATATTCGATACACCTGGCCAGATGGAACTTTTCACATACCGCCCCGGTGCTCCAATGCTGGTGGAAAAACTGAGCGGGCACAAGTCTATGCTGGCTTTCATTTCTGATGCAGTCCTCTCCGTATCGCCTTCAGGCTATATTTCTCAGAAGATGCTTTACGCTTCTGTAATGTCAAGGTTCTTCAGGCCAATGATCTATGTCCTGAACAAATCCGATCTGGTCACAGATGAAGACATAGAGAGGGTACATTCCTGGGAAAACTCTCCGGAACTTCTATCAGATGCCCTGATGGATGAAAAGACACCAATGATGAAGGACTTCTTCATATCAGTTCTGAACTCATTCAGGGATAATGATATGATCTCTAAAGTGGTGCCTGTCTCTGCCAGGGACTTCAGTGGGCTTGAGGATGTGTACAGCGATATGTCTGTATTCTTCACCGGAGGTTCAGATGCAGATACAATGTACAGGGATGATTAATATAGTGTATAACGTGAATTAAAGGACTGTCAGTGGCATATAAAAGCATCATCCGGCAAAGAGGACATTTCTTTATATACCCACCAAAATCCATACAATGGGCAGCAAAAGAGTTTTAACATTCCTGCCCTAACCTCGATCATGGCAGCAAAGCATCACTGTATCATCTGTCAGGATCTTATCTATAGTGGGATTTACTGCTCTGAATGCTCCTCCCAGATTCACAGGGCCAGATCAATTGATGACGAACCTCTTGATGAGTGGTTGAGTAATGCAAGATCATCGCGAACAAGAATTTATCCAGACGCAAAGGAAGGGATACGGTCCATAGACGAATTTTTATTGTAAGATTTTCCTTTTGCCTGCGGAATATGTTTTTAAACATTTCTCATAAGATTTTTAAGTCTTAAGGAAATGGTGAAGCGGTGAAATAATGGCAGACAACTGGAAAGAAAAAAACGAACTGAAACCCAAGGGACTTGACGGAATATCAGATCAGCAGATAGAGTACCACTTTGAAACACATTACAAGGGATACGTCAAAAAGCTGAATGAAATATGGTCAAAACTGGGATCTGCCGACAGAGCCGCAGCTAACCAGAACTACAGTGATCTCAGGGAATTGAAGTCAGAGGAGACCTTCAACTTCGATGGTGCCCTTCTGCATGAGACATACTTCGGAAATCTTACAGCATCACATGGACAGCCATCAGAGTCCTTCAAAAAGCAGGTGGAGAAGGACTTCGGGAGCTATGAGAAATGGGTTGAGGATTTCAAGGCCACAGGCGTTGCCTTCAGGGGATGGAGCCTTCTTGTCTTCGATCTGAATACAGGGAAGCTCAGAAATGTTGGTGCCGATGCACACAATTCAAACGCAATGTGGAACAGCATAGTACTTCTCGCTCTGGATGTATATGAGCATGCGTATTATGTTGATTATGGTGCTAAGAGAGCCCCATATCTTGACGCATTCATGAAGAACGTCAGGTGGTCTGACGTTGACCAGAAGCTTGAGAAAGCCAAAAAAATGTATGAAATATTCAAATAATATTTCAATATGAGTGCCCTGAATGGAACCAGTTTCTGTTTCGGGGCAGAATATTTTTAAAGAAAGTTCTTTCTATTCGAAATTAAGGGCCATTCAGGAATCGGAAGTAAGGGATGTTCTGGAATCCCGGCTTGAGGATTTCAGGCGTATGCGCTTTTCTGATGCAGAAACTCTTTTCGGGGAGTTATGTTTCTGCATTCTTACTGCAAACACTTCCGCGGAGATGGGGATAAGGACTCAGATGGGGATCGGAATAGAAGGATTCCTCAAACTTCCTGAGAAGAGGCTCAGAGATCGCCTCCATGAGCTTCAATACCGTTTCTACAATGTGAGATCAAGGTTCATAGTTAAAGCACGCCCATTTATAGATGAACTTCCCGGACTTGTAAGATCTACAGACCCAATGGAAGCAAGGGAATTTCTTGTGAAGAATGTGGATGGAATAAGTTACAAGGAGGCATCTCATTTTTTAAGGAATGTCGGTGTTTTTGATCTTGCCATTCTTGACAAGCACATTGTGAGAATAATGAATCAGCTGGACCCTTCAATAGACATGAAGGTCACACCGGCCTTCAGGTACATACAGAAGGAGAATATATTCAAAACCTATTCTGACTCACTTGGCATGAAACCCGGTGAACTGGATCTTTATCTCTGGTACATGGCTACCGGTAAAATAATTAAATGAGTCTGATCTAGCTATCTGTATGCTCAATTTCATGGAGTCCCGGAGAATAGACCTGAACTACAGGTATCTCCATGGTGATCTGTACGAACTTATGAAAAATGCCGGTGAGGCAGTTGCAGATGCTGTTTCAGATTTATTCGGCAGGGGATTGAAAATACTTGTGCTGTGTGGTACCGGAAATAACGGAGGAGACGGACTTGTTGCTGCCAGGCTTCTTTCTGGAGATAATGAAGTAAGTGTATTTCTGGCATCAGATGAAAACTCCATTAAAACAAGGGAGGCAAAGAAGGCATTCAGGGAATACAGGGGCAAATTGCTCAGATCATTTCCTGATAATATTTCCGATTACGATGTGGTAATCGACGCCCTTCTTGGCTCCGGAATTTCAGGAGAGCCAAGAAAGCCCATGGATCAGTATATTCAGGCTGTTAACACCTCTGCAAAGCATCTTGTTTCCATAGATGTCCCCTCCGGTATCGGTAGTGAGATATGCATTTCCCCGGAGATCACTGTAACATTTACGGATATCAAAGAGGGTATGACCCAAAACAACAGTGGCAGGATAATAATAAAAGATATAGGAATACCTGACAGGGCTTTCAGAAACAGCGGGCCAGGTGATTTCCTCTATCTTAAAAAACCTGACCTCTCATCACATAAGGGTATGAATGGCAGGGTCCTTATGATCACAGGACACAGGTTCTACGGTTCCGCTGTGATTGCTGCGATGGGCGCTGTAAAATCCGGGAGCGACACAGTCAAGGTCTTCACTTCTCAGGAGAACAGAGCAGTGATTTCTGGATTTGATCCCCAGATAATCACAGGAATATCAAAGGATCTGACCCCAGAGATGGTGCAGCGTTCCGATTCAATTCTAATCGGCTCTGGCTGCGGAGACTATGATCTCTCAAGTGAGATATCCGCCCTGAAAGGATACACTGGTTTCATAGTTCTGGATGCAGACGCACTCTCGAGGGCTGAAGAGATTTTTGAGGCTGCTCCAATGTCAAGAATATGCATGACTCCTCATGCAACAGAGTTCAGCAGGATAAGTGGAAGGGCACCCACCATAGAATATGTCCTCGAATACTGCGAAAAAACTGGTTTTCTGGTTATACTGAAGGGTGAAAAGGACATAATTTCTGATGGCAGGATCTACAGGATAACAGAAGGAGGTAATCCAAGAATGACTATGGGTGGCACAGGAGATCTGCTGGCAGGCATTCTTACTTCTCTATTGAATTCATCAAGAAGCGTTCTGGCAGCTGCATGCATGGCATCATTTATAAATAAGAAATCAGCCGACCTATGCTTCCAGGAGAAATCTTACTGGTATGACATTAATGACATGATATCCAGAATCCCAGAGGTCCTCAGGTATTACAGCCAGTATTCATAATTCATTTACATTGGGAAGATTAATAAATGACTTTACTTAAATGATAAGGCAGGTGAATAATGCCAAACAGCCCTGAAACGGAATTCACTAAGGTAAAACAGGCATCATTTCTGGAAGCTTTCCAGGAAGCTGCAAACAGAAAGCCAAGTTATCCGGTTCTTGTCTACGAAGGAAGGTACTTTTCCTACAGGAGCATAGACCAGATGTCATCCTCGCTTTCTGAATTTCTGGTTTCCAGAGGATGCGAACCTGGTTCAAGGGTAGGCATTCTTCTTCCAATGTCTCCCCAGTACCTGATCTCCCTTCTAGGTGCATTGAAGTCCGGGGCAATTCCGGTCAACTTTGGTTCATTGAAGAACAGTGAATACCATTCTATATCCACAGATCAGAGAAACGACTGGCTGATAATAAAATCCGATTCCGACATTATTCCCGAACGAGGGGAGAAAGTAATCACAGCAAGGATAGGAGACCTGATGAATTTCATAAAGGGCATTCAGACAGATGGGCATCATAATAACCAGCCTCCAGGATTTGTCTCAAGACTCATAGATATAATTCTTGAAAAACCAAGGGAAAAGGACCATGGGAAGATTCAGGGAAAGGAGGCGATAGGTTTCCTGTCATATGGGATAAGCGGTGAGCCCAATGTCATAGATTTCAATGGCGGTGCCTTATGTGAGAGGGCATTAACTGCACTTGGCAGGATCACTGGAACTGGCTCTGTTTTTCGCAATGCCTCATGCATCCCTCCAGCTTCCCCGGAGGGATTCATTCTTTCAGTCCTGATGCCAGTTATGAGCACAGGTTACTCTATATTTCCATCTAGTCCGGATCCTGGCATAAGGATTTTTAAGATTGCCGACACATACAACGCTAACTTCATAACTCTGTTTCCGGAAATAATCTCGAAGTTAAAAGAGATTGAATATCCAAACAGGGATAGGATCAGGGGCATAATTTCTACAGGCCTGGAATTTAACTCCAGCCTATTTTCCAATATCGCAAGCAGGAATAATTTCCGAATATTCTATTTCTTTGGGATTCCAGAACTTATGGGCATGACGCATTGTATGGAACTCTCCAGTGATTCTTTGGGAAGGCTTCTCCCCTTAGACAAGGGTGAGACAAAGGTGGAAAGTGAATCAGGTGTCGATAGCAATCCTGAGGGCGAGAAAGGGCCTACGGTAACGGGCAATAATGAGGAATCCATAATGAGCGGTGAATTCGGAATCAAGGCGAGCATTGACACAGATGGATCTATCGGAGATATAAAAGTGGAAAGAGATATTGCTATTATTATCGGCAGGCACACAAGCAGATGTTTCATAGAAAAGAGCGCAGGAACCATACCTGGCGTTTTAGAATTTGTTGCTGATTTCAAGGAGATTACTCCCGGAATCAGAAAAATTGTGTTTTACTGTGTAAAGGATGATAGAAGGGCAGATGAAAAAAGAGTCATTTCATATCTTAATGGGAAACTAAGCCAGCACAATCTCCCTTCTGAAATAATATGGAAACATGACATACCACGGAGCATTTCCGGTCAGGTTCTAAGGAATCTCCTCATTGAGAACAGCGATCGAGTAAATACATGATGGGCAATATTTTCATAGTAGGTCTTACTTCCAATTAGAGATGTCAAAAAAATTCAGGGCAATGTTATCCCTGATCCTTGTTATTTCATTTGTTGCTTCCTCAGCATCAATTGCTGTTTCATATAATCCTCACGATTCCGGAGACCGCATATCTGCCTCACCCATTCACCAGCTTGATGTACGCCTTGCACCAGTTCCGTTCTCTGGAAACATACTGAATAACGGATCTGCAAAATCATTCAACATGGAGGTTTCAGTCTCCCTTTCCCCTGCTAATGAGTCCCAGCTCTCCTCTTTTCTCTCAAACCTCTCAAATCCATCCAGTATACAGTATCATCATTATATATCTGCCAGTACATTCGACAGGCTTTATGCGCCCAGTGAATCCTATTATCAGGGCCTGGTCAATTATTTCAAAAGCTATGGGGTCACCAATTTCACAAAGTTCCCCAACAGGCTGATCTTATCTATGAGCGGTTCATCTAAAGATTTTTCGGCTGCTTTCAACACAGGAATAATGTCTCTCAATGGCACTTCATCCTTCGGGCCTGATAGGAATCCGGAAATACCTGAATGGGCCGCAGAAAACATCACAGGAGTAACTGGTCTGACCTCTGCTTCTGTTGCAGTTGATGCACCCCTGACTCTTAATATGCTGGGTTCATCATCATATGGTGTAACCGGCAGTTCCTTTCCCTCCCCCATACTTAGTAAGACTGGTGTGGAATACAGCTACGGTTCAGATTATCAGGTGGCATATAATGAGACCGGCCTGTTTACCTCGTCATATGACTCAAATGTAAGCATAGCAACTATACTATGGACTGGATCATACAATACATCATCAGGCACTCATTATGTTGGCCCCTACGATCCATCTGATTTACAGAAATATTTCAATAACTCCACCTCATTTCCCTCTTTTGAGCCAAAGCCGGTAATAACTCCAATTCCAGTGGACGGCGCCCCTTCGCCATCAAGTTCGGCAAGCAAGGATACATCAGGAGCAGTAACGGAGAATACACTTGATCTGGAAATGGCAGGCAGCCTGGCTCCAGGTGCCCATGTATACAATGTTTACAGCAAAACTAGCAGCCTTGCGGAGATTGCCGATGCCCTTAATACTGTTATATCCAACACGAGTTCATCTGGCCTTGGAAATGTTTCTGTAGTGTCAATGTCATTTGGAACATCTGACTATGTCAATTCCACCTGGAACGGTATATTGCAGGAGGCTCAGGCAAGAGGCATAACAGTTCTTGCAAGCAGTGGAGACTCAGGCGATAATGCAAACAGCCCCAAATTCGTCTCCAGTTCCAACCCATATCCAGGAACATTTGTGCAGTTCCCTTCAAGCCTTGCCTATAACGATTACGGAATTACTGCTGTGGGCGGAACCACACTCATAATTAACCAAAATAATGAGCAGATAGAAAATCAAACGGTGTGGTATGAAACCCCATCGTATACTGGAGGAAATCCGATAGGCACTTCCAGCGGGATCAGCGATTATTACACAGAGCCTGTGTGGCAGAATGACTCAATCGCAAACAATCTGATTCAGGGGGCCGGGCGCGGCGTTCCGGATATTGCTGATGTAGGAAATAATACACTTGTATATCTGACAAACTCAACTGGAAAAAGTGGCCTTTTCATTCTTGCTGGGACCAGTGTGTCATCACCGGTGGCTGCTGGAATAGTTGCAACAATAAACGAGTACTTGCAGAACCATGGGAAAAAGGATTTGGGGTTCCTTGATCCTACAATATACAAGATAGGCAACGATGAGTACACCAACTCATCAAACAGATCTCTACTGAACAACCCTAATCCGTTTTACAACATAATATATGGCTCGAACGCCCTTTACAGCGCTGGTCATGGCTACAGCCTTGTCGCAGGCATGGGAAGCATAAATGCCTATGCATTCGCCCAGGATTCTGTCTTCAAAACATACCACCTCTATTTCAACGAAACAGGTCTCCCGTCAGGGCAGGAATGGAATGTAACAGTTGGGGGAGTCACAAGGAGCAGTATTGGCTCATCGATAGAGTTCAATCTCACAAACGGAAACCAGAGCTATTTCATAGGCTATTCCGGAAACTATTCCCCAGATCCACAGTATGGGTATCGGCTGATCAAAAACAAAAATGTTACAATAAATGTGGTCTTTGTTGCTGGATTTAGAGTTCAATTCACATCTTCCGGGCTTCCGCATGTTAACCCCTTGACAGGAGGTATTGACAGCTTTACAGTTTATCTGAACAACAGTGTCCTGAAGTTCGAGACAACATTTACAGATACAGATTCTGGTGGTGTTGCTTATGCAGTTATCCCTGATGGCGTATATAACTACAGGGCAATAGCAGCAGATGGAAACTATGTGGCAAAAAGGTCCTCCCTGACAGTTTCAGGGTCCCCAGTTCAGAGAGAGGTAAACTTTACGCTTGGGACTTTTTCCATAAAATTCGTGGAATCAGGCCTTCCGTCAGGGCAGGAATGGTCAGTTTCAAATCGGACTACTACACTGTATTCTAACAATACAACAATAGACTTCATCTCTCTTGGTGGAGAATACAGCTTCCAGTTAAACTACTCAAAGAACTATGTCCCTTCATTCCTCCTCCTAAACATGAATACTGCAGGAGTTAACAAGACATTCAATGTTAAATTCACATATGGTTATTCAGTAAACATAACTGAGTCAGGGCTTCCTGATGGAACCAACTGGAGCATTGCCCAGGGTGAATATCTCTATTCCACAAATCAGTCGAGCCTGTTGCTTGAATTTCCAAATGGGACATACAATTTCTCCGTTTACAAGGTTCTGGGATATAGCCCAACGTATACTGGAACTTTCGTTGTTAACGGGAGCAATGTCAGTATTCATGTATACTTTACCAGGGAGCAGGTTCTGAGTGGGAAACTGGAGCTAGCATACGTTCTTGCAGCTCTGGCCCTGATAGCAATAATTGCTGTTGTCTTCATATCCAGAAAATAGGACAGGAATCTTTACAAATTGGTTTTTTACAAACATTTAATTAGGTCTACCTAATTTCTATAAGTGGAAATTGGACCTGTACTGCTTCTGTCTGCAATAATGGGGCTATCAATTCTTATTTCATATCCCTTGGTAATGTCAAGGTCCATAACAAAGGAAAGTTCATCCCTTCTGACTGCATTCGCAGCAGGAATTCTTATTTTTCTCATAGCGGACATTTTCCAGACCGCTTCTTCCACTCTGTATAACAGTTCATTTTTAGGATATGGCACAGATCTGTCCTATGATGTGATATTTGTGTTTTCAGTTGCAGCAGGGTTCTTTCTCCTGTTTGCATTTGAATTCAGGTCTTCTGGCGAGATCAGGGCCATGCATCTCTCTCTTCTCATTTCAATAGGAATAGGGCTGCAAAATCTTACAGAGGGGATGGTATTTGGCTCACAGGCCTTCAGCATTGGCCTCACTGGAGTGGCACTTGTAGTTTTTGCAGGGTTCATACTTCAGAACATAACAGAAGGATTTCCAATAGGGTCTCCATTCATGGGCAGTACATCTTCAGGTAGGAGGCTTGTCCCTTTCTTCTTTCTTATAGGCGGAATACCGACCATAGTGGGTGGAGGTGTCGGATACTATTTCAATTCACCATCCCTTGATCTACTTTTCGATGGTCTTGCCATTGGCGCCATCATATATGTTATTCTCCCAATGCTCCGAGTAATCTTATCAGGATCTGGAAGAAGAATGCGCCAGTTCATCTATGTGTCTCTTTTCTCTGGTTTTATTGCCGGTATGCTGGTCAATTTCATCTAAAATGGCGAATTCAGGCTAAGTTTAGAATTGTTTAAATAGTTTCATCAACTGATTATATATGGACGAGGAATCAATTGTCGAAAGTTTTGTGAAAGTAATAGAAGGGACAAAGAGCACAGCAGAATTCGTATTCTCAGACTTGAGCATAAAGATGCCTGGAATGAACGCCTCTGTAGTTGTGAATGGAACAGTCAGCGTCACAGCAAGACCGATACATGACCGAACATCCAAGTAAGGGAAAATTGGAAATGGCCTTACCCCCGATTCAAGGTACCGTAAATATAAAGCTTAACAGGAGTGACATCGCAAGGGTGGACTTCTCCGGCAAAACTGTTACTGTTAACCTCAAGGATACGGACTATGTTAAACATCTTTCTGGAAAGGCACCACATGGGTTGAAGAAGCTATCAACCCTGAGGCATGTTGCCACCCTGCTTTTCCACATAGGGTTGACTGTTGAGGTCTTTGAGGGAAAAGGTGAACTGGTGTCAATGGGGAAGGAGATACATGGCATACTTGGCCACATCAAGTTAAACCTTATCCGTGCAAGGAAATTTATCTGACGTGGCTCTGAATTCTAATTCAAATATATTTAAAACAATCTACTATTATAAACCTTAATTAACGTTGTACCGATAACCCTCCACTGGTGATCTTATGCCCGAAACTAATGATAAACCTGAATTTTCACGTGGACTTGAAGGAGTAATTGCGGCAGAGACAAAGATCGGATATGTTGATGGACAGGCCGGAAGGCTTGTTTACAGAGGTTATGAGATTTCTGAACTGGCTGGAAAATCAAATTATGAGGAGGTTTCCTACCTTCTTGTCAATGGCCATCTCCCTAATGAAAAAGAATATCGCGATTATGACAGGAAGCTCAAGGAGCTGAGGACTCTCAAACCCGATACGTACAGCCTGATCAAGGAGATAGGCAAAAGCGCACACCCCATGTCAACCCTGAGGACAGTTGTTTCATACATCGGTGCTAAGGATTCAAGAACCGTGGAGCCCAATCTGGATGAACAGCATGACCTTGGAATCGAGCTTATTGCTAAAATGCCAACAATAGTTGGTGCAATCAACAGGGTCTACAGGGGAGAAGAAATTGTGAAGCCAGACCATGATCTCACATATTCTGACTTCTTTTTCCATCAGGCTATGGGAAGGAAACCATCTGATGTGGAATCAAAGATGCTTGATACGGCGCTGATACTTCATGCAGATCATGGGATGAACGCCTCCACCTTTGCCTGCATGCTTACTATCTCGACACTTTCTGATATGTACTCCGCAGTTACGTCGGCAATATCAGCCCTGAAGGGTCCGCTCCATGGTGGGGCAAATGAAAGGGCACTGGCACTTATCGAAAAGGTTGGCTCACCAGAGAATGCCGATAAGGTTATAGGAAAAATGATCGAGAACAAGGAAAAGATTATGGGGTTCGGCCACAGAGTTTACAAAGTCTATGATCCAAGGGCAAAGATCCTGAAGGAGTATGCCCATGAGGTAACCTCCATGAACGGTAAAGAAGAACTTTTCCATACTGCCAATAAAATAGAGGAAGTGATGATATCGAAACTTGGAAACAAGGGAATTTTCCCCAATGTTGATTTCTACTCCGGGATGCTTTACAGCTCCATAGGGTTCAGCAGGGAGGTATTCACTCCGATCTTTGCAGTGGGAAGGATCTCCGGTTGGGTTGCAAGGTCCCTTGAATATGTCAGGGAAAACAGGCTCTTCAGGCCAAAGGCCCTTTACAGTGGTACCAAAGAACTTCTCAAATATGTGCCTATAAATGAGAGAGACTGAAGGCAAGGGAATACTTGTACTGGATACATCCGCAATACTGAACGGAGTAAGCCCCCACCAGATGGGGGAAACTCTCACTGTTCCTGAGGTGATTCAGGAGATAAAGCGGGGGGAGCTTCATCGGGTGTTGGATTTCTATGGGGATATTCTTCATGTACGTTCCCCGTCAAAGGAAAGTCTGGATATTGTTACAGGAGAGGCCAGGTCCACGGGTGACCTGAATAAGATGAGCAGTACAGACATTCATGTGCTTGCTCTTGCGTTGGATGTTAAGGGGACAATTCTGTCCAATGATTTCTGCATTCAGAATGTAGCAAGTTCCCTGGGTGTGAAGTTCCAGGGTGTCAATTCAAGGGAGATAAGGAAGAGAGTCGTCTGGAAAGCATCCTGCACAGGGTGCGGAAGGAATTATGATCCGGATGTGCAGATTTGCCCTGTATGCGGCCATGAAACCAGGCGCAGGGGAAAAGCCATAAGCGATGTTTGATTTAACAGGATATGATAGATATATCGCTGAACCTGAGCAGAGATCTGATAACATATCCTGGAGATCTCTGTTTTGAAAGCTACGAATACAAGACGCATCCCAGGGATCAGGTGCACATAACAAGGCTTCTGCTGGAAACACACAGCGGGACGCATTTCGATGCCCCTTTCCACGCAATGCCTGATGGTGTTACATCAGCCCATGTACCTCTGGAGAATTTCATTGGGGAGTGCACTGTATGTGAAGTTTCCGGGAACAGTGTGAAAGCCTCTGACCTTCCATCCAGGCACAAAAAGAGAATACTTTTCAAAACAAAAAATTCAGAACTGTATAAAACAGGAAAATTTGAGACGGATTTCTGCTACGTGGCAGAGGATGCAGCCAGAGAACTTGTTAAGCGAGGAGTTGCCCTTGTAGGCATTGATTACCTTTCAATAGAGCAGTTCGGAACTAAAGGCATGAAGGTGCACAAAATAATCCTAAGCAGTGGCGCATCCATTCTTGAGGGCATAGATCTGAGGGGAGTTTCTCCAGGTGATTATGATCTCCTCTGCCTTCCATTGAAACTTGACACGGACGGTGCTCCCTGCAGGGCAATACTAAGATGAGACAGGCGCCCTGTAGTTTCTGCCGCCTGCAAGCACGATTGCCGCGGAGAGAGCAGCAACTGCAAAAGCATATAGATAGGAGTACTGGGAGCTGACAACATAAAGAAGCCCCATTACTATATTCCCTGCGAATAGCCCTATGCTCCTGCTGGAGGACAGCCACCCCATGGATCTACCAGCACCAAGGCCTGAACTTATCCTGGAGACGATTGTTGGTTCGAACGTTTCAACTGCTCCAGTACCAAATGCTATTATTCCAACTCCTGCGTACAGAAGAATTGAAGGTTCGCTGAAATGCAGAACCAGAACAAATACCAGGGATCCGGCTGCAGATAGCAGATATCCTGCCAGGCCCAGAAACCGGATTTCACTCTTTGCGGCGAAGGAACTGTAAATGAAGCCAGCCAGAGCTGACAGCCCCATGAATACTGAATAACTTCCAATTCCGAGGACCGGATTTGATGTATTTGATATTATTGTGATGATAGGATATCCCATACTGTAATAGCTGAATCCGAAAAGTGAGGTCGCAAGCAGTATTGAAAGAAATGTCTTTCTGTTTCCAGCAGTCATCTTCTGTCCGGAATCCACACCTCTTCTGGCTGAATTGAGCCCTTTGGATGTAAAGAGAAGAAGAATGGTGGAAATTGTTATTGGGATAATGGTAACAAGAAATATGGTTTTTATCTCAATTTTCTCTGTAATTAGAACAATGAGAATAAAGGTGGCTATCAACCCTCCACCAACATCGAGCCCATGAAGAAGGCCAAAACCTCTGCTTCTGTTCTCGCTGCTCACTGAATTCGCAAACATTACACGTCTGGAAGGGGTTCTGAAATTCCTCATCCACCATCCAGTCGATCTGATGGCAATGGCTCCTGCGGCATCCCTTGTAAATGCTGTGAATGAGAGGATGGGTATCAGAGCATTTCCTATTATCGCAATTTTGCGGTGCCCATACCTGTCTCCGGCCCTCCCGCCTATGTATGCAAAAAGGGAACCAATACCAAAGTTCAGTGCCTCAGCAACTCCGTAAAGGTAGACAGGCGCCCCAAGCACAAAAACAAGGAAATATGGGAAACCAGCCATGAGCACCTGATACCCCATATCCGCAAAGAACGCTGAAAAGGAGATGATTAAGACGTCCCTCCCGAATGTGCGGAGCTCCATGAAATATTCCACATATGAACAGCTTAATTACCGTTCCGATCTGAATGGAGGATCCAGTTCAGGGAAAACATCATGGATTCTCCCTGGCCTTCAGGAACTGTGAGAATCGTTCAGTGAATTCCATCATGTCTGCAACGATTCCATAATCAGCGTACTTGAAAATAGGGGCATCCCTGTCACTGTTGACGGCGATCACCTTTCCGCAGTACCTGATTCCAACAACATGGTTCGCCTGGCCTGAAATTCCCATGGCAATATAAACGGCAGGGGATATAGATAGACCAGTGAGCCCTATCTGCTGCTGCCTGGGAAGGAATCCCATATCTACGATTGGCCTGGTTCCGCCCAGAGAGCCCTCAAGAAGGTTTGCAAGTTCGAGTATATTTTTCACGTTGTCCCTCTTCTTTATGCCTCTTCCAACACCCACAACAATCCTGCTGCCACTTAGCGGCCTGAAGTCAGAGGAAACTTTCTCATGGCCGGTGAGGTTCTCCCTTTGAGAATTGTCCAGATCCAGTTGAAGCTTTTCCGGTTCCCTGGATGGAAGAGATCTTCTGAACATTCCGGGCCTCACTGTGGCCATTTCCGGTGTAGTCTTAGAATAAATTGAGGCAATTATAGAGCCTCCGAAAGCTGGCTTGTACTGCATGAGGTGGCCATTCTCAATCTTTACATCAACGCAATCCGCAGTCAAACCAATTCTCAGTGTGCCGGCAATCCTTCCGGCTATTTCCCTCCCTGGGACAGTGGATGGAAATAGAACATATTTCGGCTTTCTATCCTCAATGAATTTCAGAAGTGTTCTTGAGAAAATAAGCGGATCAGAAGTGTCTGCAATGAAGTGCTTACTGCATGGCACGGATTTTTCATTAGGGAGATTCGTTATCATCACTGGATCTATGTGTTCAGATAACGCCAGCTCCGTGATTTTTGTCCCTATCTCTGACGCGGAAATGGGATCATTGAACCCAACGCCAAGGATTAGATTGCCATTGCCGGAATAGGGCGGTATATCAATTTTTCCGGTGTCTCTCCTATTCCCTGCGCCGTCTTCAATCAGAGATAAAATCTTATCCAACACACTGTCATCCAGATTCAGGAACTGGCATTTCCTTGTGCTCTCCATTCCTGTGGTTCCAGTAACCACTGTGGGGCTCATTTCTGTTCCAGTTAATTCAATGCCAAGTGATTTTGCATCCATTGTGATTATGCGCTCCTTCATGTCTGGGGTATCAGGTTTTATTGCCCTTGCCCGGTTTATCTTTTCGCTTACTGAAAAGACAGCAGGCAGATCGAAAATAAGATCAAAAAGGCCATCTTCATTTTCATGCTGAACATTTGCTTTCCTGTTTTCAGAATCAATTTCAATCTTTGATATGCTTGACTTGAAGGACCAGCCAAGCATTGAAGCAATCTCAGGAGGTACCTGCGAGGTTTCGCCATCAAGGGAATACTTTCCTGCCAGAACAATGTCAGCCCCTGTCTTTTCAATGAATCTGGACAGTATAGTTGATGTAGCAAGCGTATCGGACCCCCCGAACCTTCTGTCAGTAAGCAGGTATGCAGAATCTATGCCCATCCTGAGGCACTCATTCAGCATGTCTGCAGCACTGGGAGGACCCATGCTGACGACTGCAGTTTCCATACCATATTTTTCCTTAAGCCTTATTGCCTCCTCAACTGCCTTCTTATCAAAGGAGTTGATCATCAGGGGCACACCTTCCCTGACTATGCGCTTTGTTTCGGGATCAAACTTGACCTGATCCACATCGGGGATCTGCTTTGCTAAAACAATTACCTTCATCCCCCTATCATTGATATTTTCTATTTATGATTTGGGAGAATTTCAAAGAAGGGAATAAGAACATCTTTAGAAAGAATAGTTACTAATTATCAATATTGAGATGAAGAATTCTTTAATTTGTCTTAATATGATAGAATATGTCACGATATATATATAGGAATGAGCTGTAATTTCATGAAAGAAAACAGAAAAAAAATATTATTGTGTTTTCTGGCTATAGGCGTGGTTTTTCTTTTTATTGCCTCAGCTGCGTCGACCATGCCATACGCACATAACCAGACTGCATTAAGTACCAATGTAAGTTCTAATCCAAAGTTAGCACAGACACAATTATATTCAACTTATCAACCTTCATTTCTTAGTGCTAGTAAGACAAAATCTAAATCTGATAGTGCATCCTCTTTGACTGAAGCTGGAATGAGTAATATTCCAAAAGAATTTGGTTCAGTAGAATTAACAAAAGTCAACTCTTCCAAAACTGTACCTGCTGTTCCAGATGGCATATATTATTCTTCTGTAACCTATTCACTAAGTGCCGCGTTGAATGGGACGACAGTTTCAGGCGGGGCTCTCACATTGAAGATTGAATGGGAAGATTTTGGTCATGGGTACATAGTAGTAGGTGGTTCAGCCTCTCTATCATGGACTTACGATGTAAGTTTCCGTTCTCCTTTAGTGTCCATTAGTGCGACTCTCAAAGATTCTAACGGTTTCTCATGGGATATACCGGTTACCTCTAGTGGATCTTTTACAGGAACCGACAGTTCCTTCGTCAATCCTACAACAACCATTAGCCTTGATATGACTATGAAATTTGGGCCATTTGGAAGCTATTTTGACGAATATTACCTAATATTGACCATCTCTGGAAGTACAACCATTAATCTTGATTAATTGTGACCTATTATTCAATAAAATATTTAAATAATGTATTCATAAATTAATGGAGGTAGGAAATGACAGAAAAACCTAAGCATTTAAAATACGTGATTGCAGGCATTGTAGCAATAGCGATAGTTGCTGGTGTGTTTTACTCAGTATACCATACCTCTGATCCAACCATGAAGCTTGATGGAACATATCATCTGTCAAAGGATCAAATAACTGTCAAAACTTTCAATGTTACTTCCTCAGGACAGACATTTAACTTAAAAACTCAGGGTAGCATAAATGCAACAGGATATTTTGCGCTCCTGGTAATGCCATCCAACTATACCAATCAGTTTAAAGCTTCTTTGGAGGGGAATTTCACAATCAGCCATCTGCAGGCCATATCGACCAATAATCCCGAAATCCTTGGACTCATATCAGTAAACCCTGGTTCATTGTTCTCCACTATTTCTCTTGTGCAATCAAAGCCACTGAGCAATGGAGAATACAATGTGCTGATGATAAACCTTACCGGGATTAACAACACCATTTCTATGAACACAGTGATAAGCTACTGAGTGAATTTATCATGCCGATAAATCATGCTATAAGCAGGATGTGAGAAAACACTTGATCCAGGTAAACGCAGTCACAAAGAGATTTCATAATAAAATAGCCCTTGAAAACATCTCCATGGATGTCAGGGATTCTGAAATTGTTGGTTTAGCTGGAGCTAACGGCGCTGGAAAGACTACTCTCATGAGAATCATGACAGGACTTATGATGCCGGACTTTGGAGATGTTCTGATAGATAAATACAGTGTATTGAGGGAACGCAGTAGGGCCTTAAGAAAAACAGCCTGGGTACCTGAGATATCCAATATGGATCTAATGGACAGCCCTTGGATACTGTTCAACGAATTTGGATCTATGTTCGGTTATGGCAGGGAACAAATCCGTTCAGAGTCAGAGAAATGCATGAAGCAGGTATCGCTGGAAGGTGTCATGAGGAGACCGTTCTCTTCGTTCTCTAATGGAATGAAAAAGAGGTTCCTGATAGCACTTTCACTGTTCCAGAATGCTCATAACTACCTATTTGATGAAACATTCGCAGGTATAGACCCTGTAGGTTCAGCACTTCTCAGGGATCTGATAATCTATCTGAGGGACCGGGGTTGCTCAATTCTACTATCATCACACATACTTTCTGAGCTGGAGGACCTCTCTGACCGTGTTACAATAATAAATTCAGGCAAGATCTCTGGCACATTCGATCTGGGGAAGATGACGGGAAACGTTATGACACTCAGGTCGAGATCCAATCCCGATAAGTTGATCAAAACACTTTCCTTATTTGGATCAGTTTCAAGGGATAGAAATTTATACACAGTGAGAAACAGCAACATAATGGAAAGAAGAGAAGACATTATGAAAGCCTTAAAAGAGTCAGAGATTGATGTGCTGTCAATATCATTCGGAACTGAGAGGCTTCAGGACATATTCATGAGGAGCTTGGAGTCCGATGAGTAGAACAATTTTCAGGATACTCTTTTCCAGGAGGAGGCTCATTGCACTCATCATTGTCGTGGCTTTGCTTATATCTTCTCTGTCAATATTCCAGGTCTCTTCTTCAGCTAAGCCCCTCAAGGAATATCCCTTCTCGGGGACAGCCTATTATTATAACAACGGTACCTACCACGTAGTCAACATATACTTCGATCAATACGGGCAGCCTATGGAGGGTGCAAAAGTAACAAATATGATAAAATCTGCTAATGGAGATTACATAAAGAATCTGACCTCAACAATCAACAGTAACGGATATTCGGTTGTGAATTACACCCCGACAGATCCTGCAGTGAACATGGTGCTTGCAACAAGTGTTCAGAAGATGTTTCCTGTTCTCGCAGATACTTCAAACAGCAGCATGTATTATGTCTGGAGGCAGATTAATGAAAGTAGATATTTATATGAAGGTCCTACAAATGCCAGCCAGATTGATTTTGATATGTGGCCATATATATCTATTGGATACTTCTACAGCAATAACACAATCTCCCTAAACGACACTATAAAGATGGACAATTTCTCTCTCAATTTCTATTTTCCTGTATACAGCAGGTTTTCCTATGAAGCATCACTGGTCTTCTTCTATTACAATTCCAATGGCTACAAACACTCCCCCTTTCCGATAGGATATTCAGTAATGCCAGATAATAATGTTTCTTCTAATTTGTATACCACTAAAGTTAACTTCACTAATTATGCCTTATTGACACCTGATTACAACATGGTTTTCCAATATGTGAATCAGCACGCTTCAAATTTCTCACAGGAGGGGGGGTATGTTTATATGTATCTCTTTGTCTATTGTACTTTTTTCCCTCCCTATGACGGGCCTGGCCTTACCACGTTCTGGAACAATCCTTTTCCTAATCAGACCAATAGATTTTTCATTGGCGCTCTAGATCCTACAGAACCCTATCTTTTCTCATCCTCTATGTCAATATTCATTAATTTTCCCTTAATATTTCTGTCCATTTCAGCAATTATGGGCGAGATCCTTATTTTTGGTCTTCCCAGGAGCTCCGGCTCCATCGATTTGATAACATCCAGGTCAAGATCAAGAATGTCAGTTATCCTTAACCGTATGTTAGCTGGTTTACTTCTCTTCCTCATTCCGATGGCTGTTTCAATAATTACATTCATCATAGGTGCCCATTATTATACAGGGCTCTATCTGAATCCATTAAACACATTGATAATACTGTCATCAATGGCCATGGTGGCAGGATCACTCATGTTCCTTTCATTCTTGGTTGCATCTCGTACAAGGTCAACTGTTGCCAACATTGTCGCTCCTCTTTCCATTTTCTTTCTATTGTTCTACATACTACACCAGCTTCTGGGAAGCCTATACTCCTCCCTCCTGGCCTTTGGGATAAATCTCAACCACACAGCACTTGAAGCAATTACTCTTGCTGATCCTTTCAATGTAGTATACAGCATTGCAGGTTCTATTACCAACAACCCATACATTGAACTGGGCGGTACTTTAACTTCAGGAAACATGCCAATTTTGGTGCCTATAAACCTGGCAATTAGTACTACTGTACTCGTATTGTGGGTTGTGCTTCCCTTAATTGCTGCGTTGATAATCTGGAGAAGATCAGAATAGTGTGAGTTCTTTACCCATAAACGTAGAATCATTCGATACATTTAGTCTAAATCATATAAATGAAAAATTGATGAGGATTTTATTTCCCGTTAAAAAGTTAAAAAGGTAAAGAAAAAGATATCAGCTGGACACCTCCTCCAGTGATTTTCTCGAAGATGAAGGGCCCAGAAGTGCAATGAGTCCCGCAATAAGACCGGTTACTGCAATGAATTTGAAGCCGAATCCAAAGCTGTATGTTGTAACCAGAATGGGGAGAAGTATTGCACCAAGTGCACCGCCACCATGCCCAATACCGTCAGTGAGGGCGAACCCGGAGCTTCTTGCCCTTGTAGGATAGCTCTCTGCTGTGTATGTGTAAGCAACCTGCAGGTACATTCCCAGTGCCATTGAAACAAGGAAGGCACCAACGAAAAGTGCATCTCTTGTGGCAAGGGAGAAGATGAACATGCCTATGAACCAGACAATGGTGTCTGCAAGTATAACAAATTTCCTCTCAAACTTGTCAGCGGTTGCAATCATTATGGCTGCTCCAACGGGGTAACCTATGGCTCCCACTGCTAGGTATATTATGGATGAAGATACAGATGAGTGTGGGATAAGCGTGGCGGCATCCCCAAGAAAAGCGTAGTTGCCAATATACCAGAAGAACCACATCACTACAAGAATTGTCAGTCTGATGGAATACGGCTTCCTGAATAGATATAGAGTGGGGAAGCGTTCCTTGAAAATCTCCACCTCGGAGGGAACAGGTTCTGGCAATTCCCCAACTTTCTTTCTTGCGGTTCTCTCCATTCTCTCCAATACCTCTTCGGCCCGGGCGTAGTTTTTCTTTCTCTGTACAAGCCATCTCGGCGATTCGGGCAGCTCAAACCTGAGAGCCAGTGCTATTACTGCGATTATTCCACCTATAACGAACAGGTATCTCCATCCAGGGCCAATATCGCTTGCAGGGATGAGGAGCAGTGCAATGAAAGGCGTAACAGACTGCCCGAGAATTCCTATAAGGAATGTATAAACTGTTATTCTGCCTCTAACCTTAGGAGGGGCAAACTCGCTCACATAGCTGGAAACAAGATTCAGGTCAGCACCAAGGCCAATTCCAGTTATGAATCGAAAAACTGTAAGCATCGCAACATTGACAGAAAGGGCATCTCCAAAAGATCCCAGTGCTGTCAAACCCATGGTCAGTATCATAGACCTGTATCTCCCTGTTATGTCAGCCAGAGAACCTATCAGATAGGAACCTATTGCGTACCCAATCAGACCAACTGAAAGTGCAAGAAACAGATAGATGAAACTGCTTGAACTTATATTGAACTGTACCGCTATTGCAGGCATTGCAAAACCTATATCTGAGATATCATAGAATGTGAAAAAATAGCCAATTCCGATTATTGCCAGATAGAAATATGGAAGGGACCAGGTTGGGATCCTGTTCACTCTAGCTATAACCTCCCTTATCTTCGTTTCATCAGAATCCATAAAAATACAAATGTTAATGCTACAAAAATATTTCTATAAATTGATAAGAACAGAATGTTATTTCATAATCGTTATTATTTTATGAATAAAATTACAAAGGAAAAAATGTTGAAGAAAAACCTGCTCAGACTTCAACCATTACCTGCCCATCTTCTACCTTTGTTTTGTATGATTTCAGGGGCGAAATGTCTCCAGAACCCTCAGGAGGGCTCACAACACTGCCATCCTTGGGGTTAAAGGTTGCAAAATGGTTTGGGCATATCAGCTGGTGGTCATCCAGGAAACCCTCAGAGAGATCATAATCCTCATGGGTACAGTAGCAGGACGTGGCGAAATAGTTTCCCCCATCCTTCATTACAAGAACTTCCTTTCCTTCAACTGTTGCCTTAAACAGATCCCCGTCTTTTATCGCTCCTTCTTTGAAAACCTTATACCATGCCATTGAACAATGATTGCGTCATGGTGTTTTTAATTTTCTCTAGGAACAAAGTCTAATATGTTGTCTAAATTAGTTCCTCTTCAGGCCTTCAACATTGCCGTTACTGTCTTTTTGACCCTTTTCCAGGCATTACCGGTGTATCTCTCACTGTTCTCAACAAGCCCTCTTTCATGATATCCATATTTTTCCCAGTAACCCTCCTTATAGCCTGAGATAAGCTCTATTTCTGTAAGCCACTTTGCACTTTTCCATCCATAAAGTTCAGGCATAAATGGCCTTGCAGGAAATCCCTGGCTCCTGCTGAGTTCATTTCCGTTGATCCTGAGCGCAATAACAGCATTTTCTGTCATAGCATATTCAAGCGGCACTGGTGTGGAATAACCCTCTGCACACCTGAACATCACCCAGTCAGCCTCATCCTTTGGCTTAGCTGAGAGAATGACGTCCCTTAGGCTGGGGCCTTCCCAGAGAACATCCTTGATGCTCCAGGCTGTCACACAATTGAAATCACATTGATATTTCAACTGGTCCATATTCTTAAGTTCTTCATATGAAAAGCTCCTGGGCTCTGTGACAAGGCCAGATATATTTAACTTCCATGTGCTCCTGTCAACTTCAGGCTCATCAACTGCTGAGTAGATAATCCAGTTCCTGATGTAACGCTGGCCAGGGTTCTGGACCTGAATTTTGGGTGTGTCCATGGAATGAGATGATATACCACATTATGAACATTTACGGGATTGAAAATTGCTTCAGCATTTCCGACTGTATTAAATGTCCTGCTTCCAATTAGGGTTGCAGGGAAAGCTTATTGAAATTATATTGATATCTGTGGGATATTATGTCTACAGGTCTTCTTGATATTGGTGAGGTAGCCTCTGGACTTGGGCTCAAGGAATCAGACATTGAGAGATACGGCAAACACATGGCAAAGGTATTGCCGGGGGCCATCAAGGAAGGAAAGAAAGGAAAGCTTGTCCTTGTTACTGCTATGAATCCCACAAAAGAGGGAGAAGGAAAAACAACTACAACAATAGGTATAGGGCAAGCCCTCAAGAGAATGGGCAAGAATGTTATGGTGGCGATCAGAGAACCCTCTCTCGGCCCCTGTTTCGGCGTAAAGGGAGGCGCTACTGGAGGAGGAAAATCGAAAGTGGAACCAAGTGATCGCATAAATCTCCTGTTCACCTCAGACTTTCCTGCAGTAACTGCGGCACATAATCTTCTATCCGCCATGATAAATAACCACATATTTCATGGAAACAGCCTGCGCATTGATCCAAGAAACATTCTCTGGCCAAGGGCCATTGATATGAATGATCGGTCCCTCAGGGATATAATTGTTGCAGCGGGTGACACATCAACAGGGGTTATGGCAAGGGACAGGTTTGTGATCACCCCTGCATCAGAGATAATGGCAATTCTGGGGCTTTCCTCAGATGTTAAGGATTTGAAGGAGCGTCTTGGCAGAATAATAGTGGCGCTCGACTATGAGGGAAAACCCGTTTACTGCAGGCAGCTCAAAGCAGATGGGGCAATGGCAGCACTCCTCGTGGATGCAATAAAGCCAAATCTTGTCCAGACAACCGAAGGTGTGCCTGCTTTCATTCATACGGGTCCTTTCGGAAACATTGCGCATGGGACCTCCAGTATTATAGCGGACAGGATGGCACTATCCATTGCAGATATTGTCCTGACCGAGGCAGGTTTTGGTTCAGAGCTTGGCGGGCAGAAATTTCTGGATATGGTGTCCAGGATTGGTGATCTGCCGGTAGATGCAGTGTTAATGGTTGCAACAATCCGATCCATGAAGCTGAATGGAGGGGCCAAGGATCCCTCAAAGGAGGATGTGGAAAAACTGAAGGAAGGGGCCGCAAATCTGCTAATGCACGTCAATTTAATCAAGAAATACGGAATAGAGCCAGTTGTTGCCCTGAACAGATTTCCAAGCGACACAAAAAAAGAGATAGAGGTGATAGCCGAGATCCTCAAAAAAGAAGGGATAAATTTCGCTCTATCCGAAGTGTTTGGCAAAGGAGGAGTGGGTGGCCTGGAAGTAGGAAACTTGCTTTTGAAAGCTCTAGAGAATAAGCCAAAAATCATTCGGACTTATGAGATGGATGATTCACCGAAGGATAAGATTGAAAAGATATGCACAAGAGTTTACGGGGCTTCCAAAGTAATATTCACTAAACAGGCATTAAAGGATCTGCAGATGGTAGATTCACTAGGCCTCAATGGTTTTCATGTATGCATGGCAAAGACTCAGTATTCAATTTCAGACAATCCAAAACTGCTGGGATGGCCAAAGAATTTCAAAGTTACCGTGAAAAGTGTCCGTATATCAAATGGGGCAGGATTCATTGTTCCAATGCTTGGAGATATAATGACAATGCCAGGATTGCCCGCGCATCCTGCGGCGGAAAATGTTGATGTAGATGAAGAGGGAAGAATTTTAAACCTCTTCTGATAATTTTTTTCTTTAAAAAAAGTGTGTCTACGGGGTGATCTTAATGGCTCTTGTTGGGCAGACACTTTCGCATGCCATACAGAATATGCACTCGCTTTCCCTTACAGGATCGCACTTGTCAGTTCTGTATTTTGCATACATGTCCTTGTCACCAGAAATGTCCTTGTCGTTTCCTGTACCCATCTGTCCCGGGTTAAGTTCCCATTCATAAAGAGTTACGGGGCAGACATCCATGCAGGCTCCATCAGCAACACATGACTCCCAGTCTATGGCGACCTTTGAACCGTGTATACCATGTTTCGTCGGGTATGGTTTTCCATCCGCATCCATCCTCTGGACTCCTTCGGCTCTGACTTCGTGGTCATGGTGCTTTCCAGTGACCGGGTAGTGTTCCGCATCCTCCAGGAAGTTCTCATCTATAGGCTTAGGTTTGTAATCCAGCGACTCTACTTTGACCATTTAATCACTGTATCGTGATTGGTTCATCGTTATATAATTTATCCCATAATCCTCGCTAATCACCATCCATCTTGGTAATTTCGGTTCATTGGAGCCCATCTTCATCCAGGACAATGGCAAAACATAAAAACAGATACGCTGATAAAAATTTAAGAGACGAGAGCATTACCACTATATGCCAAAAGATAGCCCAAATGTTATCGACAGAAAAGGTCAGGGCGAATTTGTAAGCTTTTTAATCAGACAGTTAAAGTTCAAAAGGGATGATTTCAGAACCATTGGATCTTTTGGTGGCTTTACAAGCTTAATCGATCTTGGAAACTTTGCAGTTTCCCTGAATAATGATGGCGTGGGCACGAAGACGATTCTGGCGGAGCAGGCAGGTAAATACGAAAACATAGGGATAGACTGCATTGCAATGAATGTCAATGATGCCATAACCGTTGGGGCAGAGCCAATAGCATTTGTCGATTACATAGCACTCAGGGAGCCTGACCTGGAGATTGCCAGGCAGCTTGGAACAGGTTTCAACGTAGGAGCACAGATGTCCAACCTTACCATCGTAGGTGGCGAATCTTCAATAGTCCCGGACCTGATGAATCACATAGATGTTTCAGGCACCTCGCTTGGAATTGTGCAGAAATCTCAGATAGTAAAGGGTGAATCCATCAAGGACGGGGACCTTATTTTCGGATTCCAGAGTAGTGGGCTGCATTCTAATGGCTTCACCACTGTGAGAGATATAATAACAAAGAATGAAATTGATCTCAATTCTCAGTTTCCCGGAGAGTCCAAGAAAGCTGCTGATGTCCTGCTTGAACCCACAAGAATATATGTAAGGGAAGTACTGGATGCGCTAAGCATAATACCTATAAAGGGGATGGCAAACATAACTGGTGGGGGCCTTAGAAATCTTTCCAGAATGAAGGACATGAAGTTCGTCATTGAAGATCCGATTAAACCCCAGAACGTCTTTGTCCGGATGATGGAGATGGGGAAATTATCATACAAGGACATGTATGAGATTTTCAACATGGGGATAGGGTATGCAGTTGTAATAGACCCTGAAAGCAAGGTGGACTTCGTAAATCTATTAAGGAACAGGGTGCAGTTCAAAGAAATAGGGCACGTGGAAAACGGAAGCGGAATTCATGTAGTTCCTTACGATGTCTCCTTCGAAGGGTACTATTAATAAACCCTTTGCATCTTTTTTATATACCGTTAACTTAAATTAGCAGTTTGGAAATACGGTGCTATGAAAATAGCAGCAGTTGTTGACGAAGAGAATTATGTGACGCCACTTGAATATGGCAACTCCATAATGATAATCGACGATGAAACAAAGCAGATAAAGGAATATGAGAACCCAGGTTTCGGATCGCCATATGGTGGAAAAGAAAGGTGCATGCAGGGCATCCTGAGCCTCAAACCTGACGCAATTGTTGTAAAGGAAGGCGTTCTCTGCCCAGGATCATATCATATGTCTCTGGGAAAGATGAAATACATCCCCACAGATGGCGAGAAACTCGAAGACATAGTGAAGAACCTGGACAAAGAAAAAGAGAAGGCTGTTGAGGAGCTGGACTTCTATATGTTCAGAGAGTAACTCCCTAAAGCTTTGCCTATCATATGTGCAACCCTTACAGGTTCACACTTTTTTCCATTTAACATTGTTTTCTGAAGAATAGTTCTTGCGTCAATTTTATCTATTCCTATCAGGTTTGCAGTGAATTTTCCTTTCAATGTTTCAATTTCCACGCTCTCATATTCCTTCAGGTGCCTCAAATTCTCCTCCAGATGGTATTTTTTCAATGCCATATGCATTGAGTTTATGTCAGGTGCTCTGGTTGAGTATGAAATGTAACGAAGATTCTTATCCATAAATACTAATGGGTCCGGGATATTGAATCCTCCAAATGTAATGCCCTCAGAAACAACTGCCTCAACAGGCCCACCATATTCATTCAGCATGGAGAGGATGGCTTCTGTCGTATCAAGGCCATCAACTGTTATCCGCCTTATCAATATCTTTTCAATAAGGCCGTCAAACCTGTAAATAATGCCAATTAATGAACAGTCATTGTTTTGCTTTCTATTGAATGGGCCATCATCAATTCCGAGTACCCTGGAAAATTTCTTCATATAAAAATAGATATGGACAATGAAAAATATAATTGTCGCAAGATATGTTTCTTTACCGGGCCCACCAAAATGCTTATATTGGGCTTAACTATACCAACGCTACGCACTTTTGATGCACCTCGTGAGATTAAACTCATAAGGGAAGGGGTTGAGGTATAATTGCCTATGAAGCCAAATTTCTGCTTACAGTAAAGTGGATTGTGCAACTGCTAAACTGTTTGGGGGATGGTTTGGTTTGGGAGCCGAAGAAGGACGTGCCAAGCTGCGATAAGCCTCGGGGAGGCGCATGGGGCCATAGATCCGAGGATTTCCGAATGGGACTTCCTGTCTCATGACACTCCGAAAGGAGAGGGAACTCAGGGAATTGAAACATCTTAGTACCTGGAGGAAAAGAAATCAATCGAGATACCGTTAGTAAAGGCGATCGAAAGCGGTAATTATAGGCAAACCGAATCTTCCCAGTAATGGGGTAGAGATGTGGAGTATGGAACTTCCCTAATGCCTAACTGAAGAATTCTAATCAGATTGAAAGCTGAGCCTGAGCGGGTGATAGCCCCGTTGAAGTAATTCAGAAGGTTACAAGGGAATGTCTCCTGAGTACCGTGCGTCGTATTTCGCGCGGGAATATGGGTGGCACTAACATCCAACCTTGAATACTTCCCAAGTCCGATAGCGAACAAGTACCGTGAGGGAAAACTGAAAAGCAACCCGAAAGGGTAGTGAAAAGAACCTGAAACCAAACAGTGATAAACTTGCAAGGCACTTAAGGGGTGATATCATCAATAAATGATTGACCGGTGTTTTGCTGTCCGTGTTGAAGAACGGGCCAGGGAGTTTCGACAGATGGCAAGGTTAATCCTTTAAGGAGTAGCCGTAGCGAAAGCGAGTATCCGCACAGCAATGGAGGGATAGCGTAATTAATGCGTAAGTCATTTGTGGAAGACCCGAAGCCGGTCGATCTACGCCTGAGCAGGTTGAAGCCCTACGAAAGTAGAGTGGAGGACCGAACCAGTTCTGATGTGCAAATCGTTTGGATGACTTGGGTGTAGGGGTTAAAGGCTAATCTAGGCCGGCAATAGCGGGTTCCCCCCGATACTACCCGCAGGTAGACTTCGGCAGAGATGCTCAGCGAGGTAGAGCTACCGAATAGCAGGTTAGTAACCGAAAGGTTACGCCAGCTTATCGAACTCCGAACTTGTTGGGATCGTAGAAGCCGGATGCTAGGGTATAGGGATAAGCTCTGTACCCGTGAAGGGAACATCCTAGACGGGGGTTAAGGTCCCTAAAACTGACTAAGTGCAAATTAAAGGGGTTTGTGGCCAAAGACAGTGTGGAGGTTGGCTTAGAAGCAGCCATCCTTTAAAGAGTGCGTAACAGCTCACTCACCGAGGCTACATGTCCCGAAGATGGAAGGGGCTAAAGTCAGTTACCGAGACCTCCGAGCACCGAAAGGTGATCTGGTAGGGGGGCGTGCTGCATGGACGGAAGCTTCTTCGAAAGGAGGAGTGGACCGTGTAGTATCGTGGATCCTGGCAAAAGTAGCAGATAAGAATTGT
>DARE01000004.1 GCA_002503205.1 Thermoplasmatales archaeon UBA447 | reverse complement strand
TGTTTGTCGGGAACTTGTGGTTGTTCATCGACAGGTAGTAAACTGCTGGTGAGGCCCCTTCATCCTTGAAGTATGATGTAAAGGGCAGCTCAGAGTATGGTCTTGTACCAGCAATTGAATTTATGTATGAAGAACTGACAACTGATATCTGATAGCTGTTATCAAGGAATCCCGAAACCCTTCCTGAATGGTCGATTGTGTAGTCAATGATTATGGTCTTTATGTGTGCTGGTTGTGCTACAAGAGGGAAGTTGCCAACTGGCATTTCTGTATTGTTGTTCCAGTATTTGTTGCCCCAGTAGTTTGCAACCTTTGTCAGGGTAACATGATCCAAACTGGAACCCACGCCTGTTATTTTGTATGGTCCTGTACCTGGCATTCCGTGTGAGTCAGTATAGGTGTTTGCTGCAGCTGCTGTCACACCGTCATGGTGGGCTAGGAAGACTGGGTCTGCGATGTTGCCCCACCATTCGGCCATATCGAAAAGGAAGAACGGATATGGGTTTGCAAGATTGATTGTAACGTTCAGAGTGTTATTTAGCCCGTGTCCATTGCTGTAATCTGGAACCACAACCGCCTGACCTGGCTGTGTTATCAGAGCTGCCTGTGTGGAGTTGCTCCATGGGTTAAAGTTCGAAAGCATGTTTGCAAGATATTTGGCGGCATATTCTGTGTTCGTTTTATTCATGTTGGAGTAATTGCTTGCATCTGGGAACTTTATGCCTTTTCCGGCAGAAGTATTTGCAACTGCCCTCATTGCGTGCATCCATCCAATTGGGATTGAATACGGAGATGTTGCCGAAAATGCGGTGTTGTTGAACAGCATTCCACCGTAGTTATCAACGGAAACCCCCTGTGCCATGACTATTGTTCTGTAAAGAGAGAACCAAACTGTGGTAGCATTTACTGCTGTTCCGGTGCTGAAGTGAATTCCACTTCTAAGAGTTATGTTGTAATTCTGATATTTTATACCACCATGGGCTGTTAAAGCTGGCCCATTGGCAAGAACCGGGACAGGCGGCTGGCTGATGTTTGTGCCGTTAAGTTCGTAGAGTTCCTGATAGACAGCTGTGAAGAGTGGGCCATCCTGCACATAGAAACCATGTGATGGGTCAAGGAAGTCTGGCGCGGCAAGTGAGTCTCCATCAGCAACATCAGTTAGAGTGTTGTTTGAAACTGCTCTTACTCCGTGCTGGTTATATGACATGTTGTAGGACATCATGTTGTAGAAATAGTTCTCATATGCGTTGTAGGTGAAGTTATTTATATAAGGCTGCACGAAGAAGTAGGTGGAAGGATCTGGGAACCACAGGTAATCATACTGTTTATAGAAAGTATGGTACAAGCTTGTGAATTCCTGGCTCTGAGCTGTTTTGTTAGAACTGAATGCCGTTGAAAGTGCAATCGAGCTGTTAAGGGTTGCATTTGTTGTCCATGCTTCATTTGCACCAAATGTACCACCATTTGAGTATGACGTCATTGGATACATCTGCTGAGCAATTGGATCAGGCCAGTCCGGTAGCCATCCCAGATCCACAAACTGAGGTGTAGAACTTGGGGATAACCATGTTCCTGATTCAGTCGCCGTCTGCTCTGCCAGCGAAACAGGTAAGCCCAGTGCCTTCATATCAGACACTATAACACCTGTTTCGTATTTAGCAAGTGCGTTAAGTGGCGATAATGCGGTTACATGCATCGCTGGAAGATTGGTACTTTTGGGGTGGGTAATGTCGTATCCAAAAAATGCGCCCACTCCGGCGATTACCAATACCACAACGATAATTATCGATAAACTCTTTTTGTTCATCCGAGACCGATTGAAATTTTAATATTTAAAACTTTTCATGAGTCAGAGTTTCAAGGGTTTTACTTCAATGCGGCAAAATGGAAATTTGCAATCTCAAAATTCATGAATCTTTACTACTTTATGAACTCAAGCACTTTCTGATAGTATTTATAGAGTTCGAATTTATTATTATTTTATTACTTTGTATAGTAATTAATTCTGGCCATTTAATAATTTAATTCCCTTATTTCATGACTTAAACCAATATAACAGCGAAAGGATGGTAAATTTGATCTTGATTAAGAGTTAATCATCTGGAATCTTCTTCTTTATTGAATTCTGTTCTCTTCCTTCCAATGCGATCTTCAATATCGTTAAGAATGCCCTCCCCTCCCCTTAAGTCTCTCAAGCCTACTGCGTTTTTCTGCATGACTACATAGACTGATGAGAGTTTGAATCTCTTCTGGAGAAATCCTGAAACCAGGAAAGCATCATTGATTTTGCTGTATGGAATGACTCTGTATTTTAAAGGTGTCCTTATTTCCAGCCCATTGTCTGAAAGAGCAAACCTGGTTGAATATTTGTATGCCTCGTAAATTGCAGTAAGTAGAATCCAAACGCCCACAAATATTAGATAATTATAGATGGTTCTGGAGTTTATCTCCAGAACTACTGAAAATACCGCCAGTGCAAATAAACTTTTAATTGTGGTCTTCTCTATTCCTGGTTTATTCATACAACCAGCAGGCTACCTGATAGTCTCCTTGAGTTCTTAACTCCGGGTCAACTGATCTGCACTTCTCCATTACGAAGGGGCACCTTGGATGGAACCTGCATCCGGAAGGGAGGTTAATAAGGCTGGGTACATCTCCCACAGGAGGTTTCACATCCTTAGATTCTGTAGTAGGAACAGAACTGAGGAGCAACTGTGTGTATGGATGGAGGGGTTTGGTAAGTACCTCCTCTGATGGGCCATACTCAACTATTTTTCCTGCGTATAAGACGATAATGTAATCAGATATATATCTGGCAACCAATATATTGTGTGTTATAAATATATATGTTAATTTCAATTTTTCCTGGAGATCCACAAGTATGTTGAGAACCTGTGCCTGTATTGATTCGTCCAGTGCTGAAGTTGGTTCATCCAGCACAAGGACATCAGGATGCTTAATGATGCTTCTTGCTATTGCGACCCTCTGAACCTGCCCTCCTGAGAGCTCCCTGGCCTGCTTATTCTTAACCTCATCATAGATTAGACCAACCTGAGAAATTGATTCTTTGACTTTCTCTACCAGAAGTTTTTCCATAGAAATTCCCCGAGACTTCGCTTCCTCCTCGAAGGACTTCTTTTCCTCAACAGGTAGATTCATAATTGATTCCTGTACAATGTCTTTAACCTTCATCTTTGGGTTAAGAGAGGTGGCAGGATTCTGAAAAACCATATCAACATGTTTTCTAACATCCCAATAGGTATTCTTTCCCACTTCTATTCCGTTAAATATTACTTTGCCACCCGTTTGTTTCTCAAGAGTTACAGCAATTTTGCCTAGTGTGGTTTTACCTGATCCGCTTTCACCTACTACTGCAACGACTTTTCCGGCAGGGACACTTAGCGATACCCCGTCCAGTGCTTTCACATAAACTTTGGGGATCTTGAGAAGGTCGTCTAGTATTCCTCGCTTTCCTGCAATATAGTATTTTTGAATATCCTCAAACCTGTATACTTCACTCATATAGCCAGCACCTCAGCTCCCTGTTTGACGCCATTACACTTTTTGGTTCACTTCCTGAACACTTCTCAAAAGCAAACTTGCATCTGGGCGTGAACTTGCATCCTTTTGGTAGGGATAGATATGAAGGGGGTGACCCTGGTATTGAATATAGCCTTCCTTTATTCTTTGGCCCAGTAGGAATACTGGCAAGCAGACCAGCCGTATATGGATGCATAGGCTTTTTTACAAGATCCAAAGTTTCTCCCTTTTCCATAACCCTACCTGCATAGAATACAAGCATCTTGTCTGAAAGAACATAGGCAAGGGCTACATCATGTGTGATGAATATTATAGACATCTCAGTTTTTTTGCTAAGGTCTTTTAGGAGAGTGACAACCTGGGCCTGAACAGTGACATCAAGAGCAGTTGTTGGCTCATCTGCTATCAGAAGTTTAGGCTGAAGAAGCAGGGCCATGCAAATAACTACCCTCTGAACCTGGCCACCAGAGAGTTCGTGGGGATAACGCGACATAATCTTTTCCGGATCTGGGAGCCTCACACTTGTAAGTGCCTCTAAAACTTCTCTTCTGGATTCCTCATCGGATAAATTCCTGTGAGACCTCTCATTTCTCACGTTTAGAGCTTCTAAAAGCTGATCTCCCACCCTTTTAACAGGATTCAAGCTGTTCAAAGGGTTTTGGAATATCATGAAAACAGAGGTTCCTCTGAAATTCGTTGCCTCCTTTTCAGACATCTTAAGAACATCCATTCCGTCCAGCAAAACTTGGCCTCTTGCCTTTCCTACTGGAGGAAGCATTCTAGATATGACCTGGCCCAGAGTAGACTTTCCAGATGCAGACTCTCCCACGAGGGCTATAAGCTCCCCCTTATCTATGTCTAGATTCAGGCTGTCTATGACTTTGTATGTTCCTGCCACTGTATTATACGATACATCAAGATTTCTTATACTAAGTAACAAAGTTAACACCTAATAGTTGATTCTATTCGAGATGATATCCTGCATCCTGTCCCCAACAAGGACGAATCCGATGACAATTATTAGAATGGCAAGCCCAGGGAAAATTGCATACCACCAACCAGTTGGAAGGGTCCCTACACCACTTGAAGCCATTGAGCCAAGCTCAGGTATAGGGGGCTCAAGCCCAATTCCCAGAAAGGCCAGCGTTGAATAGGTAAGAATGACATTTCCAAAGTCAAGTGCAGCGTATGCAATAACTGGATCTATAGAATTAATGAAAAGATACTTGAAGAAAAGCCTGAAGAATGATACCTTGTTAAGCTTTGATGCCTGCACATAGTCTAAATTCTTAATTTTGAGTGTTTCTGCCCTGAAGAATCTGGCATATATAGGCCACCAAACAACTACAAGGGCTAGTATAAGACCAGTTAATGTCTCACCCAGGAGAACTGATATGGCGATCACTAGTATAAGGGCAGGAAGAGAAAGAAAAGCATCAGTTACTCTCATTGCAATATCATCTGTTAACTTTCCACGATAGCCTGAAATTACCCCTATCAATCCACCTATTAACACTCCTGACAGGACAACCAGCACCGAAATGAAAGCATCCCTTGGCATTGCGTAAAGCATTCGTGACAGTATATCCTCTCCATATGTATTAGTTCCAAAAATATAGGAATGATCAGGAGGGTGAAGGTTTATTTGTAGATTATAAGTGAAAGGATTGTGCGGAAGCAGAGCTACTGCAGGACCTGATTGTCCATATAGTAATTCTAGAAAGCCCTGGACAACGGCCCATCCGAGAAATACGAACACAATTACAAGCCCAATAATTGCAGCTGGATCCTTTACTAACAAACGCATGTACTGCAAACCCCTGTTCGAATTTCTCGATGAAGTGGTGTTTGCAATACCTTCCTCCACTAACGGTTCATTAATCATTCAAGTCTCACCCTTGGATCAAGTACTCCATATAATACATCAGCTATAAGATTGGCAATAATTATTGCCAGGGCAATAATTATGGTAGTTCCAAGTAAAGCAGTGTAATCTAAATTATAAACTGCCTGCACAATATAATAACCAATCCCATGATATGAGAATATATCTTCTATAACTACAGCTCCTGCCATAGAATATGCTAGAGCCAGTACAATATAAGTTACAAGCGGTATTGCTGCGTTACGAAGTGCTACCCCATAAATTGCTTTCCTGCGGCCAATTCCTTTCATTAATGTAAGCCTGAAGTAATCGGTTTCCATTACATCAAGCATAGTGGACCTGGTAAGCCTTGTAATAACTCCGAAGGAGATAACAGCCACAGTAATTGTAGGCAGTACCATATGATGAATCAGGCTTATTGCATAGGTCCAGTCATGTGCCCAGAGGGCATTCAGAAGTGGGAATGCAAGAACATCAGGGGGAGTACTTAAAGTTGGGTTAACCATATGAACTGGAGGTAGCAGTTTCAAATCATAGGCAATAAAAAGCTGGAAAACAGCAGCTAGAAGAAATGATGGCATTGCCCATGTAGCGAGGTATATTCCCTTCACTGTGCTGTCAGCTGGTTTCCTCCTCTTCGAGGCAGCATATGCACCTGTGAATAGACCAATTATGACTGATAAAATTATACCAGTCAGAACGAACTCCAGAGTTCTGGGAAGGTAAATGGCTATTAGGTGTATAACAGGCTGGTCCTTGATTGGGTCAATGCCGAAGTTACCTGTAAACACCAGCTTCATATAATCCAAAACCTGCAGATAAACTGGTAAGTCCAGTCCATACTCCTTAATTATAGGCAGAAGCTGTGAACGGGTTGCATGGGGGGAACCGCTGTAAATCTTTGCAAGCGCTATTGGATTTGGGGCTATAATGTGTATTAGGCTGAATATCAGGACCACAAGGATGAATAAAGTGAAAACTGCATAAATGGCCCTCCTGATAACGAATGTAATAGACCGAGCATCCATCTAAACCTGATTGCAAATTGGGTGTATAAAGTTTTCATTCTCCCTTAATCTGTATAAGGCTCCCAAAGTCTCTAGAAATTCTCAGTTTATAAGATCTTAAGAATAAAGTGCCCATTTCATATTTTGTGCTTTTTAGGATGCTTAATGATGGAGTCACTCAGTTTTTTATCAATCAGATCACTGAAAATTTTAACTCTAAGGCTTATGAGGAATTATTGAATAATCATGACTTTCTCTATTCCTATTTAGGTGAGAAATTAAATGAAATTATATCCAAAAAAATTTAGCGCCAGTGCAAAACAAACCTTACTTTCATGTTTAGAAATATTTCATTCTATCACTCATGGCCCAATCATTCCTTAACTATGCGAGGCATTGATTGATGAGTTTTTAAATTGAAACTCGAAATAAAATGTAAAGCTGGATCAATTTTCCCCAGTCCTTAGTCTTAATGGAAGTTTTCAGGAGAAATTTGGGCAGAATCAAATATAGAAAATATGGAAACAATTGGGAAAATTAAAGGAACTCTGCCAGGTGTTCCTTTGTGAGTTTCACTGGCGGGATATCTATGAGCGCTTTTCCCGCTATGACAGGGTCTGATGTCTCATAGCTTGGACCTTCCACATCGTACAGGACACCAATAGGTATTTTCTCTCCCCACTCTTGGGCCAGTGAATATGCCTTATTGAAGTCCTTAGTGTCAGTGTCTGGTTTGTATACACGCTTCCTGAAATAATCATATGTGTTGATCTTGTTGTATGTAACACAGGGGCTGAAAACATCAATGAAGCTGAAACCTTTGTGCTGTATTCCCTTCTTTATTACCTCTTTGAGATGAAGGGCGTCTCCTGAGAAAGCCCTTGCAACGAAGGTGGCGCCAGCAGTTAGTGCAATTGTCAGAGGGTTAAGAGGCTTCTCTATGTTTCCGTCTGGGGTTGACTTCGTCTTCATCCCCAGTTCTGTGGTCGGAGAAGCCTGGCCAGTTGTAAGCCCGAATATCTGGTTATCTGACACGATGTATGTTATGTCCACATTTCTCTTTGCAGTATGGTAGAAGTGCTGCGTCCCCTCAAAAAATCCGTCTCCGTCCCCGCCATACCCTATTACTGTCAGCTTCGGATTTGCCCATTTTATTGCTGACGCAACAGGCAATAGCCTTCCATGAAGGCCGTGGAAACCGTAAAGATTTATGAATTCCGGCAAATTGCTTGAACATCCAATTCCTGATGTGATCACGGAATCCTTTGGCTCTATTCCAAGGTCCGCCAGGGCTCCGCTAATAGCCGAAAGCTGAGCAAAATTTCCGCAGCCAGGGCACCAGTCTGGTTTTACTTTTCCTTTATAATCCGCAATTGTAACCATTTAAATCACCTTTTCAAAACTGCCTCTATCTCATCGGCGAGAGCACCGGGATAGAAGCTCTCTCCGTCATACTTTGTGACAAGTTCTGTCTTGACCAGAAATTCTGACCTGAGAAGCTTGTTCATCTGCCCTGTATAGTTGTTTTCAACAACAACAATCTTCTTCTTTCCTGAGAGAAGCTTTCCAATGTCTGGGTTCAGAGGATGCGGGCGGTTAATCTCCAGCGCCCCTACCTTATGGCCTCTTTCCCTGAGTATATCCACAGCCTCCTCAACGGATCCCTGTGTTCCTCCCCACTGAACTACTGCATATTCTGCATCCTCGTATCTGTATGTTGGCGTTGGTGGCATGGACTTGATGTATGCATCTAGCTTCTTCATTCTCTTCTTCATTGATTCGACTCTCAATGTTGGATCGGTGACAGCATCGCTCACAACATCACCGTACTCGTTATGCTCATCTGAATCTTCGTTATGTGTCAGTCCTGCAGTTCCAGGGAAAGCCCTGTAGGATATCCCGTCCTTTGTGTATTCGTATCTCTTGTAGTCCTTCATGCCAGGTTCAGCGATCTTTCCCCTGTCAATTTTGAAATCAAGGTCCAGGTTTTCCACTGTTTCATAGTGTTCGGCAACGTAAAGGTCCGACATGACAATAACAGGTGTCTGATACTTTTCAGCAAGATTGAATGCCTCCCTTGTCAGGTAGAATACATCCTCAACATTCCTGGGTGCCAGGACTATTCTCTGGAAGTCACCCTGTGATGCCCCCAGAACAAGGTTAAGATCTCCCTGCTCGGTCTTTGTAGGAAGGCCAGTTGAGGGGCCTGCTCTCTGAGATTCATACACAACAAGAGGCACTTCCATCATTCCTGCCATACCCAGTGCTTCAACCATCAATGAGAATCCTCCACCTGATGAACCAGTCATTGCCCTGACTCCTGCAAAGTTTGCACCTATGGCCATATTGATTGCAGAAATCTCATCTTCCGGGATCTTGACAAAAATTCCGAAATCCTTCTGATGTGATGCAAGATAGTGAAGAGCTGATGATGCCGGGGTCATGGGGTATCCAACATACATCTTGAGCCCTGCATTGACAGCGCCAAGGCCCAGTGTCTCTCCCCCACTCATAAGATAGTATCTCTTGTTTGAGGTTTTAAGTTTAATCGGAAGCTTCTTGAAATTTGCCTTGTAGTGTTCATAACCCTCTCTGGCAGCATTCACGTTCTGTTCAGCAACTTCTCCCTTGTTTCCGAACTGATCCCTTATGACTCCCGCAAGTGTTTCAAAATCAATTCCTATAGAGGCCATGGTTGCCCCTATTGCAACTGTGTTCTTCATAAGGGCATTTTTGCTGTGCTTTGATGCTATTTCATTAAGGGGCATCTCAACGTAGTCAAGATCATATTTCTGGAAATTGGTAAGTCCCTTGTCAAAAATGGCAACTCCATCCTTTGTCAGTGGGGATGCCCCACCTTCATTTATTGATGGGTTGGTATGCCTTTCAAGGGCATCCTTGTTCAAAGCTATTAAAACATCAAGTCCATCTCCCTGGGACCTTACTTTCTTGTCACTGGCCCTTATCTGATACCAGCTTTGCCCTCCTCTTATGATGCTTTGATAATAATTGTAGGTATTCACATGGAGCCCTAATCTCGTAAAAGTCTTTGCTATAATGAGGCCAGCTGATTGCACACCGTCTCCAGCGGCACCTCCGACCCTTATAACTACCTCATCAGTTTTCATGATAAATCACTACTGTATTTCCCAAGTCTATTAAGCATTTTTTCTTGATGTGGTTTAAGGAGAATTTACGGCGATTGTTAACCAGTTTTGTATCTATTTCATAATGAATTAATATCCATCAGAAATATCCATGTATGTCGAGAAAAGAACATGATGTCATAGGGGAGGTGGAAATTGCCGACCAGTACTATTATGGAATCAATACTCTCAGGGCCCGGGATAATTTCAGGATAACCGGCGAGACCGCTGACTCGGATCACATAGATTCCATCACTGCAATAAAGATGGCAGCTGCCATCGCCAACAACAAGGGAGGCTGGCTACCCAAGGATAAAGCAGATGCGATTGTTGCGGCTTGCAGGGAGATACTTGATGGAAAGCATCATGACCAGTTCATTATTGATAAGTTTCAGGCTGGCGCCGGCACCTCATACAACATGAATGCAAATGAGGTGATAGCCAACCTCGCACTTGAGCATGCAGGAAAGAAGAAAGGAGAATACAGCTTCATACATCCCAATGATCATGTGAACATGAGCCAGTCCACCAACGATGTATATCCAACCCTGATAAGGGTTGTATCCTACAGGAAGGGAAAGAAGGTTCTGGAGGAACTCGATCTTCTCATAAAAAGCCTGCAAAAGAAAGCGAAGGAGTTCCAGCATGTCATAAAGACGGGGAGAACTCATCTTCAGGACGCTGCACCAGTAACTTTTGGTCTTGAGATTTCTGCCTGGGCATATACACTTGAAAAAGGGAAAAAAGCATTGGAACAGGCCCTTGACTACATCCTTGAACTGAATATAGGCGGCACCGCAGTGGGAACTGGCATCAACACCTCCCCTGGATATCAGGATGCCGTTGTGGAAGAAATATCAAAAATTACAGGGCACAGTTTCAGAAAGAGCCATAACCTGCCGGGTATAATGGAATTTATGTCGGATTTCTCAAGACTGATGGGGGCAGTTACCGATATTGCACTTGACCTTACCAAGATATCCAATGACATAAGGCTTCTTTATTCCGGACCTGGTGCCGGCATTCATGAGATTAGAATTCCAGCTGTACAGCAGGGATCTTCCATTATGCCTGGAAAGATAAATCCTTCAATAGCTGAGGCTATGAATATGATATGCCACTCCATAATGGGGGCACAGCAGGCACTTAATGTGTCCGTTCAAGCGGGGCAGCTTGAACTCAACGTGATGATGCCCCATATTGATTTTGAGCTGACCAGGTCTGAAGACCTTATAGCCAATGGAATGAGGATGTTCAGAACTAAACTTATTGACGGTCTCGAGGCTGATGAGGAGGTATGCAAAGAGCACCTGAGTAGAAGCTTCGGTTCAGCTGCCTTAATGAATCCATACCTGGGCTATGATACTGTTGCAAAGATAGTAAAGGAGGCAGTAGAAACAGGCAAATCAATCAAGGAACTGGCACTGAAGACAGGAAAGATTGATGAGAAGAAGTTTGAAGAGATAATGGCATCCGGTATTCCAAAATAGGTCTCCTGATGAAGATATACTTCGAATCCTATGGATGCACCCTGAACAAGTCGGAGGCGGGGCTTTACGTTAACAGCCTCCTCAGGGACGGCTCCACTATTGTGGACAACCCAGCCGATGCCGATCTAAGTGTCATTTCTACCTGCATGGTGATAAAACACACTGAGAACAGGATGCTTTCAAGGATACAGGAGCTTTCATCCAAGTCTAAGGTCAGGGTTATGGGGTGCCTGCCTCCAGTCAGTGGCGGAACTCTTGAATCAGATACAATAGAGGTCCTGCATCCAAGGGAGATGCGTTCGTTCTACTACGGAGCCCTTGATGACATTGAGATCAGGGAACCTTCGCTGTTTGATGGAATACCCATAAACCAGGGATGCACAGGGAACTGCAACTTCTGCATTTCACGGGTTGCAAGGGGAAAACTCCTTTCCAGGCCAGTAAACAAGATAACCAGCCAGATCAGGATGCAGCTTGAAAGGAACATAGGCGAGGTGCGGATCAGCTCTCTTGATACGGCCGCCTATGGAAAGGACACTGGCGTCAGGCTCCCGAGCCTCATAAGGGAGATATGTTCCATTGAAGGTGATTTCATGCTGAGAGTTGGAATGATGGAGCCCAGGAATACATATGAAATTGTTGATGATCTGATGGATTCTTATTCCGATTCGAAGGTTTTCAAGTTCCTTCACATTCCTGTGCAGAGTGGTGATGATCGAATTCTTGACTCCATGAACAGAGAATACAAGCTCGATGAATTTCTCAGGATAGTGGATAAATTCAGGAATTCCTATCCGGACGGGACTTTATCCACAGACATAATTTCCGGCTACCCAGATGATGATGAGGAAAGTTTCAACAACACACTAAAAATGCTTGAACTGACGAGGCCGGAGGTAATCAATATAACAAGATTTTCCCCCAGACAGTATACAAGGGATTTCAACAGGAAGTTACCTGATTCCGGCAGAGTTAAAAGATGGACCTCAGAATACACAGAAATGCACAGGAATATCACCAGGGAGAAAATGGAAAGCCTACATGGAAGAATTGAGACTGTTTTCCTTACTGAAAGAGTTAAGGATCATACTACAATGGGAAGGGATCAGTCATACAGGGCGGTTGTTGTTCCAGGAGATCTGCCACTTTATTCCAGAATAGATGTTGAGATCGTGGATCACGGCAATACCTATCTCGTGGGTAAGCCCATCTAATTGATCGGATCAACAGCCACAATTTCGTCCATAATGTATCTTGAGGGTTTCTTTAATCCAAATACCATCTGAAATTCCTGAGGTGTCAGGACGGGCATTTTGAACTTGTCCTCCTCATCAATAGGTACTCTTGGGCAACCAGTAAAAACAACAGCATCACACATCATGTTTTCAAAATCGGATGGCTTTGCCTCGTTGGCCACAATCAGCACCGGTTCTATTCCCATTTCCCTGGCCTGGGACATTAGTGTCTCTGCAAGCCTCATCCTGTACTGCCCTATTTTGGAGTCTACAACGACAAGAACCCTCTTTGCATCTCTTGCCTGATATATCCTGGCGTACCTTTTCCTCAAGAATCTGTCTGTTTCAGCGCTAATGTCCTCAATTCCCCTTAAGTTCAGATCAAGAATAAAAACCGGCTTTTCAGATGAAAGCTGTGTCCCGATTCCATGAAACTTTCCAGTGCTGACAACCAGATAGCAGTCCACCTCCCCTGAAATTGAATGCGCGGCACTGAAGTTGCATCCCAGAACCTGTCCCGGATACTTCATCCTTCTGTCCTGCTTCCCGATGACAGTACTGAAGCCAAGCCTTTCCAGCTGGATCTGAACCCTGTACATCATGTCCAGATACTGAATGGAGCACAGGAGGCCTATTTTCCTGTAACCATTTTTTGAAAGTATTTCGTAGGCGGAGTCAGGTATCTCTGGGAATTTTTCTATCCTCTTCTCAATGAATATTACCGGCCGGGGGTATTTGATGTTAGGTATTTCCGAGTGACCAAGCTGTACAATGTAGTCCACTCCCTCGTACACATCCTTATTGCCAATGTCGCATGCCCCGTAAAATGCTTCCGAGGTAACTATAACACTGAAATGCTTTGACAGTTCAGTGAAATAGGAGAACACATCAGGTTTCAGCCCATCGGGCAACTGCAAAAGAACCCGCCTGCCTCCGTTCTTGGTTATTTCCTCTATTGCACTACTCAGGTCTAATTTCAATGTCCACTTATTACTTTTAAGAATTTAACCGATTCTAAAAAAATGAACTGGAGTCATGGTAAATGATCTCCCCATTCTTCATGACTCTGGAAATCATCCTTGAACCGTACCTGTAGGGTATCTCCCTGTAGTCGGATGCATTCAGTATGATCAGGTCAGCCGATTTACCTGGTTCAATTGAACCTACCCTATTGTTTTCCCCCAGTGAGAATGCCCCATTTATAGTTGCAGCCGATAGGGCAGCCTCGATTGAAATGCCACAGTACCTTACTGCTAGATATATGGAAAAAAGCATGCTTGTATTTCCAGAAACCGGAGAACAGTCAGTGGATATTGAGAATGGGACCTGGTTCTCATAAAATATCCCAATATCAGGATATTTTCCATCTTTGATGTTGAAAGCAGTTATGGGTAGGAAGTTGGCAACTGCACCGGAAGCCTTTATCCTTTCCATGCCTGAATTATCTGTTTCAAGAAGGTGATCGACGGATCTTACTTTATTTCCATTAATAAGATCGAGACAGCCTATGTTGGCAAGCTCGTCTGCATGTAAACGCAATTCGAACCCCATTGATGATGCGGCCCTGAAAAACCTCTCAGTGGATTCTTTTGAGAAAGCGCCCCTGTCACAGAATGAATCTGCAAACCTGGCCTTCCCCTTGAATAGAGGAAGCATCTTTTCAATAACCATTTCCACATAAGAAGATTCAGTCATTCCCTTTGGGATGGCATGCAATGGAAGGAATGTCTTTGATACTCCCATTGTGCCGGTTGCAGATATTCTGTCCATTACATGCAGCATCTTCATTTCACTTTCTGCGTCAAGCCCGTAGCCGGTCTTCATCTCCATGTAAGTTGTGCCGGTTGAAATGGCATCCCTGACACGTTCCAGACTCTGCCGGTATATTGTATCCTCATCCGTGTTCCTTGTATCCTGGACAGTTCTGTATATTCCATTTCCTGAGTTTAGAATCTCAAGATATGTCCTGCCCTGAAGCTTCTGATAGAATTCTTCATGCCTTGAGCCACCATATACTATGTGGGTGTGGGAGTCCACAAAACCAGGCATGACCACCTTTCCGGCTGCGTCTATGACCTCCGGATTCTCTGAGGAGATGAATGAGTCCAGGCGGCTGTTCGGAATTATCTCTCGAATTTTACTGCCATCTATTACAACTGACACACCATTCTTTATGGACAGGGATTCCATTGATTCGCCTGAAAGGGGCTTCCAGCCTGAACCCTCCATTGTCAGGATCTGGGAAGCGCCGGTTATGATCTTAAGAGACATTTATCCTCTTCATGATCATTTTGGTTATTTTCTTTTGGCTTACAGTTCAGATGAAAAGAGATCCAAATATAATGAAAAGGAAGAAACCAGCTGCTACAGGAATCAAAAATGGCACCCTGTACACCAGATATTCGCCTGAAGCCCTTTTCCTTTTAGCAAATGCAATTCCTGCTGCGCTTTCAGCCTCATTGCTATAGGGAATCCTGAATCCAGATGCCCCGAATTTACGGAATGCAGATGATATGTAAAGGAATTCAGCGAGAAGGAAAACAAGTGACGCAAGCACAATGTAGAACAGTATGAAGACCCCATTTGCTATCAGCCCATTAAGGCCTATGATACCCCTGAGCAGAGAAATGTTCACACCAGTAAATGAGAATATTATGGAAATTATTGCCTTTGTGTCCCCTATCCCGAAAAGTGTCTGCCGGAATCCTGTCAGAAAAATAACGGAGATTATAAAGAATTCAAAACCATATATTGGATAAGAGCTCAGAGATGCTATGATTATGGCACCAATTATCATCAGAAACCCTGAGATAATGTATGCATAAGAGGATGAACGCAGAAATGAAAGAACGAAAGCTGCAACACCGAGAAGTATGAAGACCGGCGGGCTGGATTCCAGTATATTCATCACCACTCCAATCAGCATAATGGGAACGAAAAGGAACGGATTAACGGATCTTTTTCTCGAATCCCTCGCAGCACCATAGATTAGAGAAACCGCTGAAACTGCGATCAGTAATGATACAGCAAATGTGCCTGTTTCCTGAGATATCATTTCAAAGTCGTCCGTCAAGATGGAGGAATGCCTTAAGAACTGCTGAATAGTCCAGGTTTCCAAGCCCAAGGAGCATTGCTGATCTGTATATGCTGTTGGAAACAGAGGCTATAGGCATTGATAAACCGGGCTCGGCAGATAGCTCTTCCACTCCCTTCATTGAACGGGTCAGATCCCTTAAAGAAGTCCCCGGAAGGAATTCCGCTTTCAATATCGTGTCTTTTTTCAGGTTCAGTATATCTGAAGAACATGGACCCTGAGACAGTATTTCAATTGCCTTATCTCTTGGTATCCTGAGCCTTTCTGCTGCAACAACGCTCTCGAGTGATGATGCAAGAATGGTTGCTGAAAGCTGATCTGCGATAAGTTTCATCTTCACAGATCCATGAGGGGATGCTAAAAAATGTTTCTGCGATGAATACGCATCTATTATTTCCGAAACCTTGCCATAAGATGCCTGATCTCCGGAAACAAGAGATGTTATCTGCCTTTCCATTGCCATCCTGGCATCTCCGAGCATTGTAGCCTCAAGATAATTAACGGCAGCCTCAGTGCACTTCACTGACAACTCTGCAGCCAGTGAGACAGACGTGGTGCTCAGATTCACCACAATGGAGTTCGCCTTGATTGTTGACAGGAGGCCCCTTTCTCCAAGAAAAAATGAATAGCATGCGCTATCACCGGTGAGGCAAACAAAAATTATATCGCATGCCGAGGCCAGCCTGTAGGGCTCATCATAAAATTTAATCTCCGGAAAAAGAACAGCCTTTTCGGAATTTCTATTGTATACGCCGTCGACCTGGAACTTTCGTGAGATGTTTCTCAAGATGGGTATTCCCATCCTTCCAAGGCCGGCAAAACCTATCTTTGCCATTCAATCACAACCTCTCTATGCTCATAACCGGGGTCCCAGTATCCTGGAATGCACACTGAAT
>DARE01000025.1:5165-8315 GCA_002503205.1 Thermoplasmatales archaeon UBA447 | reverse complement strand
TCTATGAAACTTTCTTCTCAAAATGTTTTAGCATTCAAAGAATTGCCTGAAGCTTCATGAGCTTTCAGATTACCATGGAATTAATGGCATTGAGGATAACAACAGTCAGATAATGAAAATCGTCAGTTGCTAAAACATGAGACGGGCTAGTAACCATACATATAAAATATCAATGGGCAAGCATTCACAAAACCAAATTACCCTTTCTCTGTTGTCACAGCTGCGCCATTCATGAGGTTTGACCTTCCATCTGGTGGCAATACTCTTTGCTGGATTTTGAAATTAAAGCATATAGAAAGGTATTTAAATTCATACCAATTGAATTAATATGACTACATCCATTGTTTCAGATAAAATTGACCTGGAGAGAGTTGTTACCATGGCACAGGTTGATGACACCAAGCACGTTATTGTGGCAGTTGGTCGATCTGCCAGGTTTTCTGGCAAACAGGATGTTCGGAGTGTATTCTATGAAACCTATGAGGATCTTGCTCCTGGTGTTCTGGATAACATTGAGAAGGATACTTCAGAGCGATTCAGGATTAACAGGATTTGCATATTCCACAGGTTCGGCAAAATCCCTCTTGGAGAGTCGACATATGTGGTTGCTGTTTCAGCTTCTAGGCACGAGGATGCTTTTCAGGCATGTAAATTCATTGTAGATGGCATAAATTCCGACCTTCCTGTTTGGAAATATGAGATTCCAGATAAATCATAGGAAAGAATAGTCTGGACTCACTTATTTATTGATGGAGAAATACAGGACACAGTGAAAATTTGACCAAAGTTTATGACAAATATGACGGAGAGTTTATTGGAGAGACTGCAGATGAACCTGATAAAGAGAAGATAATAGAAGATGCCAGAAAGTCTGCTTCTAATCTTTCAGAAATCAAGGCTGAAGAGCTCTCGGATATGTATCTCAATCTTTCAAGAAAACTTTCTGTACGATCTTCAGAACTCGCAATGTTAATGACGAAAGAAACAGGAAAACCATTGCGTTTTGCGTCGTCCGATATAGAGAAATGTGTCAGCATCCTTAAATTCTGGGCCCAGGAAATAAGAGGATATGATCCGTTACCATCATTTGTGCCGGACAGGTTCGACGGAGTGCACAGGTTACGGTTCAGGTTGGCCATGCCATCCCCCCCTCTAATTTCTATTGCAGAAGGCACTTCAAATTTCCTTGAAACCATGATAGTCTTCTCTGAATTCATTTCAAGGAGAGGGCCTACAGTTGCCATAGTGCCTGAGTCAAGTCCACTTCTTTTACAGGAACTCCAGAGACTGGTAGTGGAGTCAGGTTTTCCCGCAGGTTCTTTCCAGGCAACCACTAACATCTCATTGCCTGATTTTCCAAAATCGGGGTTCTCTTTTCTCCAAATGGGTGCCTATCACAGTGAAGCTCCTGTTATTGTATTCGATGATGCAGATATTGACTTCGCCTCCGAAAACCTGTTTAAAAGTATGCTTCATGTAGGGCTTCACGGGGGTTCAAGATTCAACAGGATAATGTCTTCCCCTGATTCACACGACTACCTTAGGAACCGGATCATGGAGCAGTGCGCATCCATCGTTCTTGGAGACCCGCATGATATAAAAACTGACATGTCGGATCACCCTCTTACAGATCAAAAGATCAGGTTACAGGAGGAGGTTGGAAAAGCCCTTATGAATGGTGGGAAATTTGCATTTGGAGACCAGGAGACATTCAGAGGAATTGCCGGATTGGATTTCCAGGGAAAAATAGACTCGGACCTGCTTGACATATCAATAAGTGTTCCGGCATTTTATTTTGCAAATTTTTCTTCATTGGAAGAGGTCCTTAGCCTTTTTCCCAGTTTTGTGCAGGGCCAGAATGTTTCGCTTTATACAAAAGACATTAACATGGCTCTACTCGCTGCGGAAAAATTGAATTTCAGGAATATTGAGATAAATGACTCGTTCGATCCCATATTAGGGTTAAGATACTACACCAGACCTTTGCTCAGGGAATTGTTCAATTCCCCTGAAGGAGAGCCGTGGCCTTTAGAGCGCTGGAAAAATATAGTCATTGGAAGGTGATCAGCTTTTCTCCAGCCTCATCCTTCCTATTATCTCCTGGGCAAATTCAGAGCATTTAAGTGCCTTTATGTTAAGAACTCTTGCCAGATCCTGGGTAACCTTCTGGTCTCTATAACAGGATGAAATCGCTGATTTAACAACATCAGCTGCCTCAACCCAACCAAGATGTCTAAGCATCATCTCACCGGAAAGTATTAATGAGGTTGGGTTTGCAACATCCATTCCAGCGTATTTAGGCGCGGTACCATGCACGGCCTCGAACATTGCGTAGGCATCCCCTATGTTAGCACCGGGAGCTATTCCGAGTCCCCCCACCTGGGCGGACAGGTCATCTGAGAGATAGTCCCCGTTAAGATTTGTTGTAGCTATCACATCATATTCCGCAGTTCTTGTAAGGACCTGCTGAAACATGTTGTCAGCAATTCTGTCCTTCATCACAATCAGGTTTTTGTTGGCTTCAGGATCCTTTAGATAGTCCTCCTCCCGAATTGTCTTATCTCCAAATTCATTCTTCGCAACTTCGTAACCCCAGTCTTTGAAAGCGCCTTCTGTATACTTCATTATGTTGCCTTTATGTACCAGGGTAACACTTCTGCGTTTGTTCGCAATTGCATAATTTATGGCCTTTCTCACAAGCCTAGCTGAACGGAATCTGCTAATGGGCTTTATTCCGATCCCAGTGTCAGGAGTGAGGTTAACTGAGAAATTGTCTGAAAGGAATTTTCTTACCATTCCTGCCTCCGGGGAATCCCATTTCCACTCTATTCCAATGTACAGATCCTCAGTGTTTTCCCTGAACACAACCATGTTCATATTTTCCGGTTCCTTAACCGGTGAGGGCACACCGGGGAAGTATTTGACTGGCCTGACATTCGCATACAGGTCGAAATACTGCCTTAGTGTAACATTCAGGCTTCTGAATCCCTGCCCGATAGGTGTGGTCAAAGGGCCTTTTATTGCCACGATACATTTCTTCAAAAGATCAAGAGATTCCTGAGGAAGATGCTTTCCTGTCCTTTCATATGCCTCCTCTCCCGCCAGTACCTTCTCCCATGCAATCTGCTTTTGGCCGTTGTATGCAATTTC
>DARE01000025.1:0-5041 GCA_002503205.1 Thermoplasmatales archaeon UBA447 | reverse complement strand
GTAACTGTTTATTAGTTATTTCCCGGAGTTAAGTTACTGTAATAAAGATAAAATATATCCTGCAGCGAAGATTTACATAGAAAGCCAGCTTGAAACCTATAATAAAATCAACCATACTTGAATAATGTCCCTGAGTTGTATCGTACCGTGGAAAGACATATATGATTTGATCCTATGCCTGAAAAGTGACTCCTTTATCTTTGGTCACTGGAAACTTTTTTCTCTGGAGCCAGTATAATTCTGCAGGAGGGCGAGCCCATTGATCTACGTGGTTCTTGGCCTCCAATTCGGAGATGAGGGAAAAGGGAAGATTACTGATTTCCTCAGCGACAGGTTTGATGTTGTTGTCAGGTTCAATGGCGGAGGAAATGCTGGCCACACAGTTGTTGATGAGGGGAAGACTTACAAATTTCATCTCCTACCATCCGGTTCACTTCGCGCTTCCACAGTTGTTCTGGGGAACGGCATGGTGATAGACCCTGTTGCCCTTATCGAGGAGATGAAAGGTGTTGAAAACCTAACAACGAGGACTAGAGTTGTAATCAGCAAAATGGCACATGTGGTCACACCCATTCACAAAACTCTGGACTCAAGGGAGGAACAACTCAGAGGAAGATTGAGCATAGGGACAACTGCTCAGGGCATTGGTCCAACCTATGAAGACAAATATGCCAGAACAGGAATAAGGATGATGGATTTACTGGACAGAGACATTATCAGAGACAAAATTGAGACAATATACAGAATGAAGGAGAAACTTTTGGAGGATACAGCATATTCTGATGCAAATGCCAGGGAAAAAGTTGTGGATGAGCTCTTTGACGCCGGAAACAAGCTTGGTAAATTTCTCCAGTATTCAGAGGATCTAATTTATGAAGAATACAGAAAGGGGCATAATATCATATTTGAGGGAGCACAGGGAACTATGCTCGATATTGATTTCGGAATGTACCCCTATGTTACATCATCAAATGCCCTTTCAGGAGCTCTTTCACTTGGTGCTGGTTTTCCTTTCAGAAAGGTGAATACGGTAATGGGTGTGGTTAAGGCATATGTTAGCAGAGTTGGTGCCGGGCCATTTCCAACAGAGCTTACCGGAACCGCTGCGGATCATCTCAGGGACCTGGGACACGAATACGGAACAACCACAGGAAGGCCACGCAGAGTTGGATGGCTTGATCTCCCGATGCTGAAATATGCAATTAAGCTCAACGATGTGGATACAATCGCGCTGACAAAGCTTGATACTCTGGGGCAGATGGATGAAGTGAAGGTGTGCACTGGTTACTCCAGGGATGGAAAGCCTCTGGAGCATATCCCGAGAACTGTCTCAGAAACTGCAGGGCTTGAACTTCAGTTCAAATCTTTTAAGCCCTGGGGAAAGATAGGGCCAGATAGGGACGGCAAGATGGTTTATGAAGATCTCCCAGCAAAGGCCAGGGACTATGTGGAATACATTGAGAAGGAGTTAGGTGTCACTGTTGGGCTTATCTCTATGGGAGAAAGCAGAAAGAGCACCATTGAGAGAATGAAGCATTGAGAACTGTTATATCTCACGTTCCATTTTTGTATACATGGTTGAAGAGATCAATGAAGATGGGATAAACGAAGTTATCAGGGCCCCCAGGGGAACCGAGCTCCATTGTAGAGGTTGGGGTCAGGAGGCTGCGCTTCGTCTTATCAGAAATAATCTTGACCCAGAAGTTGCTATGGACCCGAAAAATCTCATCGTTTATGGTGGTAGAGGAAAGGCTGCAAGAAACTGGGAATCCTTCAGGGAGATCCAGAACATGCTCCGGGAACTTTATAATGATGAGACACTGCTTATTCAGTCCGGGAAACCTGTTGGTGCATTCAAGACCTCTAAATGGGCACCACGCGTTCTCATTGTTAATTCACAGATTGTCCCAAAATGGGCAACGGATGATGTATTCTGGGAACTTGAGAGAAAAGGGCTCACCATGTTTGGTCAGATGACTGCAGGAAGTTGGATTTACATAGGTACGCAGGGTATACTTCAGGGCACATATGAAACACTTGCAGCCCTTGCAAGAAAGGAATTTAAACAGGACTCTCTGAAGGGAAAATGGGTTCTCTCATCAGGCCTGGGAGAGATGGGGGGCGCACAACCTCTGGCAATAACCATGAATGACGGTGTGGGAATCATAGTGGAGGTTGATCCAGAGAAGATTGAGAGGCGCCTCAGAACCAAATACCTTGATGTCCTTGCCTCCAGTCTTGATGAGGCAATATCCATGAAAGACAGGGCCCTCAAGGAGGGAAAGGCATTATCTATAGGGCTGCTTGGGAATGCAGCATCGGTATATAACGAGCTCAGAAAGAGATCAGAGATACCTGATGTTGTAACTGATCAGACCGCTGCCCATGATATTGAGGTGGGGTACATACCTGAAGGACTTTCTGTTAAAGAGGCCGTGACACTTAGAAAAAACGACAGAGAGGCCTACCTGAAACGTGTGTATGGCTCCATAGTCAAGGAGGTTGAAACCATTCTCTGGTTCAGTGACAAGGGGTCGAAAGTTTTCGACTACGGGAATAATCTCAGAACAAGAGCAATGGAAGGGGGATTCAAGGATGCTTTCCGCATCCCGGGATATGTCCCGGCTTATATCAGGGATATCTTTTCTATTGGATCAGGGCCATTCAGATGGGTTGCTCTTTCCGGAAACCCAGAAGACATATACAGAATAGACGACGCCATAATCAGAGAATTCCATTACAATGAGCCCCTGGTTCGATGGATAAAACTTGCCAAAGAGAGAGTTAAATTCCAAGGCCTTCCGGCAAGGATATGTTATGCCGATTATGGGACAAGAGAGAAGATTGGCCATCTTATAAACGAAATGGTGAGGAAAAAGGAGATAGATGCCCCAGTTGCAATAGGCAGGGATCATCATGACACTGGCTCTGTCGCTTCACCCTATAGAGAGACTGAGGGCATGAAAGATGGGAGTGACGCTATAGCTGATTGGCCAATTCTCAACGCCCTGCTAAATGCATCCTCCGGAGCCACATGGGTTTCAGTGCATCACGGTGGAGGTACAGGCATTGGAAATTCCATACATTCAGGATTCGTTCTAGTCGCGGATGGTACAGACGATGCAAAAGAGAAAATAAAGACAGTTCTGAACAGCGATCCTGGAATTGGAGTAATTAGGCATGCAGATGCTGGTTACGAGGCATCAAGAAGCCTGATCAGAAAGGGTGTTAAATTCAAGGTCCCTTACTTTGAACCTTAATCCACTCAACCTTTCCATATTCCTATGCCGAGGCCTATAAAGAAAATCAGAATAGTAAATGAAACCACTATCCCTCCAAACTGTATTCCCTTGGAATAATCAACTATATACTTCAAAATAGAGGATACAGAAATACTTGGTATGAAAGCGAGGCCAACAAAGTAAGATATTACGAAAGCAACAAGAAGAAGCACAACTGAAACTATTGCCTTCTTTATGGCAAGGCCAAACAGCAACCCATCTACGAATACGAGGATAATTGTCACTTCGGAGGCATATGGAGCCAGGAAAGACGGGTAAAGTACCACAGTTAAGAGATGTGTTTAGGAATATAAAATTTTGTCTGACTATATTTTTATAGAATTTAGAAATTGTCTATCCTTGTAAAGGACACTCTGGAAGCATAAAAATTTAACAACAATACAGTTATAGATGTCTGATGACTCTAAAGGCTGTAGTGATGGCCGGCGGCAAGGGCACAAGGCTCAGGCCTATCACGTATTCTATCCCAAAACCTCTTGTTCCAATTGCCGGAAAACCATGCATCAATTACATTCTTGGATCATATTATGAAGCAGGCATCAGAGATACAATAATAACCGCGGGCTACAAGTTTGAATCCCTGATTAATGGCGTCCTGAATTATAAGAACAGCGACCAGAACATTCTTTTTTCTGTGGAAAAGGAACCGGCCGGAACAGCGGGAAGCATAAAGATGATATCGAAATTCATTGATGATACCTTTGTTGTGGGGAGTGGAGACACACTGCTTGACTTTAATGTCAGGGAAATCATTGACAGGCACAGGAAAAGCAAGGCGAAGATAACAATCGCCCTTACTGAGGTTGATGATCCCTCCCAATTTGGCATAGTTGAACTTAAGGACGGGATAATACAGAGATTCCTTGAAAAACCAACGAAAGAGGAGGCATTTTCCAATCTTATCAACGCAGGACTGTACGTAATGGAGCCTGAAATACTGGATATGATACCTTCTTCTGAACCATATGATTTTGCAAAACAGCTTTTCCCCAAGCTTTTAGCCGAAGGCGTGAAGATACATGGTTTCAACGCAACAGGCACCTGGCTGGACACAGGAAGGCCTAACGACATGATCAAGGCAAACCAGCTAATGACAGAGAAATATGGAACTCCCCACAGCTCTGAAATGATGTCAGGAAAGATAATCATGGCTTCCCCATCATCCTCAGCAAGCATGGCCAAAATAATAGGTCCAACCTATATTGGAAAATCTGTAAAGTTCTCTGATTCATCCAAGATCGATTCCTCCGCATTATACGACAATGTAGAGATCGGCGAAGGAGTGGTTATAATGGATTCCATTCTTATGGATGATGTTAAGATAGGAAAGAACTCAAGAATAGTCAAATCAGTAATTATGAAGGGGACAAGTATCGGGCAGAACTGCGAAATCCATGAAAGTGTAATTGCCCCGAAGTTAAGCCTCCAGAGCAATTCACGTGTCTATAATGTATCGCTCTCCTCAGAAATTATCGAGGAAGAGCGCTGAAATAAATTGTTAAAATTCAGATGAGAACTTGAATCCATTAATTTGAAGAATGATTTCTCAGGCTGGCCTGTGTTTTAGCAAAATACCATTTTCATCATTGCCCGGATTTGCATTCTAGAATCTCTGTTATACTTATGAGGGCCGATATAAGAGGAACAACAGAGGTATTTATCAGCGCCCTCATTAGCCTTCAGTTTCTAGACGTATAAGCCATAACTATAGCGTCCCGAAAGTTGTGTATTTATACCGG
>DARE01000054.1:11213-42705 GCA_002503205.1 Thermoplasmatales archaeon UBA447 | reverse complement strand
TGTTTGTCGGGAACTTGTGGTTATTCATTGATATGTAAAACACTCCGGGAGCTGCACCCTCATCCTTGAAGAATGAAGATAAAGGAAGTTCAGAGTATGGTTTTGCTCCAGCAATTGAGTTAATGTAAGAGGAACTTACGAAAGACATCTGATAGCTGTTATCAAGGAATCCCGAAACCCTTCCTGAATGGTCGACTGTATAGTCAATGATTATTGTGCCTATGTGTGCAGGCTGTGACTCATCTGGGAAGTTACCAACTGGTTCCCCAGTTTTGTTATTCCAGTACTGGTTACCCCAATAGTTGCTCACTTTGGTAAGAATAATAGTGTCAAGTGCCGAACCAACCGATGAAATTTCATATGGCCCAGTTCCTGGCATTCCGTGCACGTCTGTATAATTGTTATAGTCAGTTGCAGTCACTCCACCATGCGCATCAATGAATAGAGGATCTTCAATTGCTCCCCACCAAGAGGCCATGTTAGGTAGGAAGAACGGATATGGGTTTGCGATGTTAATGGTAACATTCAGGTCGTTGTTAACCCCTCCTGTTGTATTGTATCTGGGAACTACTACAGCCTGATGACCATACGATATCAGGGCAGCCTGGGTTGCATTTAACCATGGGTCATAGTGTGATAGCATGTTAGAAAGATAATTTGCAGCATAGACGGTGTTGGAAAGGTTCAGGTTAGAGTAGTTTGATGGATCTGGGAATGATATTCCTGAGTTCAATGTTGTATTGTTTGCAACCGCTCTCATTGCGTGCATCCATCCGATAGGTAAGGAGTAAGGAGCAGTTGATGCATATGCAGAATTATTGAAAAGCATCCCTCCATAGTTATCAACAGAGGGCCCTTGGGCCATAACTATTGTTCTGTACAATGAAAACTGAGGCAGAATTACACTGATTTCAGAGTGAAAGTGCCATAACTATTGTTCTGTACAATGAAAACCATACTGTTGTTGCATTTACTGGTGTGCCGGTGCTGAATGTTATGTTGTTCCTCAATGTGATGTTATAGTTCTGGTAAGGTACTCCATTTGTCGGCGTTTGAGGCATATCTGCAGCAAGAACTGGTGCTACCTGAGTTATGTTAGTTCCATTTAGTTCATAAAGCTCCTGAAATACTGCAGTGAAGAGTGGCTCGTCTTGGGAATAAAATCCATGTGAAGGATCAAGGAAATCAGGTGCCCCAAGAGAACCCCCATCTGATACATCAGTAAGTGTGTTATTTGAAACGGGCTTGATTCCATGTTGATTATAGCTCAAGTTGTAGGATAGCATGTTGTAATAATAGCCCGAGAAAGTATTGTACGTGAAATTGTTTATGTAGGGCTGCACGAAAAGGTAGGTTGAAGGATCAGGGAGCCAGATGTAATCATACTGGTTGTAGAATATATGATACAGCTTTGTAAATTCCTGACTTTGAGCAGTTTTGTTAGAACTGAACGCTGTTGAAAGTGCAATGGAGCTATTTAGTGTTGAATTTGTGGTCCATGCTTCATTTGCTCCGAATGAACCACCATTTGCGTATGCTGTCATGGGGTACATCTGCTGAGCAATTGGATCAGGCCAGTCTGGTAACCATCCAAGATCAACGAACTGTGGTGTTGAACCGGGTGTAGTCCAGCTTCCTGATTCTGAAGCTGTCACTAAGGCTAGTGAGACTGGCAGCCCAAGTGCTTTCATGTCAGACACTATAACCCCAGTTTCATACGTAGATAGCGCGTTTTGCGGCGACAAAGCAGTTATATGCATCGCTGGAAGATCGGTACTCTTCGGGTGGGTAATGTCGTAACCAAAAAATGCGCCCACTCCGGCGATTACCAATACCACAACGATAATAATCGATAAACTCTTTTTGTTCATCCCAAGTAAATTAGTGGGTTTATATTTAATATTTTTCTCAAAATAAAGGGTTAATTAATACAATTTAGGGAATCTAAACATTTGTCAAACACCCAGTCCTTTATTTCAACATTTTATTTGTATCTTGATCTTATTAGCCAGGACAATGCAGTTGCATGCCACTATCCTTTTATCAACAGCAACATCATAGTTCCTGTTGTGGTGATACCATATATGTTCACAGTTCAGGGTCCCCTCTGGATCAGAGAATATCTTTTCTATTTTCCATATTAGTCTATACCTGGATTTCTCCAATTTCTTGATGATAATCCAGTGCTTTCTGTTGAATGCAATATTATCACCTGAAATTCATTTTCTTCTGTTTTTATCTTTAATATGGATTGAATGGCTATTCTCAATGACATAATCAAAGATACCGAATAATAAAGATCTGCATTCATAGGAGTGTAGTCATGATTACGGATTGCATCAGCCATTGGGAAGGTTATCTTACTGTAATGAATGGATGCCGAGGTAACCTTCCATTACGCTGCATTAGGGGAATCAATACCATGTGCAATATTTGCATTCATGCTGTGTTCATATCTCTTGGAGTCCAAACCCCTGTAATCTCCGAATCTCTGGAATTTACTGACCTTCGTCTTCTCTTCGCATTTATATAACCACAAACACAATGAATCCAACCTTGGTAATTTCCTCTCGATCAGATTCGATGATATTAATTATTCCTGCGTTGATATAACATTACTCCAATTTCAGTATCCTGTATGATGGGAAGTGAAAGCCAGGGATACTGTTCATTCTAACAATGTTCGTGGGGTTCGGTTTGTTGTTGAAATTATTTCTGGAAGATATTTATGAAAAACTATAGTACTGAAGTATTATATGTCTCCTCAGGATAATAGCATTTGAGGATATCCTCATTCTATACTCAGAAACAATTTTTCCTCCTTTTCAAAGCATCCGAATATGGTTTTCTTACATATTTTAAGATATTATCAGATTATTAATGCCCAAGCATTGTCTAATAACATATAGATCTTTGGACACCCTAATAACCCCATTTGTCATGATAGCATAATGTTCAGCAAAGATCTGTTTAATGGAAAGACTATTTTAATTACCGGGGGAGGAACTGGAATCGGGAAGGCAATGGCACTGAACTTCGCCGATCTTGGGGCTACCATATGCATGTTAGGCAGAAGGGAATCGGTCCTTAAGGAGACATGTGAAATTATAAGGGATAAAGGAAAAATGGCCTTTTATCACACCTGTGACATCCGTTCTCCGGACGAGATCTCATCCTCACTGGATTACTTCATAGAAAATGCTGGCATGCCCGATATACTCGTAAACAATGCTGCTGGCAATTTTGTCAGCCCAACGGAGGCTCTTTCCCCACATGCTGTAGATGCAGTTCTTGGTATAGTCCTGCATGGGACAATCTACATGACGCTTGATCTTGGAAAGAGATGGATAAAGTCTTCACATAAAGGTGTGGTACTTGACATAGTTACCACATATTCCTGGACCGGATCTGCTTTTGTTGTCCCATCAGCTGCGGCAAAGGCTGGTGTTCTGGCAGTGGTAAGATCGCTTGCAGTGGAGTGGGCCAGATATGGGATTAGGCATGTGGCAATTGCACCAGGCCCGTTCCCAACAGAAGCGACCAGGAAAAACCTCTTTCCAATTCCGGAGGTGGAGGCCATGCTGTCAGAAAGGGTACCTCTGGGAAGGGTGGGTAAAATGGAGGAGATCGCCAACCTTGCAGCATTTCTCGTATCTGATCATGCCTCTTTCATAAATGGTGAAGTCGTTACTATAGATGGAGGTGAATGGCTTAAGGGTGCAGGACAGTTCAACGGAATGCTTTCTCTATCCGAGGATCAGTGGAAAGCAATCAGGGAGATATCCAGGAAAAAGGGGTAAGGATATCCCAAGTTAGGACTCAGGTTTGATCTAAAAGCATTCAATAATGCTGAGAACCGGAGTTCAGATCTATTAAAGTTATCCAAAGATCAACCAATGCATATGGGCTGAATATCTAATTTATTATCCCGGTTTGAAATAGATCGCTTATATTTTAACAAATATTTTTTCTAAACCTACTATTATATATATTGGAAAATAGGATTTGAAAGGGTTCTTCCAAGTCCTACTTATAGACACTGTGTATACTTCTAAAAGCAAAGGAAGGCAAGGCATGGTGTACTGCAATGAGAATACAAGTGAATTTCCATGATAAACTTGGTAATTTTCCAATTAAAATATAATTAATTCTTGTGCTTATCACCAGCGGTATTTCTTTCTAAGCCTGGATTCAATTCCACTGGTCATGGACATAAGAAGATCTCTTTTTGCTGGTTCCAGCCCAGAAATTGCCTCAAGAAACTCTTCCTCACTTATCTCTCCTCTTATTTTCTGCTCCATTGCTTTTCTCAGGTCCTGTGTCATAAAATCCGATCTCTCGATGCTCTCAACATAACCATCAGAGCCTTTTCTTATTCTTATGCCATCATTTATCTGAATTGCTAAAAATTTTCTTGCAAACTTATATCTTCCTGTAATAAAGGCGAAGACACCCTGGTAAACTACTTCAGAAATAATGAAAGCCTCAAAATAATTTAGATACCCCAAACCAGGGAATGCGAAATAAAAAATTTCCAGAGATGTTATCTGTATCAATAGAAGGATAATTCCTACTTTCAAAGCGGCAATTGATCTTTTTCTATAAATTCCGGCATTCAGGACTGGCATAGTAAAATAAGCCAGTCCAATAAAAGAAAAAATCAGAACAAAAAAGTCCACTGAAGCTTCAAGAAACCCAAACTTGATCGTTCCCGATAAGTCAAGCATTGCCTCCAGTAAAGCGATTGCCAATACCAGAATGAGATAATACCTGAGCAGTTTCTTCAATTGGCCAAATGTCCTCTTTCCCCTTCTTTCGGTAAAAGAAACTGTAATCTTCGGCTCTTCTTCATCAGTCATAGAAAAAACCCTATGTGGAAAGGTCACGGGACGAAACAAGCCCTGCCTTAATCATGTGGTTTTTTAGTTCTTCATTTATGCTCTTGTCAGAGCCACTTAATATGCTCAGTATTTCATTTACAGTTATTTTCCCACTTTTTGAATTTTTAAGGTCATGTGCAAGTATGAGCAGGCTATCTTTTACAATTGCTTGAAAAAGTTCATCCCATGTCAAGTTGGTCTCATAAACAAATTCGAATCTTGTCTTCAGCCATTTCAGCTTCTCATAAGTTTCCGGCTCTATCTTGAGTCCTATTTTTGGCATTATAACTGTATTGGAAATGAAAATAAATAACTTTACATTACTTTACATTACAAAGATACCATAACATTACATAGGTCTTTTATGCCGATATCTAAGAAAGCCTGGCTGAACTGTTTTCATTTTATAGAACAAAGTGCCAGCCAATATAATTATGGAGTATAGTTAATTAGCGCCGGGGGGGAGATTCGAACTCCCGAGCGAACAAGCGCAATAGATCTCGAGTCTATCGCCTTACCGGGCTAGGCTACCCCGACATCTACAGGCCAGATAACTCAGAGTAAAATAAATGATCCCATTTAGGCCTGGATCAATGGAATAGGTCTCAATTAAGGCTAGTTTTTCAGTCTGTTATGCTCCTTCATCATGCACCGGTCCATAACGACCCTGATCCCATTCTCCTTTGCCAGGTCAGCAGCATCTGAATTCACGACCCCTTCCTGCAGCCACAGAACCTTTGGGGATCTCGAAAGTGAATCCCTTACAATATCAAGAGCTGCCTCAGGCTTTCTGAACACGTCGACGATTTCCACCTTTACATCCGGGGGAATGGATGAAACAGCAGGATATGATTTGATCCCCTCCCAACTCTCTATTGCAGGGTTTACAGGAATAATCCTGTATCCATGAGCCATCAGGTATTTTGCCACTCTGTAACTGTCCCGATCACTCTTATCCGATAATCCCACAACAGCAACATTCCTGTAATTTTTCAGAATCTCAGGTATTTGAGCCTCGTCGTATCCAGACATATCTTAACATGAATAATCTCTTAAAAATGTTTATGATTCATATCACTGCCACTTTCAGAATTCGTCACAATTAAATAGCTTTAGAAAATACAATACTTCTATGTTTTGCCCTAAATGCGGTTCACTCATGACCAGCGCATCTGGAAGGCAGGTATGCCCAAACTGTGGATTTACAAAATCTCCAGGTACTGGATCTGATTCAAAGATCGTAACAAAAGGAAGTGAGAAAGAGATAATAATCATAAGAGAGGAAAAACAGACTGAACCTCTTGATTCAGATGCAGTATGCCCTAAATGCCATGAACAGGGGGCTTATTATCTCCTGAAGCAGACCAGATCGGCAGATGAGCCGGAGACAAAATTCTATACCTGCTCGCACTGCGGCCACAGATGGAGAGACTATGCCTGAGTTCAATAGAAAAGGCTTAAAAGAGCTGTTTCATTCTTAACCCATGGTTCTGGAAGGTCTTTCGAGCTCTCTGAGGGAAACCCTCAGAAAGATATCTGGTTCAACTTACATTGACAGAGACACAATAAAGGATGTTGTGAAGGATGTCCAGAGGGCTCTTCTAAAATCCGATGTTAATGTCAAGCTTGTTCTCGATCTGTCTTCAAGGCTTGAAAAGCGTGCTTCTGAGGAGAAGCCGCCAGCGGGAATGACTGCCCAGGACTACATGATCAAGATCATATATGAGGAGTTGCTGGGAATCCTTGGGGAGGCATCTTCCCTGAAGATTGAGCCTCAGACCATCATGCTTGTGGGACTTTACGGACAGGGAAAGACAACATCAGCAGGAAAACTGGCAAAATTCTTTCACAGGAAGGGGCTGAATGTTGGCCTTATAGCAGCGGATATACACAGACCAGGTGCCTATGATCAGCTGGAACAGATAGCCAGATCGATCAATGTACCATTCTACGGAGAAAGGGGGAACAAGGACCCTGAGAAGATTATAAAGCACGGAATGGAAAAACTGGCTGAAATGCAGGTAAAGATAATAGATACAAGCGGAAGGGACTCGCTAAATGACGATCTTATCAAGGAGATTCGGGGTATCAAGGATAAGTTCAGGCCGGATGAGGTCCTTCTCGTTATGGATGCGACTGTAGGGCAGCAGGCAGGAAACCAGGCCAGGGCAATGAATGATGCTGCCGGAATAACAGGTGTGATTATTACAAAGATGGATGGAACCGGGAAGGGCGGAGGTGCCCTTAGCGCTGTTGCACAGATACATTCTCCGGTATACTTTATTGGAACAGGTGAACACCTTGATGATCTTGAAATCTTCAACCCAAAGAAATTCCTTTCAAGGTTGCTGGGCCTCGGTGATCTGGAAACACTGATGGAGGCATTCAAGGACACTCAGATCACAGAGGAGCAGGCTGAAGAGTCCATGAACAAGCTGATGTCCGGAAAGTTCAATCTGAAGGACATGTATGAGATCTGGGAGAAATTCGCCCAACCCGGTCTGATGAGAAAGATGTTTGATGCCCTCCCACTAACAAAGATCCCTGGGGCATCAAAGATCGGAGACCAGGATATTGAGACTGCCCAGAACAAACTTCAGCATTACCGTTTTATCATGGATTCCATGACATTCAGGGAGCTGGAGGAGCCGGATATAATAAATTCCAAGAGGATATCAAGAATATCAAGGGGATCCGGCAGATCAGAGGAGGAGATCAGAAGCCTTCTCAGAGAATTCAAGGCCATGAAAAAGAATGTCAAGGCAATGAAGGGAAACCGTGGTTTCAAGAAACTTCTGAAGAATCAGATAAGGGGTGGAAACTTCAGCCTTGAAAATATTCCCGAATTCAGCGAAAATCAGTGAGCATGGACTCAATTGGTGCGTCCCTGTTGTAGAACAAACCATTGATGCCTATGGAATTGAACTCCAACTCTGACATTTTTTCCTGGAGTTCATGCATCCTTTTTCTGTCTAGTGCCCTGATCCTTTTCCAGATCTCTGCATTCCTGTGATATTCACTTTCAATTTTCCTAAATTTGCCGGAATAAATATCTATGGCTTTCAATGGGTCGCTCGAATCCAGCCCAGATAAAATTGAATCTCTGGCCATTTCTGCAGTAATGGCTGCGTAGTTGAGCCCATTGAGAAAAACTGGATCCTGGCCGACCGCCCTTGATCCTATATTTATCTGCCCTTCCTGGTTTGGAAAAGGCTCATAGAGCATCAGAGCGTCCATTGTGTGCCTGGTGATCCATCCTCTATTTTCGGCCTCATTCATCTCTCCCTCTATAACTGCAGTCCTGTAGCCATCTCCATGTGAGAGATCCTGCACATACCTCCCTCCACCAAACCCCAGAGCTATGAATGACGCATAATCATGGGCGGAATATTTCCTTCCCGAACAGAGGGTAACAACAGTGCACCCATCCCTAATAATGCCAGGTTCCGGGCCGTCAGCCCTTACAACAATCCTGGCATCAGCATCAGTTCTTTCCCTACCAGAGAATCTAACTCTGAACCCATCCTTTTCCGATGAGACAGATTCGATCCTCTTTCTGATGCTCAATTCACAACCGGAAATTGCAGCAAGAGAGGCCATTTCCTTATCGAGTTTATCCCTGTCTATTGTGCAGTCTATCCCTTCCTTACTGTAAGAACGCATTATTAGGGGCCTCACACCATTATCAGGATATGTGAAGGAAAATTCCACATAATCAATAGGGGTCAGTTTTGTTTTCCCAGCATCAATGCGGAATCTTTCCGTAACTATGGAAGAACTGGAGCCTTCTCCTGAATAAAGCGGGATTCCGATTTCCTGTCTGGGATCGAATATGGCAGTCTTTATACCTTTCTCGGAGAGCAACCTTCCAAGATATGAACCGGATGGGCCTGCCCCATAGATAAGAACGTCGTATTCTGCCATAATCTCATAAACCTCTGGAAAGTGATTAAACCTTCTTTCCTGAATTCAAAAGCAACAATATATATTGTTTTCAATTGACTCATAATGGACCCAAGATACAGTGATGATCTCACAGAAATTCTGAAGAAAGCCAAAAGGATCTATATCCATGGTGCACCATGCACTCCAATATCCGTTCTGGAGAAAATAGCCTCTCTGTCAGGTGAGGGCTTTTGCCCGGACATTTACCACATAGAAATATCCCCGCCGGAAGATTATCTGAAGGCAGTTGAAGAAAAGAGAGTCAGGGACCATTCCCTGTTCGTCGGCCAGAATATGAGAAAGGCAGTGGCCTCCGGAGGCACAGAGTATATGCCCGTTTTCCTTTCTGAAATACCATGGATGATAAGGAACGTAATAAAGCCGGATCTCACTGTTGTAGGCCTCTCCCCTGAAGATTCTAAAGGCTACCATTCCCTCGGCCCAAATGTTCTGGAGATGCGGTCCGCAATGGAATCGGCAAGAATTGTGGTGGGAGAGATCAACAGGAGAATGCCAAGAACATTTGGAAACAATCTTGTCAGGAAATCAGACTTATCAATCTCTATTGAAAATGATTCAGACATGCCGGAATATCTCCCAAAGAAAGCGGATAAGGTGGACAGGGAAATAGGTGAGAGGGTATCAGAGCTGGTTGAAAACGGGGCAACCATACAGGCCGGCATAGGGAACGTCTCTGACTGCGCTATAGAGTCACTGGAAGCACATCAGAATCTGGGGATACACACTGAGCTGTTCTCAAACGGAATGTACAGGCTCTCTGAGTCAGGAGCAGTGAACAACAGCCTTAAATCCATAGATCGTGGAAGGTCCGTTGCCACATTTGCAAAGGGATCATCAGAACTTTACAGATTCCTGAATGATAATCCATCCATCCTGTTCATGGATGTGGATTACACAAATGACACTTCAGTCATTCGGAGGAATTACAGGATGACCAGTATAAACACATGCCTCTCAATGGACATAACAGGGCAGGTAAATGCAGAATCTGTGGGGCCGCGCATAATCTCAGGAGTTGGAGGGCAGATGGACTTTGTTCGTGGGGCCTCTCTTTCTCAGGGTGGGAAGTCAATATTTGCACTTCGCTCAAGGACAGAAAAAGGGATACCGAAGATAGTCCCATTTCTTGAGCCCGGTTCTGGCGTCACTACCACAAGAAATCATGTCCAGTATGTTGTTACTGAAAATGGTGCAGTGAACCTGCACGGCCTCAGCATAAGGGAAAGGGCAAAGGCTTTGATATCAATAGCCCATCCTGATGACAGGGATAGGCTGGAGAAGTATGCCCGTGAATCCATGCCATCTTACATTTAGATCGAAAATACAGATAATCGTGTTCCTTCAGCAATATCAGAATTTTGGGAAATTTTATATCCGCTGCCTCATTCAGAGCCCAGTAGGTATTCATGAGTAATGGAACAGACTATGATATTATTGTTGCAGGATCCGGTCTGGCCGGTTCCCTTGCAGCCACTGCTGCGGCCCGTGCTGGAAAAAACGTCCTGCTTCTGGACAGAAATCCGGAACCGGAGGTAGGGAAAAAGACAACCTGGGGATGGGTTTGCGGAGATGCCGTTGCAGGTTCCCACATAAATTTTGTCCAGAACAGGCTTAAGGTAAAGTTCGGGCAGCCTGAACTTGACCGAAGGGTGGATGGTGTTTATGCCGTATCACCGGATCTCAAGACAAGATTTCTCTTTGATGGCCTTGGTTACACACTTGACAGGCCTGAATTCGAGTCGAAGCTTCTGCAGCTGGCAAAGCAGGCAGGGGCCACATACATGAATGATTTTGAGGTCACCGGGCCAATTATTCAGGAGAACAGAGTCGTAGGAATAAGGGGAAAGGAGGGAAAGAAAGAGGAGAAGGAATACAGGGCTAAGGTTGTGATTGATGCCCTCGGGATTTCAACAGTTATCAGGCGGAACCTCCCTGAAAATATATTTGTGGACAGAAAGATAGACATAGATGATATAGAATCTACCGGCCGATACATATACGAGTTCGAAAAGGATCATGATGATCTCAACTACTACGACCCGGACAATGCACTCATACACCTGAACAATGAACTGGCCCCAGGCGGCTACGGATGGGTATTTCCGAAGAGCGGGAACAAGGTCAACATAGGGCTGGGTGTGCAGAAGAAGAGCCTTGAAATAAGGAACAAGAAGATGGGGAAGACAGACAACCTCCAGTCCCTGATAGATAACTACGTCCGGTGGAACCCTGTTCTCAAAAATACAAGAGTCTGGAATAAGAATAATAATGGGAAGGGCAACTGGTCTGTACCTGTCAGAAGGCAGATGGAGAGCCTTGTATTCGACGGATACATGGGTGCAGGAGACAGTATGGTCATGCCGAACCCAATCAGTGCAGGAGGCATAGGGCCTGCTCTCATATCTGGTGTACTTGCGGGAGAAAATGCCGCCATTGCAATAGACAACAACGACACATCGGTCGCGGGGCTGTGGAAGTACAACTTAGAATTCAATGAGGCTTATGGAAACAGAACAGCCGGAATGGAAATATTCAGAATATATCTGCAGTCCCTCAACAACGACATACTGAATTATGGGATGAGGACATTCCTGACCACAAAGGAGGCTTCTGACATCACCCTTGGCCTTGTGCCTGAGTTGAGCCTTGCTTCAAAGTTCAGAATGGTTCTAAAGGGTGCGAGGAACATAAGTGCATTCTCCAATCTTGTTTACGTCATGGGGAAGATGAAATCCCTAAATGCACTGTATGCTTCTTATCCCAAATCACCTAGGGAATTTCCTGAATTCAAGAAAACAGTAGTCAGCAACATAGAGGAAGCAAAGGAGAAATTCAAGCCGAACCCTGTCTGATCTTCATATAGTATCTGCAATGGGCATTTATTAAACACTCATTGCATTTCGGCCCAACAGGCCGGCAAATCTTTTTTCCGAATTCAACCATCATTGGATTGAATCCGACCCATCTTTCTATAGGGATCAGTTTTTTCAGCTGAACCTCTGTATCTTCAGGATCCCTGGAATGTGCCCACCCGATCCTGTTAGATACCCTGTGTACATGGGTATCCACCGCAATGGCTGGAATTTGGAAGGAATCGGCAAGCACAACGGATGCTGTCTTTCTTCCAACTCCGGGGATAGTCATGAGATCTTCCATGCTGTCAGGGACTTTCCCCCCAAATTTTTCCTCCACAATTCTGGCTGCCTCAATCACGCGGCGGGCCTTGACTGTCATGAAGCCTACATTTCCTATCAGTTTCAGAACATCATCATAGTCCGCCTCAGAAAGATGCCTTGAGTCACCGTACCTATTGAAGAGGTTTCTGGCAGCCGCATCCGTGACCTCGTCCCTTGTCCTGTGGCTCATAATGGTGGTTATGAGAACCCAGAAAGGATCGTGGAATTCAAAGTGGTGAGGGGGTGACTGGCTCTGTATAAGGTTCAGCATTTCAATTACCTCTTCCGGTTTCCACCCTTTAGCCTTTTTTTCAGACATAATCGCCAATCTCCATGTAATTCAGAACAGGTTTTGACACCATACTTGAAACTATAGCCTCCGCCAGCCGCATGTTTGTTGCAAGAAGGCAGTTGCTTCTTATGGATAGTCTCCTTATCTCATTTCCGTCCCTGAGGGAACCTCTCCTGCTTTCAGGTGTGTTTATCACAATGCCAACCTCTCCTCCCCTTATTATCTCATCAACCCTGGGGGAACGCATATCCTCTATCTTGTAGACCTCCAATGCCTGAATACCATTCTCTTTGAGGTAGCTGTATGTTCCCGGGGTTGCAAATATCCTGAATCCTGATCTGTGCAGTAATTCTGCCAGTTCCAGGGCATAGGGTTTATCGGAATCCCTAACAGAAATGAGGGTAGAATTTCTTCCGGCCTGGTTTCTTCTTAAGGACAGGGTTGACTTGACAAGTGCCTCCTCAGCTGTTGAACCGCAGAACATTGATTCACCAGTGGACTTCATCTCCGGTCCAAGAACAGTATCCAGATCCAGGAAGCGGTTGAAAGGAAAAGAGGGTACTTTGGCAAAAACCTTCTTAACGGAACCGTGCGGAGAATGAATACTCTGCCCCAGCATAAGTGAAATACCTAATGATATCCAGTCCCTGCCTGTAGCCTTGCAGACAAAAGGGAGGGACCTGCTTGATCTGGCGTTCAGCTCAATCACATATATCTGCCCATCCTTGATGGCAATCTGGAGGTTAGAGAATCCAATCAGATTGAATTCCTCGGACATTTTTCTGCATATCTCAAGAATTCTATCAAACATAGAAACGTCAGGGAAATCAGGTGAGAGAAGCATGGTTGCATCTCCTGAATGGGTGCCGGCCTCCTCAATATGCCTGCAAATGCCGCAGATTGAAACATTATTCCTTGAAGAGATGAAATCCACATCTATCTCAGTGGCGTCCGCAATGTATCTGCTTACCAGTACGGAGGATCCGGGCCTTGCCGTGATGATTTCAGATATATTTGAAACAAGGTCATCCGCAGTATAGACAATGTCCATTGCCCTACCACCAATCACGAAGCTGCTTCTGGCAATGGCCGGAAGAAAACCCTCCTCTGAGATCAGCTCAGCCTCAGCAATGCTTTTTACAATCCTGAATTCGGGCTGCAAAATACCCATTCTGTGGAGGGCTTCAGAGAACATGTCCCTGCTCTCTATCCTTTCAACAGAATCCGGGGAAGTCCCAAGGAATATGGATGGCCCAAATATCGACGAGAGCTTGGATATGAGATTCTGCCCCGTCTGGCCCGAGAACTGGACAATAACCCTGCAGGGCCACTCTCTCCTTATTATATTGGAGATATATTCAACAGTAAGAGGTTCAAAGAACAGCAGATCACTTATGTCAAAATCCGTTGAGACTGTCTCTGGGTTGCTGTTCACCATTATTGCCCTGAAACCTCTCTTTCTCAGATCCATGACGGCCTTGACAGCTGAATAGTCAAACTCAAGCCCCTGCGCTATTCTGTTGGGGCCAGAGCCGATAATCAGAACACTTTCTCTCTCATCCCTACCGGTAAATTCGTCCTCCACCTCATATGTGGAATAGAGGTACGGGGTCCTTGCGGGAAACTCTCCGGAACAGGTATCAATGGATTTGTACACAGGGAGAATTCCAAGCTCAAATCTCCTTCCAGTAAGGGACTCCTCACTTAATCCTGAAAATGCAGAAATTGCAAGATCCGATATCCCGGAAGACTTCAGTTCATGGAGATTGCCGGGCATCTCTCCGTATGTTATCTCTGTGAGAAGATCGGTTATATTTTTGATCTTTATGATGAAATAACGTGGGTATCCGCACATCTGTGCAACCTTTTCAGGTGCCCACCCTCGGAGGAGAGCTTCGAATATTGCAAAAAGTCTCTGGTCAGATGGCTCCCTGATAAGATCCTCAAGTGTGGAATCATCCACAGGCATCCTGATCCTTCTGGAATCCTGGTTTTCCAGTGATGAAATTGCCTTCATCAGTGCTTCCTCGAATGTTCTCCCTATTCCCATAACCTCCCCTATGGATTTCATCTGGACTCCTATCTTCCTGGATACGGGGAGTTTGTCAAAAGGCCATCTTGGAATCTTTACAGTAACATAATCCAGAGAGGGCTCAAATGCCGCATAAGTGTTACCTGTAATTGGATTTATGATCTCATTGAGGTTGTATCCCACAGCAATTTTAGCGGATATTCGTGCTATGGGATAACCAGATGCCTTAGATGCCAGGGCTGAGGATCTGGAGGTTCTCGGGTTGACCTCAACAACATAATACTTTCCGCTTTCAGAGTCAAGTGCAAATTGAATGTTGCACGCCCCAAGTATGCCTATGCTTGATATGACATGTATGGCGCTGTCCCTGAGCATATGGTATTCTATATCGCTCAGGGTCTGGGATGGAGTAACAACAATGCTCTCCCCGGTATGGACTCCCATTGGGTCAAGGTTTTCCATGTTGCACACTATTATGCAATTTCCCGCGTTGTCTCTGATGACTTCATATTCCAGCTCCTTTAGACCTTCGAGGGACTTCTCAATCTCCAGGGTCTGATCCGGATATATCCTGAAATATTCGTCACACAGGGAGTTCAGTTCATCCAGGTTCCTTACAATTGTCCCCCCAAGCCCCCCCAGGGAGAAGGAAGTTCTGACAATTATTGGGAAGAAATTGATCTCCCTGTTCAATCTGGAGTATTTATCTGCAGACAGCCGGAGGGATGGTGCAACAGGTTCATTTATCTTCTCCATAAGTTCATGGAATCTCTCTCTATCCTCCGCAACCTGTATGCTAGGAACATCAGTTCCGATGATTTTGATTCCATACTTTTTCAGAATGCCTCCTCTTTCAAGAGCAATTGCAAGGTTCAATGCAGTCTGGCCACCCATTGTTGCCAGAATGGCATCAATCTTCTCCTCTGCAATGATTCTCTCCACAACTTCCGGGGTTATGGGCTCGATATAGATCCTGTCTGCGATGTTTCTGTCTGTCTGAATTGTAGCAGGGTTATTGTTGAGCAGAACAGTTCTTATGCCCTCTTCTCGCAGGGAGAGGCAGGCCTGGGATCCTGCGTAGTCAAATTCAGCCGCCTGCCCTATCACTACAGCCCCCGAGCCTATAACAAGAACTGATTTTATCCATGAAAGTAGAGGCATCAGGCTTCACCCATCTCTCTCTTTATCTCTGAGAAAAATCCTTTTGAGTCATGCGGCCCCGGAGAGGCCTCAGGATGATACTGCACTGAGTATATCCTGAGTTTCCTGTTTTCTATCCTCTCCACCGTAAGATCATTCACGTCTCTCTGCACAACATCAAGCCCTGTCCCGGAGAGTGATGATTCATCAAGTGCATATCCGTGGTTGTGAGTTGTAATAAGAATGCTCCTGCCATCTGAGACTGCATGGTTTGAGCCTCTGTGGCCAAATTTCATCTTCAATGTTTTCCCTCCCATGGCAAGCCCGATCAGCTGATGGCCAAGGCAAACTCCAAAAATCGGTTTCTTTCCTGCCATATCCTTTATGAATCTCCTGACAGGCTCCAGTGAGATATGTGACGGGTCTCCAGGCCCATTTGAGATAAAAATCAGAGAATAATCATCTTCTATCTTTGAAAAGTCAGATTTTGGAGATGCCACCACAAGGGAAGAGAATTTGAGCATCTCATCCTTAATGCTGTTCTTTGACCCAACATCAATGAAGAGGATTTTCCCAGTCCCATTTCCGCCAAATGTAGTGACAGATTTTGGTGACACAAGGGATACAACATCTTCGGCCATTGGATCAGGAAATTCCCTTTTCAGGGATTTATCACTGCAGATCCATCCCCTCATAACACCATTTTCCCTTAGCTTTCTAACAAGTGCCCTTGTATCCACCATGTCCAGTCCGGGAATGCCGCTATTTGAAAGAAGGTCATTGAATTCCTCCCAGTCATCCCCTCCCTGAAGAACGCTGTGGGAATCCCTTGTGATGACACCGGAAACCATTATTCCGGAGGACTCCATTCTGCTCTTTCCCATGCTGTAATTTGCGACAGTGGGGCTCGCAAAGACAAGTATCTGGTTTTTGTATGAAGGATCGGTCAGGGATTCCAGATATCCTGTCATGGATGTAGTGAACACAACTTCCCCATAACCTTCAATTTCAGATCCAAAGGAAACGCCTTCAAAAACAGATCCGTCCTCAAGTATGAGAAAGGATTTTTTTCTAGGTTTTCCGTCATAATTCAATTTAAACCTAGAAGGAGTCATAGTAAGGGATGATAAAAAAAGATCGATTCATCTGAAATATTCCCTGCAGATACCTGTTGTGCCCCTGAATATTATTTTTCCATATTCCAGGCTGAATTTAGGCAGAAATACGGCGCCGCCAGCATCAATGAAGTCAGAGAATGCATTACCGAATTCCGGATCTGTCTGGAAATTAGGGGAAAAACAACCTGCTCTGTGGCTGAAAATAAGCACTGCCAGCATGGCATTGCCGCCATTTCTCATAATATCTGTCAGGAGCTTCAGATGATGGGTCCCTCTGATGGTTGGCGCATCAGGAAATACTGCCATATCCCCGGCGAGCATGGAACAACCCTTTACCTCTATGTAAGTATCATTCCACCTGAAGTCTATTCTGCTTTTTCCCAGTGAAACCTCTCTTTCTGTGCCCTCTGGCAGAAACATAGAGGCAAGCCTGTTGTGAAATCTGGAATCAGTCAGTATCCAATCCCCATCCCTCATTCCAGCAGTAATGGAGTATCTGGTCCTCTTTCCGGGTGAATCCCTGAAAAGCACTCTATTGCCGGGGAAAATGAGTTCCTTGAGTCTGCCCGGATCATGAAGGTGGCATTCAATCCTCTGACCATTATATGCAACAGTCACGATAAACCTGTTATCTCTCTGCAGCACTGTGCCCTCATAATGAGTTTCCGCAGTTGATAGCATTACACTTCCAACAGGGGGTAAGGTGAGTTTGAGCAATCATCACACATATGCAGATTCAATAAGAATATATCTCAGGAGTTAATGGGCAACTATGGCAGAAAACATACTTGTCATAATATCCAGTGGAGAGGAGGCAGTGGGGAAGGCAATGACCGGAATGAGGTTTGCCTACAATGCTGCAAAGAATAAGTGGCTCAATGATGTGAGAATCATACTTTTCGGGCCTTCTGAGAAGCTGGCCACCACAAACCAGGAATTTGCATCTATTTTGAAGGATGCCATAAAGGATGGAATAATTCCGAACGCTTGTTCCGCTGTTGCAACAAAGGAAAACATAACCGATAAGCTTCTATCAATAGGGCTTTCTGTGGATCCTATCGGCCCGATTGTTTCTTCCTACATAAAAAAGGGATATGAAGTCCTAACCTTCTAATATTCAGGAATGCCGGATCAGTGTCCGGTTATTCCAAGCTTTTTCCCTGCTGCTTCAAAAGCCTCAACAGTTTTTTCTATATCACTTTCTGAGTGGACTGCCGATGGCATCAGCCTGATCCTGGCAGTGCCTCTGGGAACAGTCGGAAATACAATCGGAGAGGCAAATATATCGCTCTCCCTGTAGAGTTCCTCGCTCAGAAGAAGCGTCTTCTTCTCATCCCCTACAATCACTGGGGTGATGGGGGTCTTGGAATTTCCAAGGTTAAACCCTGCATTAACAAGCCCCTTCTTCAACCTTTCAGAGTTGCTCCACAACTTTCTGAGCAAAGTGTCATCCCTTTCCATGATTTCAATTGATTTCAGGACGGCAGCAGTATCAGCAGGATTAAGCGCACTGCTGAAAAGAAATGGTCTGGCCTTTCTCTTGAGAAGTTCTATAAGATCTGCATTGCCGGCGACGAATCCTCCCATGGAGCCCACAGCCTTTGAGAATGTCCCCATTTCAACGTCAACCCTTCCTGAAACATTGAAGTGGTCACATATTCCTCTTCCATGATCTCCTAGCACACCCTCACCATGTGCATCATCCACATAAGTCATTGAATCGTGCTTCTCTGCAATCTCCACAATCTCCTTAAGGGGTGCTATGTCGCCATCCATGCTGAAAACTCCATCGGTGATTATAAGGCTCCTCCTGCCGCTCTTCCTCTTTTCCGTTATAACCTTCTCAAGATCCTTCATGTCCATGTGCCTGAACACAGCTCTTGATGCTGAACTCAGCCTTACCCCGTCTATTATGCTTGCATGATTCAGTTCTTCGCTGAAGACAATATCCTCCTTTCCCACCAGTGATGGTATTGTCCCGGAATTAGCCAGAAGGCCCCCCTGATAGACAAGGGAAGATTCCATATGCTTGAATCTGGCAACCTTTTCCTCAAGCCTTGCATGCAGATCATTGGTACCTGCAATGGATCTTACTGCTCCGGCTCCCACTCCAAATTCATCGATGGCCTCCTTTGCTGCTTTTTTCACCTCAGGATGATTTGCAAGACCCAGGTAATTATTGCTGCACATGTTGAGTTTCATCTTACCCTCTATCCTGATCCATGGGCCCTGGGAACTCTCAATGATCCTTATGGGGACAAATCGTCCATTATCCTTCAATTCTTTGATTTCATCCTTTACCCATCCAAGAGATGTCATATTATCAATAGTAAATGCAAATAGTGGCATATCTATTTTGGCGGATGAGTTCTGTTAACATGGAAATAACACATCCTGAATATGAAATGCCGGATCTATCCTGAATTCCTTAAATAACTGCTTCATATTCACCATTTCTCAGTGGCCTTATGGAAAGAATTGTCATAGCTTTTGGCGGGAACGCACTCCTGAGAAAGGGTGATGACCAGACCTTTGAAACACAGGCAGATAGGGCAGAACAGGCCTTCCAGAAACTTGCAGAGGTAATTGAGGGCAATGAGGTTGTGATATCCCATGGAAACGGTCCACAGGTGGGTTCCATACTCCTTCAGAACGAATCTGCTGTCCGGACGGTAAAGCCAATGCCTCTCCATGCCTGTGGGGCCATGTCTCAGGGACTTATAGGGGAAATGCTTTCTAACGGATGGGACAGGGTAAGGTTCAGGCTGGCAATCTCAAAAGAACCCTCAGTTCTGATGACAAGATCGGTTGTGGACCAGAATGATCCAGCATTCAGTAACCCAACAAAGCCTATAGGGCCCTATTACTCAGAAAACGAATCTGCCCGGCTTCAGAAAATGAAGGGATGGAAAATGCGGGAGGAGCCAGGAAAAGGGTACAGAAGGCTCGTTCCGTCCCCCACTCCAGTGGATATTGTTGAAAGGAACCAGATAATCTCACTCCTCAGAGAGGGTTTTCTCCCCGTGGCCTCCGGAGGGGGTGGAATACCGGTCATAAAGACTCCCTCAGGATATGCAGGGGTGGACGCAGTGATCGACAAGGATCTTGCATCCTCTCTGCTTGCAAGAATCGTGGAGGCCTCAACTTTCATAATCCTGACAGATGTGGAGGGTGCCAAGAGAAATTTCGGAAAGGAGAATGAGGAATTGATTGGGCGAGTATCTGCTGAAAGGCTCCAGAGGGACTTTGACCAGGGCCAGTTCGCAAGTGGAAGCATGGGGCCAAAGGTTCTTGCAGCCCTGGAATTTGTGAAAAAAGGGGGCAAAAAGGCTGTGATCGGCTCACTTGACAAGGCTACCGAAGTTGCCAGGGGAAAATCTGGAACTGTAATTGAAGCCAGTTCACTGTGATTCCGGAGGCTTGCTGAAGGTGTGGTCCTCCTGAACTATCCTTCCAGCTTTTCTGAACTCGTCCAGAATATGTGAAAGGAATGAAGAGTCAATGTTCAGGTTGAACTGGTCCTTCAGTTCATTTTCAATCTGGGTGAATGTCATCCTGCCCTTCAGTATTCTGGAAAGAAGGTTGTCAAGGTCCTCATAAACATTCCATGGAAATATGAACCATGCCCAGTTCTTCTCATCAATAATCTCTGAGAAGAAATCTGGTATGAAGGAAGACCTGGTTATGTGAAGCATTGTAACTGTTCTGATTTCCGCAGGTTTCTGCTCCTTAATGAAATCATAAGCAAGTTTCATGCTCTGTCCGGTATCTGTAATATCATCAACAATCAGGACTTTTTTTCCCTCTATGTTAAGGTTTCCAGGATCCTTAAGAACAGCTTTACCGCTGGCTGTAGCAGTTATTCCCCAGTGTTCCGTCTTGACGGAGATCAGGTCCTTTATCCAGAGCATATCAGCCAGGACTCTGGCTGGAACAAGGCCTCCTCTTGCCAGAGCTATGATCATATCGGGCCTGTAACTGTTTGAAACCTTTTCTCTGATGTTTCCACACCATGTGTCTATCTGTTCCCATGAAACCAGTCTGGCTCTAAAATCCATGAAATATTACCGGCACCTTATCGTGGATTTCAATATAAAAAAATGCGGTTCTGCCGGTAACATTGTAATAATTATTTTTGTAAACAATTTTATAGTGCGATTACCATACTTGATCATGTCTACTATTGATTATGTGTTCATATTCATAGGAATAGTCATACTCCTGATATTGCTGAGTGGACTGCACATCCTGAAGGAATGGGAAAGGGGAGCAGTGTTCACTCTTGGAAGGTTCACCCAGATGAAGGGGCCAGGTATTATCTACGTGTACCCTTTCATATCAAAGCTGAATCCAATAATCTCAACAAGAATACAGGCTGTATCTTTCAAGACAGAAAGTACATTCACAAAGGATAACGTCCCTATTAATGTGGATGCTGTGATGTATTTCCAGGTGATAGACCCACAGAAATCTGTTCTGAATGTTGAAAATTTCGGAGTTGCAACCAACTATTCTGCTCAGACAACATTGAGAGAGGTTCTTGGTAAATCATCCTTTGATGAAATACTGTCAGAAAGGGAAAAGATAGGAGAAGCTGCAAGGGAGATTATTGATGAGAAGACAGAGCACTGGGGCATCAAGGTTTCATCTGTCGAGATAAGGGATGTAATAGTTCCAAATGCTCTTCAGGAGGCAATGTCAAGGCAGGCCTCAGCAGAGAGGGAGAGGAGGTCGAGAGTCACTCTTGCTCTGGCAGAGGTTGAAGCAGCACAGAAGATGGTCGAGGCTGCTGATCAGTATACAACAAATCCAACAGCATTTCAGTTGAGATGGCTCAACATACTTTATGAAATTGGGCTTGAGGGCAAAGGAACGCTTATGATGGTCCCTGTCCAGACTCCTACAGCAGGATCTGTTGAGCCAATGACTGTTATGGGCCTCGATGAGGTTGCAAAGAACATTAAGCAGCTTACTAAGGCATCTCAACAGAAGCAGCAAAGTTGAAGATTTCCTCAGGGGATAAATCTTCAACCCTTTTTTCATAAATATCTGCAGGCGATTCCCTGTAAAGGGACCCTATTTTTTTCCTTCTGTGGGAGAAAAGTTCCCTGATGACATTCTCCACAGATTTCAATTCAGCCTCAGAATGAAGATTAAGTGGCATTAACGTAACTATTGCGGAATCGACTTCAGGAACAGGCGAAAAACAGTTCCTTGGTACCTTCCTCTCGATCTTTGCCTTATACCTCAGCTGGGTACTTACTGACAGCCTCGAATAGTCCGGAGTTCCTTTTATGGCAACCATCCGCCTGGCAAATTCAGCCTGTACCATTAGAATACATTTACTGAAGGTGAATCTGTTCAGGGAGAAAAGTATGGGGGAGGAGATGCTGTATGGTATGTTCCCGAAAATTGCATCAATTGACATTCCTCCGATCTTCAGAAAATCCCCTTTGATCAGCTGCAGCCTATGGCTGGATATCTCGTTACTGAATTTCTCCTCAAGAGCCTGGACGAATCGGTGATCTGGCTCCACAGCAGTAACAATGGCCCCAGCCTGAAGAAGAAAAGTTGTCAGCGATCCTTCTCCGGGACCTATTTCCAGAATAGATGTATCTTCATGAATATCAAAAAGTGTGGCCTCATACATGGCCATGTTCCTGTCCTTCAGGAACACCTGGCCGTATTTTCTGTACTTACCAGACTCAAGTGGTCTCATCTTGCAACGAACAGTTTGTATTTCTCGTTCCTTTCCTGGAGCTCCTCAACAATCCTGTTGGCAATCATCTTCTGTGGATGATGAACTGTTTTTATCCTTTCTGAAACCTCATCCAGGGATGTGAATGGTTTCTTCTTCCTCTCCTCAATGACTGACCACATGCTCTTGTTGCCAAATCCGGGAAGAAGTTCAAGAGAATGCATCCTTGTGTTTATGGACTCCGCCTTATTGAAAAATTCCACGAAAAACGGCTCTCTTTTCCTCACTATGCTCTCCAGTATGAAAGGGAGTTCATTCATTGCTGCATTTGTGAGTTCTGAGTATGGAATACGTCTCTTCACGGATAGAATTTTGTCTCTCTTCTGCTGATCCTTTCCAATGTAAACCCTGTCTCCTATTGCAATGACTGCGTTAGGCTTCGGGATAAGTTCCAGAAGCTTGAATTCCATTTCGCCTACGGCTAATGCCAGGGATGATTTATGGTAACTTTTATCATTTGCCCTCCCCTGTGGCAAATAATCCAGAATATAGGCGAATTCTTCCAAGTCCTGACCTCATTCAGTCTTCAGAGAAAATGGCAATAAGGTTATTTAACTCTTCCTCACTGAGAAGCACACTGTATGAAGAAAGAATGCTGGTAAACTCCTCCTTAGTCTTAGGTGCTATGTCAACGAGCTTTGTTGCAACCTTCTCGTTTAGCTTGAATTTTTTCATAAGTTCTGACTTAACCTTCTTTGCCTCAGAGCCCTTCATCTTCATCAGATGTTCAACATATGAAAGGTTTTCACCCTCTGTTTCTGTATAATCTGTTTTCTTTGAGAGCAAATCGTAGGCTTCAGGGATCGAGATGTACCTGGTTTTCATCAGACACCATCAATCTTCTTAAGGTGAACTGGGCCAGCAAGTATCATTTTCTCCTTTCCTCCAACCTTAACCTTAACCATATAACAGGATCCCTGGGATCTTACTACTCTTCCAGTAAGTCCCTGAAAACCGTGGTGGGGCATTCCGGAGTGAACGGATGGCTCTATTGATATGGCAGCCAGATCTCCCTCGCTGAATTTCTTTAAGAACTCGTTAACTTTGGGCATTCCCTTTTCGGATGCCCTTTTTGTCATTTTCATCCTGGAGCCCGCTCTAGGGCCATGTGACATCTTAACCATTTATTCACCGTCTCTGTGTATCCAGATCACATCAAGCTCCAGCACCTTAAGCTCCTCACCGTAAAGGCTGGAAAGACTTGGCTGGGTCCTGCCCCCATCCCCATGTATCAGCTCCTTGATATAAGTGCCTGCCTCTGCCTTTATTGCAAGCACAGCCTCATTCCCTGACACACTTTCGGGTTGGCAACTCAGTACCTGTCTCTTCCTGACGAGATCCGACCTGCTACCAGTCACTCTTAATGGTGTCCTCTGATAAATATCTTTTCCAGTTAAATTTAAGGCTGCGTTGCCCAATCTCTCGCTGTCTATCGGACTGTCGGATAGGACTTTTGCCCTGTAAGATTTGTTAAATGCAGAGCTCTTTATGCGGATAACTTCCTTCTTGCTGGAATACCTGAGGCCTGATACTGAAATTGAATCCGAAGTGTTTATGGCTGATTGCAGTTCATCAAGGTTTATCTTCCTCTTCCGGGGGTCTACAGATTCAATCACGAACTCTCTCCCGTTTCCAAGCATTCTCACATCAACATCCTCTCTGCCTGATCCATGCAGATGGAATTCCTCTCCCATGGTGAGGAGGTTCAGGCACCTTCCTATCTGTGCCTCCACGGAATCATCCTCCCCGCTTCTGTGTATCCATCTGGTCTGTGGCACTCCTCTTTTCAGCTTCCTGTAAATTCCAAAAATGTAGAGGGGTTTGACCTGAATTTTGAAGGAGGCGTAGGTGAAGTCAAAATTGATTATGATATCTGGGTCGTCAAAAGAAACCTCTTTCCCCGTCCTATTCTGGAATGCAACCCCAAGTTTCCTGTTCAGTTCCTTCTTGAGCTTTTCAGGTTCAAATTTCAGTTTATCCTTGAGGAAATTCTCTATATCCTCCTGTTCAGGGGTTAATGAACAGCCTACAAGAAATGTGTCAAATTCCCTTTCCCCGATCTGGGGAATTACCGCATCACACAGATCTTCAATCCTGTCAAGAATCCCGTGGCAAAGAGCGCAAGCTTCGCTATTTCCAGAAGAAATCTGTCCAGCCAGGCCTCTGTCAAATAAAAGTGAGGATGAAGATTTTTCCCGTTCTTCAGTGCTTACGGACGAATCTTTTATTCCGGACAGCCTGGCAAAGCAGTGTTTGCAGAGTATCAGCCGGTCTGTTTCCTGCATATAAATGGAGGGGGTTATCTTGGTATTATGACCTTTTCAATGCTTGGCCTTTCCTTGACAAAGACCCTTGAGCCGCATTCGCACTCAATCTCTGCAGTTCCAAAGGACTTCTCAAGAGGCCTGGCACATCTTATGCATTTATACATCTGTACTCTCGGCCCCCTTGACAAGAGAAGCAACAGAGGTCTCAGGAAGATAAGCTCCACCGGCGAACTTGTATCCGCAGTGTCTGCATCTCCAGATCCCTGTAGCAACTCTTTTTACCTTGTCCTGCTTGCAAGAAGGACAGGCATATGTTGCAGATTTCTGCTTGTAAATCTCATTCCATGTCTTTCTGACAGTAACCCCGTACCTGGGGCCAAATCTGCCAGAAGCACCTACCTTTACGGTTCTCTTGGACATCTATATCACTTGAAGTATTTCTCCCTGATAGCTTTACCCAGATTGCTGGACATATTAATAGCCTTTCTAATCTCTTCAATGGAAAGTTCTCCAACGTCACCCTTCTGCATTGCCCTGATATGCCCATCCTCCGTTGTGCTTACAGTTATCCTTGCAGAGGATAGCTGCTCCTCTTCCAGATCTGGATCAGCAACAAGTGTGTCTCCTATTTTCACCATTGTCACAGCCACAGGGGTATTCCTGATCGGCAATGGGAAGTCCTTTCCGCCTTCCTTGGAACCAGGGACTATGGTGCTCTTTAAGGCAGCCAGTACGCCGAGCGTGCACGCATCTATCAGGTTTCCGTCAAAATCAATGACATCTATATCTACAAATACGATCCATACCTTCTTTGCCGGTTCTATTACCAGGCTTTCGATATCGATCATCTTGCTTTCCCTTATGCCTCTGTCCACTACCCTGGCTATTTCTATTGAGGTATCATTGGGTGGGCCTGCCTCAAAGGTTGGAAATGCCATTGGAAGAAGCTCCACATTAGTTGTAAGGACTCCCTGATTTGGAGTGTCTGGAAATGGTTCTCCCGCCTCAACCTTGATTCCAGCCACTACCTTGGTCTTTCCAAGGCACACCATGGCAGATCCAGGAGATCTTGGAACGTAGTTGGGTGTTATGGAGATCTCCCTGTATTCATCAGGCTTTCTGCCGTCTCCACGCTTTCCCTCTTTCAACCTCCTTATGATGAAATCCCTCTTTATTTCAGAGAGTATTCCTGCTTCATCTCTCGGCATTATTCACCACTCCTTTCAAGGGCTATTGCCTTGTATTTTCCTGCAAGTGCATCTCTTTGGATTTTATGTATCTTCTTTGTGGCCTCAAGTATCATTGAGGTGGCTTTCTCAAACTCATCCACAGAAAGGTCTCCATCCATCTGGAGAAGTACAACATTTCCACTCTTGGGAAGGACTGCCATTGGAAGATCAGCCTGTCCGAAATTATCCTCTTCTTTGGAAAGGTCCAGTACGACCTGACCTTCAACCTTGCCTGCAGTGCACCCAACAACCATGTCTTTCATGGGTATTCCAGCTGCAGCAAGTGCAACCGATGATGCTGTAAGTCCAGCAATCCTTGTGCCTGCATCTGCCTGGAGAACCTCTATATAAACGTCAATTTCCGCCCTCGGAAACTGATTTACCATCACTGCACTGGAAAGAGCTTCTGAGATAACCTTTGAAATTTCCATGGACCTTCTGTCAGGGCCAGGCCTTTTTCTCTCATCCACAGAAAAGGCAGCCATGTTGTATCTGGCCTTCACCACAGCTTTGTCAATATCCTGTGTGTGTTTAGGAAAAGCCTCCCTGGGACCATATACCGCAACAAGTATCTTATTCCCTCCCCATTCAATGTATGCTGATCCATCTGCCCTTGCAAGCACATCTGTCTCTATTTTCATCGGCCTCAGCTCATCAGCTGAACGTCCATCCAACCTGAGGCCATCCTCGTTTATGAGTTTAATATCACTCGTTGTTCCCAACTATTTCACCTTTTTTCTCTTCAAGATATTTCTGCATTCTATCTGTTAGGCCTGTTGTGTGTGCCTCCTCCTCAACCATCCTGATAGCAGAAATGGCCACCATGACATTCTCCGGAGCACCATCAATCCATATCAGGCCGTTCTGCCCAACAACTATCCTGGTGTATGTGGCGTCCTTAATCATGTTCACCATAGATCCGCCTTTTCCGATGATACGGGGAATTTTCGGAGCGGCTATGCTTGTAATGTGCCCCCCTTCCATCTTCCTCAGCCCAACGTCCTTAAGTGTGACCCAGCTTTCCCTGATTTCATTTACTGACATTATCTTGGCATAGATGTAGTCACCAACCCCAAGGAACCTCTTCAGGTCTCCAGGGTTAACTCTCCATGGCGTGTCATTGATGTGAAGAAGAGTGTTATATGCTGAGTTTATGTCTACTACCCACATTGAAGGGCCCACATCTATTACTTTTCCTATTACTTTGTCTCCCCGTCTCGGCATATAGATTCCTGAAAAAGGTACCACGTCGAGGAACTGTTCAGATACCTGCACAGTACCAAAATAACAGGACGAATATGTACCGTCGCTGTTTCTGTATGTTCCGTTCCTTGGTTTGGTTCCTTCAGCCTGAACGATGTCGCCGGGAAATACTATCTCTCTTGTTTTAACCATATGTTCACCGATTGCCTCCCGATGGGAAACCAGCATGGCTTTTCCCTGATTTACTGGGAATAATGCCTGATCAATCTGCGCCTCTCACCGGGAATTCTTCCGCAGGATATTCACTTTATCTTCCGGGAATATTTATTGTTGCCTGTACTACATGTCATTTTGTCTTATTATTGATTGCTCTCAGGGAAATATAGAAGTAAAATGGCAAATACAAATCAGGATAATTACTGCTTCACTATCCGTATTTCAATGTCATCCTTCCCTTTTCTGCCAAGGGAACTCATTATCTCTCCTGTAAGCCCTGAAGGGACCTCAAGCAGCCCAATCCAGGCTCCATCCTTGCCCCACTCTTCCCTAACAAGGTATCCCATTCGCACTATGTCACCATAGACCTTGCCATAGGCATCTCCCGTAAGCTTTACAGCCAGCTTGGTTCTTTCAAATCTTATCGGCAGGATTGGTTTTATTGCCTTGAGTACTGCCTGAATCTGGTCTCCCGCAGACTTGAACGGGTCAATGTGTATCTTTGCATCCTCCATAGCCTGGGCTATCCTTGCAGGGGGATGTGGGGCATTGGTTTGAGGATTTATGGATTCCCTTGCAATGATCTCTATGATCTGCTTCTTTTTCCTCTCAAGCATCTTATGTCGCTGCTCTGTTGTTAACTGTATCTGGCCCTTGCGTACAATCTCTATGGCTATCTGGGAGACATCTGTTGTCTTGAAAACCTCTTTAAGGGATTCCTCTCCTGCTTTTTCGCCCTTTCTTGCATCCTTGTAGATTTCATCCAGGGCAAGATCTGTGCTTAGATCTATTTTTCCCTCCCTTATGTGATCGGTTGCATCAGGGTCTACCAGTATCTCGAACCTATGGCCATGTGATTCAAGCTTAGCCACAATGGCATCTTCAAGCTGAACCATAAAAGGTCATAATTATGGAGTATTTAAAATTATAAAAAATTCCTGATCTGGATGACAGGTTTTACGAAGAAAAAACTGATTTTCCTTATTATAAAAAATGGTTATTTGGAGAGTTTCTCCACTTCTTCCTTAGAATAGAGCCTGAATTTGCTGCCTTCAACTATGGTGGCTACTTCCGGGCTCCTGAACTCACCGTTTTCCTCGCTTGCTGACTTAAGTGAATTGATGGCCATCTTAACCGCTTCAGTTTCACTGATGCCCTCGTTATATTCTTTCTCAAGGAATGCAGTAACCTGATCCCTCAGTGCTCCAATTGCTACTGCCTTGTATTCGTTGATTGTTCCTGCAGGATCACAGTCAAAGAGTCTTGGTCCTATGCTGTCAACTCCTGCAAAAATCATGGAAACACCGTATGGTCTTACACCACCATACTGTGTATACTGCTGCATCTGATCTGCAGACCTTTTCACAAGGTTTTCAATATTTACAAGTGACCCGTAGGTAATCTTTTCCTGCTGTGCAGCTACCCGGCTGTAATCAACAAGTACCCTGGCATCGGCCACAAGTCCGGATGTAACTGTTGCAACATAATCATCAATGAGCTGGATTTTTTCCATTGAGTTCTGTTCAACCAGCCGGCTTCTTACTTTTTTGTCAGAGATAAGTGCCACTCCGTTCTTGAATTTGATTCCTAGAGCGGTGGATCCTTTCTTAACAGCTTCTCTTGCATATTCTACCTGAAATAGTCTACCATCGGGGGAAAATACTGTGATTGCTCTATCATAAGCCATCTGGCCTTGTTGCATATATATTCACCTTGGGCTTCCATAGTCTAAACGTATTATAAACCTTTTCTCAAGCCGTGCTTCTATAATAGTTTAGAGGGTGATACTATACCAGTTGGCTCCTATGTATGGATCTACAAATGCGAAACTGTATAGGGATGATCTCATTCAATGTCCAGGAATTATGAAAGATTTTGCCGGTTTCATAATCATGGACAATCATCTGCATCTGAGGCTGGATGGAAGGCTCCTTGAGGCAATAAAACTATTCACCAGGCTTGGCGGAAACGCAGTAAATCTAGTAAATCTTCCTGATTATGGAGTTCCGGCTGCTGGATATTATAAGGATATATACGGAAGAACCCTCAAGATTGCAGATATGATCAGGGCCGAGTTCAAAATTCCGGTTCTTGTAACTCTTGGCCCGTACCCTCTAGACTACTTTCACTTTCAAAATCACTCCATGGATGGCTTTGAATCAATGAGGGAGGGCCTATATCTTGCCGAGAAATATCTAGAGAACTCGAGAGCAGATGCTATAGGCGAGATTGGAAGGCCACATTTTGAATATTCGCCAGACAGGTCAGATGGCTTCAATTCCATTCTGGAAGATGCATTCAAAATATGTCATGCCCATGGGGCTCCGGCAATTCTGCACACTGAGGACCTCACGCCTGAATCTTACTGCAGCCTCCAAAAATCTGCAAAGTCTGCAGGCCTTGATCCTGTCAAAGTCGTCAAGCATCATGCCCTTCCTTCAGATCTATCCTTCGAAAATTCTCTCACCCTGTCGATGCTGGCCACACGGCAGAACACAAGGGAAATCAGCAGAAACAGGCGTAGAATGTTTCTTGAAACTGACTACGTGGATGATCCATCTTCATGGAAAGTTATCCCTCCTGACTCAGTGCCAAAAAGGGCGATTTACATCAGGGAAAATATGGATAACTGGGAGGACTTGTTTTCAAACATTTTCAGGGATACACCAGTTTCTGTCTTTGGATCGGAGCATTTCGCAGGAATGATATGAACGGTAATCGGTCCTGAGCCAGAATTAAATATATTCACATGTTATCTAAAGGCATGAATCTCAGCCCAACTCAGATCGACAAGGTATCAGAGGAACTCAGATCATTCCTCAGGGCTGAGGCCAGAACAAAGAAGATCAGAAAAATGGAGCCCACCTTCTATCGAAACATTGTTTCCGCCCTTGAAACGTTAATGCAGGAATCAGAAAGCCATCTCAAGGACAGGGACATCAGTTCATACATCCGGATCAAGGAGAGGATGGATGAGATTGAACGTGATTTCAAGGCTCTCTTTCAGCGCCGATTTGAAAAAATTGCCTCACTATCGGTCTATGATCTAGACTCAGAGCTGATGTCCTCCCTTACCCCGGAGGAGAAAGAGTTCATAGTTGTCCTTCACAACCAGATTCAGGATCAGTATAAGGTCCTCCTGCAGAGAGAAAAGAAGGAAGAACCATCACCTCGAATTAAGGAAGAAGAGCCAGAGGAGAAAGCACCTGAATTAAAGAAGGAAGTCGAGACCGAAGATACGAATGTTCAGAAACCTTTGGAGGAGAAAGCTCCAGTCGAATATGCCCTTGTTTTGATAAAAGGAGATCAGCCTCCAATAGCACAGCCTGACAGAGATTACTTTCTGCATGATCAGGATCTGGTCTATCTTCCATCAACGTTTGCTGATTTGCTTGTAAAAAGAGGAGCCGCAGAAAAAATAGTTATTTGAAGGAAGATCTATTTCTTCCTTCTTGTATAAACAATTGCAGTACCGGCCACTATAACAACAACCACAGCACCGATTATGCCAAGTTCAAGGTAGGAAAGGTTTCCGGGAAGATTTGACACTGGCCCTTCAGGTGTTGAGGATACTGTCACATTATGTGTACTGAAGTGTGGTATATGGACAATAACAAGGTATCCTCCATTTTCCGGAACGGCTGCGTAGTATGCCTTCACGCTGCTGGTCACATTCAGCGCGCTGCCAGCGCTGGATAACTGAGTTGCAAGTTTGCCGTCAAAATAAACGTAGATCTTTCCGGTTGATGTAAGGAAGGAGCTGTTGACAAATATTGCAATGTTGTTTCCGAAGTGCTGTGTTGAACTCACTATCATCGATACTCTTCCGGAGCCTGCCGATGTAACGTTTATGCTAAGTGAATTGTTGAAGAAGGTACTGAAGTTTACTGCTCCCGCCCCCATGTTTTCAATAGACAGTTCTGCAGCTATTTTTCCATGCTCAATTGCGTATTCCAGGGGAGCTGCCGCAGAAGAAGGGATTCTCTGGAGTCCCGGGGGAGCCACAAAGGTCATATGCGCCACGGATGAACTGTTCGCACTTACCTCAATGACATGTGTTGTATTGTTGTAAGAGGAAAAGTTTGCGCCATTAACATAAAGGAAACCCCTCATTCCATGCCCATGTATTAGATATGCTTCGGAGGATGCCTGTACATTCTCATCGAGATTAAGTGTTTCATTCATGAATATGTCATTGTTGGAGCTTGCAGTTGA
>DARE01000054.1:576-11073 GCA_002503205.1 Thermoplasmatales archaeon UBA447 | reverse complement strand
TTGTTATGCATAACAAACAAATAACTGGAATTGGCATACAGGAAAAGGCTGCCAAGGATACTGAAATTTCCGTCCCTGAAAACAGGCAGATATCTTGAGGAGCCAAGGCTTCCATTGCCTGTTGCGCTTATCTCATTGAATATTCTCAGATTTCCAAGGGCGTTTGCGGTAAAGTTGCTCACAACGCCGGTAGTGCTGTTGAAATCGAAGCCCACATATGAGCCATTCACAAGACCAGTGGTTTTGTTGTAAGTGAACTTATGATCGTTCCTCTTCAGGACTCTATGAAGGATTTCATTCAATCCCTGGTGATCTACGAATGCTGAAATCAGAACCCCGTTATTGAAAGAACCAAATTTAAGCATTGTAGGGGAAGCTGAAACAGCAATATGTGAACCAGACACAGCAACACTCCCATCGGTAAGGAAGTATCCCTGAAACATGGAATTGTTTACCCTGTATACAGCCCATGTGTGGTCCATGAATGAGAACATACCTAAGGATTTAAGTTCAATATTTGAGGAGGACGAGATCTTTGAAACAGTCCCGTTCATGTTGATCTGCATTCCTTCATTTCCAGACCCAGTGGTCATTACAGTAAGCAGATTGGAATTCCCTTCAGATTCCAGAGTTGCATTTGGGGTAGAGAATATCCTGCTGCCTGAGACACCGGAAGTGCTTACTGCACCGCTGATGTTCTGGCCCTGCACAGATAGCATGCTTGCGAACATATAGGAATTTCCATCTCTGCTGTATGTAAGGTTCTGCAATGAGTTATTTGCTGCTTCAGAAAAGCTAAAATTTCCTAAAGTCTGAACCGATGTTCCTGTATTGACTGAGGAAGAATCGGCAAGGCTCAAGGAGCTTCCTGCAACAAGAATAACCATTGCTAATGAAATTATTAGCTTTGTATTCATATCCCTCCTATTTTGTATTTTAAATATTAAAACATTTTGGTACTATTCTCACATGATATCTGTTTGAAACATCGTATTTTATTGGTTGTTGGGAATTTCCCTTTACTGCGTGAAAGATATAAATATATATTTTTGATAGGGCACGCAGAGAAAAGCTTCCGGGCAACTGACGCCGTAAAAGGTGAGGAAAGTCCCCTCTCCGCGGGTGGAGTCCAGCCGTCGCAAGCCGGCACTTTGAGAAAAGTGGTAAAGGGACGAGAAATAAACAGACCGGGTAAAAGGATGAACCAGTTTGGAGACATTCCCCGGGTACTGATGGGAACCCTTCCTGGACGGAGAAAGTCTAAACGGATCCGTTGATGCCACCGGTAGGATCGGGTAAGACGAATAGTCGAATGTTGCCAGCCGAAAGGCTAACAGAAAGGGGCTTACGGGAAGCATTTCTCGTAATTTTTAATCTCCGTGAGGGATAACTCTATTCTGTAGAATATTCCAGTACCCCTTTGCTTAAAACCGAAGTTATCCCTGTTCAGGTAAAGATTTACATACTCACGGTTCATGCTTGATAAGCCTCCTTAAAGATTAGGGCAATTGATGGGGGCAGCCAGGTCCTATGTTGATCATATAAAGGGTAGTAGTGACCCGGTTCTCAGATTCAAATTGCCGGAAGTGTCCTCATGCCTCAAAAAATGTGTGAAGTGCCATCATGTGGAAAAGAGAGTTTCAAAACAGTGCCTGGAGATCTTGCGAAGAAAGTCTTCTCTTCTGTTGACATAAAGAATAAGATGCATCTATGCAAGGAACATTATAAAGAATACAAGAAGGGGACAAAAGAGGAAAGGGAGCTAAGAAGGATGGACTGGGACTGAGGATAACCAATGCCATCCGGCAAAGGAATTTCTATTGTTTCAACAGTGAGAAATGAAGAAAGCCACATAAGGGAATTCCTTGATTCTGTATCCGGGCTTTCCGAGCCTTATGAATTGATTGTTGTTGATGCTGAGAGTACTGACAGAACCGGGGAGATAATTTCATCATACAGGGGGATCCCTGATCTTAAATATATAAGAAAGAAGTGTTCCCGTGGGGAAGGCAGAAACATCGGGGCTTCCGGTGCAAAATACGATTACCTTCTATTTCTGGATGGTGACTGTAAGTTTTCAAATGGACTCTTGGATTCCTACAGAAATATACTGTCAGGTGATTTTGATATAGTTGCAGGGAAGACAGAGCTGTCTGGCAGCAAAAAATTCTCAAAACTCAAGCGAGTGCCTCTTTATGTTAAGGGGTTTGAAGTGACCTCACCATCATCAAATCTCTGCTATTCCAGGAATCTTTTCACCAGACTTGGAGGGTTCAATCCAGTATATGTGACAGCAGAGGATATTGACCTGAACATCAGGGCAATGCGAACAGGTGCAAGGGCAACAACCTGCAGCGAATGTCTGGTGAGGGCATTCACCAGGCAGAACATCACATCTTTTTTGAGCCAGGCTTTCTGGAACGGATATGGCAGAGGCCAATTGAGGATAATGCACAGGGATTTCTTTGATCAGATATATCGTGGTGAGAGATTTGGTAGTGGTTTTTCCATAACAAATTTGCTTCGGCTATCCTTGGCGTCATTCGGATATTTTTATGCTCTGCTGAAGAGGGGCAGGTATCCATACAGATGATAGACCTTATCCTGTGAAATGTTATAATCATAAGAGAGCATAAAGGGCTGAATGACCGGGGATGATCCATACCGCGGAATAAGGAGATCTGAAATTTCTGTCCTATTCAAGCTTTATCCTGTGTTCAGGCGGTACCTCAGAGACAGGGAAAAATCAAAAAAAGAGGAGGAGAAAACCTGGGATTACAGGAGGGAGAGAAATGGAGAAAAAGCGGTCAGGACATTCATCGAGCTTGGCCCAACTTTCATAAAACTTGGCCAGGTTCTATCCGCAAGGCCTGATCTTCTGCCAACAGAATATATAAAGGCATTTGAAAAACTTCAGGATCAGGTTGAACCAGCCCCCTTTGATAAAGTGCTTCCCATACTGAAGGAAGACGTTAAGGATTTTGAAACAGTTTTTGAGGACTTTCAGAAAGAGGCCATATTTGGGGCATCACTTGGCCAGGTACACATAGCAACCTATAGAGGAAGGAAAGTTGCAGTCAAGGTAAACAGGCCAAATGTAGAAAACCGTCTCAAGAGAGATCTTATGGTAATAGACCGCCTTCTGTCACTTGCAAAAGGCAGGATTGAAAATTTTCTGTTCATAAGTGTGTCAAATGTCATCAATGATTTCAAATACAGAATATTTGACGAACTGGACTATACCAAGGAGATACGAAATGCAGACAGAATAAGGAAAAACATAGGAAACCGTGAAAATGTGATAATACCTGAAGCATACAGGGAGGTCTCGGGAAAAAAGGTTCTTGTGCTTGATTATGTGGATGGCATAAAGATCACAGACACGGAAAAGCTGCAGGAGGCAGGGCTCGATCTGAAGGATCTGGCCTTCAGGGTCGATCTTCTTTTCATGAGGATGCTGCTCAGGGATGACATCTTTCATGCGGACCCCCATCCCGGGAATATATCGGTAACACCTCAGGGTGCAATAATACTGTACGATTTTGGGATGATTGGGAACCTGGATGAGAAGACAAGATTCTCCCTCCTTTCACTTTACGACGGGCTCGTCAATACAGATCCGGATCAGATAATGGATGCACTTGTGGATCTGAAGGCTCTCTCTCCAGCTGCAAACAGGGCCATAATGAGGCGGACAATGGAGATGGCAATTGCAGGAATGCAGGGCAAGAATCCGGAGGAAAGTGAGATTCGTGAGCTTCTGGAGATAGCAAATGATGTGATTTTCGAGTTTCCATTCAGATTGCCAAGGGCTCTAGTGCTCTATATGAGGATGTCTTCACTCCTGGAAGGCGTCTGCCTGAAGCTTGATCCTGAATTCAAATTTGTAAAGGTGCTAAGGCAGCTTCTTTATCAGGAGGGGCTTCTGGACGAGCTGTACAGAAAACAGATCGATAATTTCATCAGAAAATCTATTGTTTCAATAGAAAGAGGTCTTGATGTTCTTCCAATGCTGAAGAGAAGGCTAGAGGATCCTGAGCCGATGCCAAAAAAGGCAGAAATAAAGACACCAGCTTCCCTGTTTCTGGGATTCGTCCTTATTGCATCAATTATGGAGATGAAAAGCCTTTCCTGGATTTTCTATCTGATTGTTGTGCTGGACCTCATAGGTTTTGGAATTGTTCTTTTGAGGAGAAAATAATCTCACTCAACTTTTATTGTCTTTACCCCGGAGGCTGGAATTGTTACGGTGAGAACTCCGTTGGTGTATTTTGCAGAGAAATTAAGATCTGGGTTAGTGTCAAAGGGAAGATGAAGCACCTTGTTCACCCTCTCCGGCCTCTGGTCCATGAATACTGTACCCTTTACTTCAGTATCCCTTTCAGCATTTATTGTCAGAGTTCTGCGATTTATCCTTACATTGATATCTTTCTTGTCGAAACCAGGCATATCAGCTTCCACAATCAGATCTCCCCCTTTCTCATACATAGTAACTGGAGGATACAGGTAGGTCATTATCTCTTTGGATCTCTCGTTGATATTCTTCATGATTTCTCCTGAGAAATACCTCAATGGATTGTACATATCTATCTTATAACAATTGTTTCAGATTATTTAAATTTGAGCTTATCCTTTTTGCTTCAGAAGTCTTTCTTAACAGGTCAACAGATTTAGACAGAAGCACTTTCCATATGGCTCCAGTCTGAATTTTTAATAACATCATTTATATATAGATTTGATTTCCTGACACTGTTGCCAGCAATCAAGATCAGGGAGGATCTGGAAAGCCTTTACAAACTGAAAACTTTGATGATTATTGCCTTCGTTATAACATTCCTTCTTGAGAACAGATATATAAAATTTCTTGAGGATCCTGCGCTTACAAGCAGATTTGTGTCGTTCTTCCAGGACTCAAATCTGCTGACACTTTATGGAACCCTCATTGGGTTGCTCCTGACGGCATATTCCATGATAGTAGCTATTATGCCTTTGTTTTCGACAGAAAGCCTCCAGAAACCTATATTCAACCAGATAAACAGGCTTTTTGTATTCACAATTCTTGATGGGACACTTCTCCTGATTCTCTACTTTACAAACGGCCTTATACCATATTCCAACACAGGCCTGTTTCTTGATTCCGAAATATTCTTCTTTCTGTGCCTTCTGATAGGCCTTATATTCTGTGTTCTAACCCTTTCTGATCTTTTCAGAATAGTGAGAAAAAGAGGGGCGAGGAGATAGATTATTTCACGTATTCAGGTATCCTTATCTCACCAGGCTCCCAGTCCTGCAATTTCCCTGAATTATACTCCTGGTATGCGGACAGGTCCAGAATTCCATGGCCGCAATTGTTGAATATAATTACCTTTTTTTCACCCGTCTTTTTGCACTTCAGGGCCTCATCCATTGCATATCTGAGCCCATGGGCTGACTCTGGAGCAGGGAATATGCCCTCAGTTCTTGCAAAAATTTCAGCTGCCTCAAATATTTTGTTCTGTGTATAGGAGACAGATCGGACAAAGCCTTTGTTTATAAGCATCGATAAACTTGGCGCCTTTCCATGGTATCTCAGGCCTCCAGCGTGAATTGGTGGGTTCGCGAAATTATGGCCAACTGTGTACATCTTTACAAGGGGTGTAAGTTCGGAAGTATCTGCGAAGTCGTATGTGAACTGGCCCCTGGTTGTCGAGGGGACAGCTGCTGATTCTACTGCGACAAATTCTGTATCTCCTTTCTTCTTCAGGTTCCTGGACAGGATCGGGTAGATGAAACCAGAATAGTTTGAACCTCCTCCTATGGCCCCTGTCATAACATCAGGCTCTATGTCAAGCATATCCAGCTGTTTTTCAAGCTCCAGGCCTATGATTGTCTGGTGCGCAAGTGCATAGTTGAAGGATGAGGCAAGCAGATACCTGGAGTTTTCATTGGAAAGCACATCTTCCACTGCCTCACTGATTGCAATTCCCAGAGAACCGGGATGCTCTGGATCACTTTCCAGATACTTTTTGCCGATCTCTGTGTTCTTGCTTGGGGATTCAAGCACTTCTGATCCATAGGTCTCCATCATTATCTTTCTTCCAGGTTTCTGCCTTGAACTCACCCTTACCATGTAAATCCGGGATTTCATCCCGAACAGTGAACAGGACATAGCAAGGGCAGAACCCCACTGTCCTGCTCCGGTTTCTGATACAGCCATTTCAATTCCCTGTTTCATGGCGTAATAGGTCTGAGGAAGGGCTGTATTTGGCTTCATGCTCCCAACCGGAGAGACATGCTCACCCTTGAAAAATATCATGGCAGGCGTCTTCAGATATTCCTCGAACCTTTTTGCCCTTATCAATGGTGTGGGCCTGGGCAGCCTTCTATAGGCATCAAGCACCTCTTCTGGTATGTCAAAATATCTGTCCTCAGAGAACTGCTGTTTTACAATTTCCTTTGGAAAAAGCCGCTCCATGTCACTTTTCTTCACAGGCTCCATAGTCTTTGGATCAAGCATTGGGGCAAGTTTTTCAGGCAGATCAGGAACAATATTGTACCATCTTCTGGGGATGTCCTCAGGGTCGAGATTTGCACCATAATTCAAGTCAGAATATCCCTTTGCTGTCATATAATCAACATTGATGTAATGATAACATCATTAATGTACTTTTCTAAAAAAATTGAGTTTAAAATTTAAGGAAAATCAGGGTTCTAATCCAAATTCCCTGATCTTCTGCTCCTTTTCATGTTTCAGTGTTTCGCTGTCCACCAGAGACCTGTCAACTCTGTATTCCTTCTGCGGGACCCAGACAAGGAATATTGCAATAAAGATAACTGCAATGATAACCCATCCCTGGCTGATGGAGAATAAACCCAGTATCAGAGGGAAAATAAATGCACCTCCCCCTGTTCCAAATCCCTCGAAATATGATGATGCAGCTCCCACAAGTTGCACACCATATCTGTCTCCGAGCAGTGCAAAAACCGGGCCTGCTATTAGGAAAGGCAGACCAGTGCTTATTGTTATGGCATAGATGTATACTATCGAAATCGGGTGGACAAATGTCGACAGAGCCACAAGCGAGAACGATACAGCGGCACCTCCGAGACCTATCTTCATGAATATAACTCTCTTTCTGAGCCTGTCACTTAGTGGGCCAAATATCAGAATCAGTATCCCCTGAACTATGCCCCAGACTGTTCCAAGAATCTCTATCTGCCCTCCGTTTAGGCCCTGAAGCTTGGGGAGAACCTGTTGTAGATAGAAACCTGATATGATATTGGCTCCCCCTATGACAACAAATCCAGAAAGTATGGCAAGAGCCATCCACCTGTATCTGAAGAGTGATTTTGACACCTCGCCAAATTTCATGTTTCTGGCTGGTGGTACGTCGCCCCAGTCTATCATAGGCAGTCCAACCATTGGGCCATAAGGCTTCGCCATGAAGTATGTCAGGATTCCGGCTATCATTCCTAGAATTCCAACAATAAGGGCCCAGGTTGCCCATCCATGTGTGATAGAAATGTCAATGCCTGCTAAAAGGTCAAGAGAAATTGCCCAGCTGTACACTGCTATAAAGACTCCAAGATATCTGGATCGCTTTTCAATTGGAAACCATAGCTGGACTGTCTTCACTATGCCAGACCAGGCTGCGCCGTTGAAAACCCCCTCAATTACCCTGAGTGCGATCATTTCAGGGAAACTTGTCACATACTGGAACAGGAATGTGGTGACCCCTGCAATTATAAGGCCTATGGTCACGACTCTGTTTGGCCTGAACCGATCGTTCAAGTGACCCCACATAAAATTGGTCAGTATGAAGGCCGCTCCGAAGGATGAAATCAGAAGGCCAACATCAAAGGTGGTCAGGGCAAACTGTTTCTGGATAAAGCTGTCAACTGAGGGGACCCAGTACCAGATGAGGGCATAGGTAAAAGAGGCGATTATGCTCCAGGAAACGATTATCTTCTGCTGTCTGCTTAATATTCTCCTCTCTTTTTCCGTAAGATCGGCATAGGCCTTTGTAGCATATTGTTGGGTGGTGGACCCATTAGTTACATACTCCATCAGGGCTCCACCTCCGCAAACAATTGTCTACGTTCTGCGTTTCTCTCATTTCCTGCTTTCCCGAATTTACTCATCAATTTCCAACTCCAAACATTTGTTATTGACATTATTGTCATTTTTTCACCAATGGTGAAATTAATCTGACATATAAATTTAACTTTTACAGCTTTACAGGAAAATCAAGGCTCAAGTCTCCAATAAGAATATTTAGGTAATGCTGCACAATAAACCTCTGAAGACAATGACAGATGTGACTCTTGAAACAACTGAAGGGAAAATAATTATTGAACTGTTTGAAAAGGAAATGCCCATAACAGCAGGAAATTTCAAAAAACTTGTTGAAAAAGGATTCTACAATAATGTGATATTTCACAGGGTAATTCCTGATTTTATGATTCAGGGCGGTGACCCTACAGGAACCGGAATGGGTGGCCCTGGTTACACTATCAAGGATGAATTCACAAAAAACAATAGAAATGACCGCGGCACAATATCCATGGCTAATGCCGGGCCAAACACAGGGGGCAGCCAGTTTTTCATTAATGTTGTGAATAACAACTTTCTTGACAAGAAGCATCCAGTTTTCGGGAAAGTAAAGGAAGGCATGGATGTAGCAGACAGGATCAGCAAAGCCAAAAGGGACAGAAATGATAGACCTGTAAAGGAGGTAAGAATCCTTAAGGCCTATGTTTCCTGACTAAATCTTACATTTCTCTCTTAATTTTTCTCTCCCTTGAACTTAAATGGGCATCGGAGACGATTGTTATAATTGCTCTGCCTGTGAGCTGAATACTCCCTATTATAAAGAGAACTACTCCATCCGTCTCGTTCATGTGCGGAAGGAATTCTATGCTGCCTATAAGGAATTCAAGACCCAGGGTAAAGTCGTTGCCAATTCCAAGCCAGTGGTAAAATGATTTCAGTTTGGCGCTCTTCTTCTGCGAGGACTTCTTGGAGACCAGGGAATTTGCTATGCTCTTTTCCAGCAGAACTTCGCTCCTCCTTGCCAGAATCTTTATGAAAAGCCCTGAGTTCATTAATTCTTCCAGCCCTGCAACATCTTCATCGTTCCAGTGTTTCTGTACCTCCTGAAGAATAGAAAATGAATCTGTGCCATAGAATCCATCATCCAGAATCTCAAGCAGGTCTACAAACCACCTTTTTCCAAGATATTTCTTCATCTCATCAGGTTCGAGCCCAATACTGCTCACACTACTTCTGCTGAATTCATTGAACTCCTCGCTTTCCAGAAATGGGTCAGACGAGCAAAGTGCAATAAGAGGGGAATCCTGGATAATCTTACCTATTTTCGTGTTTCGAAGAACCAGTATTCCAATTATTGCTTTTGAGAATCCATAATTCAGGCTCAAAGAGAGCGTAATCTCCTCTGCAAGTTTATCGGACTGAAGAACTTCGATGATCCTGAAGAATAGAAGATTTCTTCCCTGTTCATCTGGTTGAACAGAGAATATTCCATAAACCTGAAATCTATCGGGGTCCTCGCTGCTAACATTTATTCCATAGTCCTTGACGATCGCTTTGACCTTGTTTTTCTTTAATCCGGTGACTTCCTCGATGAATTTGTAGACCGCAGACCATCTGAATCCTATTATTGACTGGCTGTTCACCAATAGTCTTAGAATATATAGGACATTGTTCTTCTCCTCATGTGTGTATTCAAGACCTTCAGATCCCATTTTAAATTATCACACAACTACTACGGAATTATATTTTATTATTCTTTTCCCGAAGGAATCTGCTCCAGGATATGAAGCAGTCTCTGATTTCTATTAATAATTAAAGTAAAACGAGTTGCATAATTTTAGTTAAATACCATTCTTTGAATTCGTACTAATATCATCCATATGTGGAGCGAAGGGAGATCATTCCAGTTTAAAGGAAAATGAGTGCAAAAGAGCTTGAAGAGCTGATAAAGAGTCTTGAAAAGGAAACAAAGGTTCTCAAACGATTGTATTTCATAAGATACTAAAGATAACAGGGCGAATCTGTGGAAACTGCCGCTGAAAAGCTTGGAGTGCACAAGAAGGTGGCGTACTACTGGCAGGATCGAAGGAACAAGGGCGGTTATGCCGGCCCGATACCAAGGTTTGCAGGCAGTAAACCCTCTAGGCTATCCTCTGTGAAAATGGAAAGGCTCAGATCTAACTCGGAGGAGAGGGACGCCTATACAAAGAATGAGGTGCAGAATCTCATCGAAAAGAGATTTGGCATCAGGTTTACGCAGAAGCATGTCCATACTATCCTTAGGAAACTCAGGCATGAAATAAGCGAAACCATGCCAGCATGATTACCGAAAGCCAAAGAATAGAGAGTATGATCTAAAAAAGCTTAGGTGCCAAAAGCACCGGAGATCAGATCATCGGTTACCTGGATGAATCACCTTCCCAGACCACATCCAATAACGTAAGAATCTGATCTATCCACATAAC
>DARE01000054.1:0-477 GCA_002503205.1 Thermoplasmatales archaeon UBA447 | reverse complement strand
CATAATTCAAGGACCAAGGAAGTCTGTTCCTTTCTGGAGTCAATAAGATCAAATAACCCCGGGAAAGAGACAGTCATGATCCTGGATAATTTTGAATCACATCTTTCTAAAATAATGAAGAAACGAGATCTGGAACCCCATATCTGATTGGTGTATCTTCCGACATACTCTCAAGATCTGTATCCCATCGAATTCCTGTGGAAAAGGTTCAAGCATAGTGTTTCCAGAATGCTGATCGCATCGGAAATGCAACTGAAGGCCGTGTTGAAAGGATGTTCGTGGGACCTAAATGTTCAATTCGTACTCGATGGGGTGGATCAGGAAGGTTATCCCGAAAGAATACAATAAGTATTAATGGTAGGTATTTGACTATAATATTGATAATGCCAATCATTAAATACATATTTATTTAAAACTGGTTACACCACAATGCCTAATTAATATTCATAATATGTGGCAAGTATTATATAGATTGCC
>DARE01000067.1:2936-20672 GCA_002503205.1 Thermoplasmatales archaeon UBA447 | reverse complement strand
AGCTCCTGCGAATGCCTGTAAAGTGAGGTGAAATCATCCTTCCCCGGCCTGCTCTGGTGTGCAGCTATCACAAGTTTGGACTCACTGAGTTCCCCGATAGTGTCAAGATGTGACATGAACCTTGAATGGTCGAGGATTGACCCATCTGCCGGGCTTATCGGTGAATTGATATCCACTCTTAGAAATACGGTTTTGCCTCTGAGATCAAAATCGTCCATGACGTAAAATCTCTTCTGAGCATGGGCCATATGCGAGGTAAATCTGAAGAAGATATATGGCTTTTCATATTCAGGGGTCCGGAAAGTTTGCAATTCCTACATAGATCATATGAACAGGTAATCCTCCCTTTCCTTTCTGGAGAGAGTCCCCAGGCCTCTGTTGAATTGCCCGATTATCCCCTCCTGATCAAATTCCACATGGTTCTGGCCCATTACCATAAACATAGAGCCAAGGACTGCGTGATACCCATACAGTGGTTTAACCGGCTCTATCTCCGGGAATTCCATCCTTACATCATCTATAAGGGAATTCCAGTATAGGTCTCCAGATCTGTAAACTCCTCCGTATCCGCTGACAGGAACACCTGTGCTGCTTCCTGCTGCCCTGAGAAGCGCTCTGGCACAGGAGGCGGACTGGACTGCAGCTTCCCTGATGATTTCACTGCATACAATATCGCCGGATTTAGCCAGGTCTGAAACCAATCTTGCAAGCGATGCTATTTTTCTCACATCCACAGGAGTTGTATATACGTGGTTGGTTATTCCCCTGGCTTCATCGGTGCAGAAGAAACGCTCCACCTCCTTCAGAAGGGTGCTCTTTGTGATGTTTCTGCCGTCGCTTATGCATGCTGCCTCCTGAAGTGCCCTTCTTCCAATGTAGAACGCACTCCCCTCATCTCCAATAAGCCATCCCCAGCCACTTACCCTTCTGGTCACTCCATCCATCCTGCTTATGGCAACCAATCCGGTTCCTGCTGCAACAATCGCACCATTCCTTCCAGGGAGCCTGCAATTATATCCTGCCTCTCCGTCGTTGAAGAGGTCAAAACTTGCAACCAGGTGCAGGTTGGAGATAAATTCCCTTATAATCTCGGTGGATCTTACAGAGTCTCCAACACCGGCAAGTGCAAAGGTGGAGTGGCTTACCTGATCCAGAGTATAACCGGCCCTTTCAACACATTTCTTAACTGCTTCAGATACATTTTTTCCCGCAATTTCCACACCTATATTCCTGAAGTTTGAGGGCCCTGAGGCGGCCATCCCAAGTATTTCCCCTCCTGTATCATAGCAGATCGCCATTGTCTTTGTGGCCCCCCCATCAACTGAAACAACAATCATCCCAGTGCGATACATATCTTGTATTCTATTTTTGGGGATTGATATGTCGAAGGCAATGATCCCCTTTGTGTAAAGATAATAATCATTCCAAGCTTTAATGGGCAACATGAAAGGGGTCATCACAGCAGCTGGTCTCGGGACCAGGTCAGGCCTTGACGGGAAATTCAGGAAAGAAATGCTTCCACTCTATGACTGCCGTGATGGGCGCATTGTACTGAGGCCGGTGCTGGACTGCATAATCAGCGGCATGATCAATAGCGGCCTGAAGGATATAGCCTGCGTGATAAATCCGACGGATATGATCACACGCACATATATCAACAATGAATTTCCGGATGTTGAAATCCTGTATCAACCCAGAGCCGATGGATATGGAAATGCAGTCCTAATGGCAGATGATTTTGTCTCTGGTGAGGATTTCATTCTAAACGCAGGTGACGGGTTTCTGGCTGACGGAGGTGAGTTCTTCCATTCAGCAGTTAATGGCCATTTCAAAGGAAGAAGCACTCTTAACATAATGAAGGTGGACAACCCAAGAAATTACGGATGCCCCGCCATTGAAGAGCACAATGGCGAGATTAGGGTTATTTCTGTTGATGAGAAACCAGCCAATCCAAGATCAGAATATGGCCTCTGTGCAGTTTATTTTTTGAACTCTGATGTGATGGATAATCTCAGGGATACAGAAAAGATAGGTGGGGAGCTTACACCGGCAATAAATATGTCAATCCAGAAGGGAAAAGAAGTTTCTGCAAGAAAAGTGGAAAGGGAAAAATGGTTGAGCGTGGGAAAAGCTAAAAAGTATGCAGAAGTCCTCAGGAGGTCCCTTGAGGAGTCTGAACTCCGGGGATGTTGATCTGGCTTCTGCTCCATACTGTTTTTGGAGTTATCACCTTCCTCAATGAGAGGATCCTTTTCTTCCACAGTTCAAGATCGCCAAGGATAACTTTTAGTTCATTCTCAAGAGTGTTTGAGGGAACATAACCAAGGTCACTGAGTTTCCTGTGCTCCGGGTTGTAGTAATGTTCCTCCAGCTCAAGCCTCGGGTTCTCAACATTCACTATTTCCGCCTTATTGCCTGCTTCGGATTCATAGACCCTCTTCACAGTATCTGCCAGATACCTGACGCTGTAGTGTTCGTCGAACTGGTTGAATACCCTGTATTCCCCTTCTGATGGTGGCTTGTGAAGTGCAATGTCCAGGCAGTTTATGCTGTCCTCAAGTGAAAGGAATCCTCTTGTCTGCCCACCTTTTCCGTATGGGGTTATGGGAAGGCCTGCTACTGCCTGAGCACAGAACCTGTTGAGTGCAGTCCCCCAGACCTCATCTATGTCAAATCTTGTATAAAGGCCGGTTTCAGTGATCTCTCTTGTTCTTGTTCCGTAAACAACACCCTGCATGACATCAGTAATGCGGGTCTTCCAGAGCCTGTTGGCAAACATCAGGTTGTTTGAATCATGAACCTTTGTCCAGTGGTACCAGGAGCCAGCCTGCTTGGGGAAAGGGAGAAAATCTTTGCGGCCATTGTAACTGACTTCAAAAAATCCCTCGGGAATGTCTATGTTCGGTGTTCCGTACTCACCCATGGTACCCAGCTTCAGTATGTGGGCATCAGGAACATATTCCTTTACTGCATATATGAGATTCATGGTGCTGATTATGTTGTTGCTCATGGTTGCTGAAGCCTGCTTAAGGCCAAGCATTGAGTAGGGGGCAGATCTCTGCTCAGCCAGATGGACAATGGCATCCGGCCTGAACTCCTTTATACAATTCAGCAGAAATGAGGGATTGCTGGCATTTCCCCTGTAAAGGGGATATTTCTTGCCAGTTATGGCAGAAAGCTTACTCAATCTGGCAGAGAGTGAAAGAATGGGTGAGACAGAGTCTGAACCAACTTCCTTTACTCTCCTCCTTGTAAAATAATTGTCAAGGGCTGCAACCTCATGGCCCTTCAGTGATTCTCTCATTAGAAGAGGCCAGCCGATATACCCGTCAGCCCCCATGATCAGTATTTTCACATGTACCTGATCATCCTCCTGATAATAAAATTTTGAACCATTCCTGAAGGTATTATTACTCCTGGTAATAGTTTCTCTATAACCATTTTTATCATACTGCTCAATCATTATTCATGTTCAAAACAACAATGACCGGCAGTTACTTCAGAACGCCGGAGATAGAAGAGCTTCTCAGAAAGACAAAGACAGGTGAAATTGACGAATCCCACATTGATGCTATAAACAGGGGAGAGGAGCTTGCAATGAACGACCAGCTTCATCCCGACACCCTCCCATTCGGCCTGGACTGGATCAGCAACGGAGAGGAGAGAAAGTCAGGCTACACTACTTACATCCCAAACAGATTCTCAGGCTTTTCACCCTCGGAAAAGGTTTCACCGGAATTTTCGCCGGACTTCTATAAAGAACTGACAGAGGCAAATCCTGCAATGTCGAAGATAATTTCTGACGCAAAGACATTTGATCTTGCAGCTATTGAAAGCCCTCTTGTATACAAAGGTGAGAAGCTGGCCAGGAGTGAGACAGAAAACTCCGTCAGAAATGCTAAGAAGAAAGGATCAGCAAGAATATTCATACCCGCTCCCTCACCTGGAGTGATAACTGTGTTCTATCCCCATGGAAAGGCCTATCATGATCATGAGGAATTCCTCTTCAGCCTTTCAAAAGAGCTTTCAAAGGAATATCGCGCCATACTTTCTGTGGATGGGGCTGATCTCCAGATAGATGCTCCAGATCTGGCAATGGCCAGGAGCCTTGGGGTTGACTGGGCAAGTGATTTTGCAAAGGCACTGCCTCTGCATGTGCAGGCAATAAATGAGGCCATTTCCGGGCTTCCACAGGATAGAATCAGAGTGCATTACTGCTACGGAAATTATCCCTCAGCTCATCTGACAGACCCGGACTATTCAATGGTCTTGCCGGAAATTCTAAAACTGAAGGCCGGAACAATTGTAGGAGAGATGGCAAACGCCAGGCATGCAGGAGATCCGGTGATCATAAGGAAATACACAAAGGAACACGGCTGGCCAAAGCATTTGAAGATTGCTGCAGGCGTCATAGATGTTAAATCCCCATTTGTGGAAACTCCAGAAACAGTCTACCTGAAGCTGAAGAATCTTGCAGATATTGATGAAATAGGCCCTGAGAGGGTGATGGGAGGCACTGACTGTGGCTTTGAAACATTCTCCGGCCTTGGAAGTGTGCCCCGGTCAATAGCGGTTAAGAAATTGAAGTCCCTGGCACTTGGTGCAAGGCTTTCAGAATAACCTCGAATTCGCAGTATTTTTAATTTCCATCTAATTTTAATATTTTATAGATATTACAGAGGCATTGACATCCCTTGCCCTGGATTTTCTCGGTATTTTCGTAAGGCTTTTCGTTGTTATTGATCCATTCGGCAGCCTGGTTCTATTCATTGCCATGACAGGCTCAATGGATCAGAAGAGCCGCAGGACTGTGACTAGGGATGCAACCCTTTATGGCGGAATGATACTGATAATGTTTGCCATTCTTGGGTCCTATATACTGTACTATTTCGGCATCTCAATTGAAGCACTTGAGATAGCAGGGGGGCTAATTCTCCTGATCATGGGTATAGAGATGGTGAGGGAGGGTGACAGGCCGAAGTCCATGGGAGGAAAGATCGATTACGACATAGGAATTGTGCCGTTTGCCACACCTTTCATTGCAGGCCCTGGAGCCATTTCACTTGTCATCATACTGATGAAGGGATCAATATACGATGACATATTCACAATTGCATCAGTCATAATCCTGATGCTTATAATCTACATATTCTTCATTTTCTCTTCCAGGATACTTCGAGTCCTTGGAGACAAGGTAATGAAAGCCCTTACGAGAATATTCGGGCTTCTCGTGGCTGGTGTTGCCATCCAGTTCTTTATAATTGCACTGCAGTCATTCAGTGTCATCAAATAGAAACTGCTGAAACAGGGTCATGGAGACATTACGCTGACTACTTCGTCCACCTTCTGGTAAAACTCAGGCTCCCTTGTGTTTCTGGGCCTTCCAAGATCAATCTTCATCTCTTGGATAACATGGCTTGGCCTTCTGCTGAGAATTATAAGACGATCGCTCAACTGAACTGCCTCATCAACATTGTGTGTGACCATGAGAACAGTGTGGGGCGGAGTTTCTGGAGATTCCCAGAGATCGAGAAGTTCCTCCCTCAGTGCCTGGGCAGAGAACACATCAAGGCCCACAAAAGGCTCGTCAAGGATCAAAAGGTCTGGTGAAGTTGCCAGTGCACGGGCAATGGATACTCTCTGCTTCATTCCCCCAGAGAGTTCCTTGGGATAGGCTCTTTCAAATCCATCTATACCAACCATCTTCATGAATTTCAGAGCAGTCGCTGTTCTTTCATGCTTATCCCGTATAAGGGGTTCCAGAACGACCTCTATGTTGTGCTGTATATCAAGCCAGGGGAAAAGTGCAGCGTTCTGAAAAACGACACCAATCCTGCTTGTATGCTGCTCAACAGGTTTTCCTGAAATCAGAACGGATCCTGAGATTGGTTTCACCAGGCCAAGCACCATATTTATGAGAGTTGATTTCCCACATCCTGATGGTCCAATGAGAGTGACGAATTCATTCTGGTTTACTTTGAAGGAAACATCTCCTACAGAAACTAGTTTTGCTCGCTTCGTCGAATACTCCATGTGTGCATGTTCAAAGGAGAGTATTTCCGGCATCCCATGGGAATGGCATCAAGATATGAAAATTTACCCTGCGGTTTAAAAAATGTTTAGGCATTCCTATTATTCAGCATTGCACACTAAATTTCTGGAATTCCATGGTGTCTTTTGCTATAATAAGAAAGGTACTTAGACAGAATATCCATAACTTCCCGTTCATCTCGAGCTGGAAAACATTGATCTTCTTCTATATCCGGATACCTGATTCTATTGTCAATTCTACGACCTGCCAGTTCTCTACTCCAACCATCGACATCAACACAAATGATCAGGCGTTTTAAAGACCATGCGAACGCAATTTCTGAAAGAGTACCAGCCCCACCACCAATGGCAACAACTGCATCTGAGTTAGCAGTGATAACATTTCTGAATTCGTCGAGGCCTGTTGCAATCTGGATATCAGACAATCCAATTGCAGGTGTTGGATCAAAACCAGGGACGATTGATATGACCGAACAGTCCTCGTATTTATCCGAAAGGACTGCTCCTTTATAAACTGCCCTGGAAAGTGTCCCAACACCTCCAGTGAGAACTCTGTATCCATGGTCAACCAGGGATCTGGATATCCTTAAAGCAATTTCAAACTTAATAGAACCTATTTCAACGTCCCTGTCACCTACTATTGATATTAGATGTTTCATCTAGCCACCAGATTTCTGTAAGATTTTTTGGAAACAATCATCCCTATGGTTTCTTCATAACTTCTGGAATCTCTTGTCTTCTTCTCCGGAGATGGCTCATAAAAGTATATTTGGTCTTTGATCAGTTGAGGCCGTTCGGCCAATTCAACCATAGGGATCATGAAGGCCCAGTCATCTGCTTGTTCAATCCATTTTCCATTAATCTTTAAATCATCTTCTCGAATAGAGTCGAATAGATATTTTTTAAAGGTTCTGAGGTGCTGCCAGACATTGCCACCTCGGTTAAGCCTTGGATTTTCAAAATCAACAGGGTACATCTTGTACTTATCTGTCCTAAGCATGGTGCCAACGGTGAGATCTGCCCCTTTCCTGTATATGGTTCTAACCTTTGATAGCGCATTTTTTCCTATAAGGGCATCATCAGCATCAACCATGGCAATTATTGAGTTTGGATTCGTGCATATAACCTTGATTGCAATCCAGATATTTTCAATTGAAGTTAATGGGATATAATTTTTGAAAATAGTTATTCTACCCTGAAACAGGCTTTTACCTAAGTATCTTACATATTCATCTGCCCCATTTTCAGAACCAGCATCCACATATATTACACTGAAATCCAGGAAATTCTGTTCAAGCAATGAATGGAAGCATCTTCTGATTTTAGGTATTGGTACATTTTTTCCTTTCACAAGTATTATCAGTTCCTCGTCCCTTGGTTCAAGAAAATCCTTAATATTGGTGGCCTGCAGATCTACGTTCCCTTTTTGGTCGTCATGGACTGGATAATTCTCGTGGTATTTTCCGGCATTATACCAGAAGTTGAGATCAATTTTCAGAGTGTTAGGAACATGAATAAAGAACGCGTTCCCTAGAGAGCCTCTGAGAGATTCCCATGGGCCTGTTGCCAGTTTAATGTCTAGAGATCTGTGCCACGGAAATTTAAGGTTCCCTTCTTCGTCTATAGAATTTGGGAAAGGCCTAAGAGAAAAAAGCCTTTCCTTATGAATTAAGCAATTCCTTACTTCTGTTCTCCATTTTATGGAGTTATTGCTGGGGGCAAAAGGTTTCTTTGGCTGATTATAAACAGGGAAAGATACAGATATTGCATCTTTTCTTTTTTCAACCACATCTATCATCTCTTTTAGATATGAATCCCCCGTCTCGTCTCTGCATATAATGCAATCCGAATCCATCTGAAGTATGTACTTTGCACTTGCCATCTCAAGACCCTGAAGTGTGGTTATTACTGGTTGGCCATTCATACTCTTCGGCTTGGCACATTTGGTTGCAAACCAGCGTTCCGAAACGGCATTTATGGTTGAGATGTCCTTCGGGGCAAAGTAAACAAAATCAATTATACCATCCTCCTGGAGTTTTTTCAGTTCCCGTTTAAACATTACCAGATTGGCATCATCGTACTGACGGGCAAAATTGTCATTTGCTTGATCTGTGACAATAAATTTTTCTTTAAATTTTTCACATCTTTCTAGTTGCCTCACAATGTGCCTTACTTGAAAGCCAATACTCCTCCACTCCATTGCGGAGGCCTTTATCATCAATGAAACATCATACTCCTTTGGAATCTCGCCTGAATCAGCCCTAATCATCAGAAATTCAGAACCAGGGGATACTGTATCAAAACTAGCCCCAACACTTTCTGCATATTTTAAAGGTTCAAACCCACTTCTCCTTAGTTCATTAAAGTACCATTCAAGAGGCCTATGGTAATCGCATCTCAAACTGTTGGTTATTTTCATTTTCTTTTCAAATTTAAAACGGCCATGGTAGTTTTTTAGCGGGCCCAACTTTACATGTGTACCTGTTTCCCTGTTGTGAACGTTAAAAGGGTTACATATTACCACAAATAGTTCACCCTTGTCCTTCAGAAGACGTCTAACTTTAGATAAGATCTCTCTTACTTCCATGTCTCCAACTGTGCACAGGACAAGGCTCAAAAGAACTATGTCGAATCTATCGGTGCCGGCTGAGATTTTATTCAAATCTCCATCGCTCAGGACAATAGACGATCCTCCAGAAGGATGCTTTCGGAGATAATTGGACATATCCTTGTCATATACAGACACTGAATTGCTTTCAGCTAGTTTATCAGCTATTTCCCCTGTTCCACATCCATAGTCCAGAATTCTTGCTCCATGGACAGATGAAAATTGCCCTGAAACAAAAGGAACTGATAACTCGCCGGTATATTTATCGTCTATCAGATCGAGGAAGTATTGGAACCCATACAGTTCAGGAAATTCGGCTCCAGTATTGGAAAGACGGAACAATTCCTGAATATCATTTCTGAAATGCCATCTGTAGGTTAAATAAGCCCTTTTACACATTTTCATATAACCTTCTGGGGAATATGGCTCTAAGTCACGGCCAAGATCAACAAACTTTAATACATTTCTAGTTAAGATAAGATTTTTTGGAGCGATATTCTTAATTACTATGCAATTTTCCCTCATTTCCTGGATGAGCGAAACGAGTCCTTTGGTTTCACCACCTTCGTATTGGGTTCCGTTTACAAGTTCCTCCTTAAATAAAATCTCATTGTCTGCTAGAGAAATACTCTTCAGTCTCGCAATTGTGCTGAATTTTTTGCCCAGAACTTTTTCACTCAGAAATCTTAATTTGGACTTTTCCAAAGCATAACTTCCATAATGGAAGTACTTGTATGAATGAAATGTGTCAGAAAATACTATGCCTTCCTTGCCGGTACCTATTAATTTTAGTTCCTTGGCATTGAAGGTTCTCATAATTTTTGTTCTCAATCCATCTAAATCTTTTTTGGAGTACCTAATCGGGAGGGCATCACTAAATTGCCTGCATGATTCTCCCAAGCTGTGAATAAATTCAAGAAGATCTCCCTTGCTAAAGTATGTTAGATCCTTCAGAATTTTGTTGAGTTCTTCTTCGGAAAACAGGCTGTCCATTCTAATGCATAACTCACTTATTTCTTCTAAATCTTCTAAATAATTTGGCACGTTGTTTGAAATAAAGTTAGTAAAATGCTCCAAAACAGATCTTGTGGATTGGATAAGGCCCCTGATTCTCCAAAAATTCAGTGACATCTGCAATTTTCGCTTATGAATCTCCCTTTCGACACTGCCAACGAGTTCCTTAATTTCTGAATCTGTCCAATTTAATGGGCCATAGAAATCCTCCCTAATCTTATTTTTTAGGTTTTTCTGGAGGAGTAACATGTCTATGGATCGTACAAAAGCTGATCCAAGTGCATCCGCAACAAGTTTAGTCCTCATTTCTAAAGGTGATTCATATTTAAGGCGGTTCTGAATCAGCATAAAAGGGGAGGAGAGAACATCCCTTGAATGTCTAATTGGTCTCCTAGGGCCAAGCCTTTTGTTCATGATTACCCAGAGCGTATCCCCTCTCCTGTAGGAAATATCTCCACTTCTAGGTGATGAGTTTGTGAAATCCCTAAGGCAGTCAATATCAAGGATTATTGTATTCCCACCTCTTACTGGGCCAAATTCTTCAGTTTCCGGGCCAAAACGAAGCTCGCCATAATTATCACCGTTTGGGGGATAAGATGCTTGTCTGAAAATGCCATTTCTCAATATATTTTTGGCATCTCTACAGAAAAATTTTAAATCGTTTGCATGAGGCCTGTCCCAAATTGGAGTTTCCAAGTGCCTAAATGACTTATCAGGAAAATCATAAAAATATGCTTGCAAGGATTTTGTTGCATTGTAAATATTACAAGGCAATTCAATTCTGGAACCATTTCTGGTTGTTTCCAAAATAGCTCTTAAGTTATAATAAAGATCCAGCAACTGAGTCCGCGATGTGGACATTATTGGAGTTGGTGGGTCACCGCCGACTTTCCCTACCACGATGCCAACACCAGACTCTTTCCACCTTGCAATATGCCACATGAGCTCATGTTCACTAATTTTGTTGTCTAATGTGCCCCAATAAAAGTCCCCTATAGATACATCATCATCTATTATCCAAACCACTGGATCAGAATATTTGAGTGATTCCAGATAAACAAACCTGTGAAGTGCAGTTCTTCCAAAGGCAATGCCCTTTCTGTTCCTCTTATCACGATAAAAAAGCCCAAGGTCACCCTTGTCTGCAGACTGTTCTGCCTTATCCATTTCCACGACTGTAAGGTTGGTTCCTGACTTCGCTAATTCATCAGATATTCCACTCTCTTGATTTAAGGGCTTTCCTGAATTATTGAGAACAACAAGGGAAGCCACGCATCCTGTAGCCTTTGTTAGCTTAACAGCATCTTTGATCAGGTTATCTAAATAGCGTACCTCGGAGAGGATTACGCCAATCACTATCTCTATGTTGTGGCTAAAACCTTTCGAAATTCCACTTACAACCCTCACTTCATTGACATCTTCCTGATGAAGTTCAAGATCGCATCCAAAAAGTGTTTTTGCGCGTTCCAAGAAGGAAGTCTGGTCTTCTGCATCCATGAAATGCCTATATTTGTAATAGAATCTTTTAAGGCCTAGAAATTTTTTATCGGACCCCTTATCGGAGAGCCTCCCTTCTCCATACGCATTATGATGCACAAGATGGTGCTTTAATATTCCAATTTTTACATTGCCCAGCGCAATGAGCCTTAAAGCTAGATCTCTGTCAGTTGTGCTTGGAAGGTTTTCGTCGTATCCCCCTGCTAGTAGAACCTTTGAAAACCTTATAAAAAAATTTGAACCCTGAATATGTGGGTTGCCCCTCAAAAGAGACTTTTCGTCAACAATCTCTGGTATTGTAAGAAGTTTCCCTGAGTCAAAATTGCTCTCATGTCTTATTATGCCGGAAACTACCCAGTCTAAATCACTTTTGGAAGCCATATTGTAGCAAGATTCTAGATAATCTCTTTCCCAAGAATCATCATCATCGAGAATTGCAATAAAAGTGTTTTCAGGATCACAGCCATCGTCAAGCATTGCCATAAAAACGGAATTCATTGCCCCAGAAAGGTTCATTTCTCTTTGATTTAGAATAAATTTTATAATCAAATTCCCGGTATTCCGAGCTTTGATTTCTTCAGAAGGCAGATGATCATATGAGTCAGCGACAATGTAGACATAATCAGGAGGTCTGCTTTGGTTAAGTACTGATGGGATTGCCACATCCAATAGTGAACGTTTCCTAGTTGTGCTAATTATTACTGCTATTCTCTCATTTCGAAAAATTTGAAAGTTGTTCAAAGTTTTCACTCCGATTCAAGCTCTTGGTTCATTGCTTCCTTTGACAAGGTTAGACTGTTGTTAATGTCATCCGCAACCCTGAGAAGTTGTGTCATTTCTGCAAACGCGTTTATAAGTTCAGAGGTGTCCTTCGGAACACATTTTCCACCGTATGGGCCTTTGTAAGGCAAAAAGTGGGCACTATTGGCAACTCTTCTATCAGTGTACACGATCTTCATGACGTCATCTGCGCTTGCTCCGTAGGACTTGGAAATTTGTTCCATAGTGTTAGTAAAAGTCACTTTGAGGGCAATTAATGCATTGTGTGCTAGTTTTCCAATCTCTGCGCTTTTAAAATCTGTCCTGATTATCTTGGCGTTTTCAACCCAATAGTACAGCTTTTGGACATGGTCCATCAGTTCTTCCTGGCCAGAAATTACGATCCTATCTGGGTTGGCTGTCCATAAGAAAGCATTTTTTTCGCTCATGAACTCAGGGGAATAAACCAACTTCAGATCAGGGTATTTGATTGTAGCTGTATTCATGAATCCTACCCTTAAAGTGCTCTTTATTACAACAGCACCCTCATACCTGTCTTTTTTTAATCTTTCAAGTACTGCATGCACGTGGCTGCAATCCAATCTCCCATCGCTCCCTTCAGGGGTCTGCACACAAATAAACACTGCTTCACAACTCAGTATGGGATTCCAATCGTGCTCTCCTAGAATGTCATATCCAATGACATTGTGGAAGTATCCCATTACTGAACTGAGTGCACGCCCTACAGAGCCCAACCCAATTACTCCTACTAGCCTTTTTCCATTTTTCTGGATAGGTACAGCAAAAAAACCTTCCGTTAAGGCGTCGATCTTTTTATCAAGATCCAAGCCTAACCGAGGGATTCTCGGCTGAACACATCCAGAGATGTGTTCACACATGTGATAAAGATGTATATATAATATAAAAATTTTTTTATAGGAATGAATGTTGTGAACAATGACCCTATTCAGGGACCATTTTACTACTAGACGAACTATTCCTTTTTATCCACCTATAGGCAGTTCTATTTAATACGAACTTGCGTATTTTTAACTCTTACAGTATTAAAGAACATAACTAATCATTATGAAAGTGCGTGTAGATTAGTTTGAGGATTAGAGTCAGTTCATGAGATGGTTGCTCCAATCAACCCATTTCACTTCAATCAGCCTTTAAATATAATAGCTGAAAACCTACATACCACGGCAGCTATACCAGAGAAATAATCTAGAGCCAGTATGGATCATAACAAGCCCCAACAGATTTTCAAATATTTAAATAGTGCACAAGTTTATTGACGACCCATGAAATTTTAGACTATTTGATAAGTAATTATTTCTTAACGATTGTGTTCATTGCTTTTCATTTCCTGGCTTTTAACTTGCTTAAAATTTTGCTATAGTATTCAAACATAGAAATTGCTTACGCTATATTTCATTAGAATATATGCCCTTGAGATGAACAATTACCAGAAAATATTACTTGAGAGGATTACTCCTTCAGTTCAAATTCATGGCCATTCATTGGAAGGATGACGTCATAACCGTCAAGCGCCTCCTGGAGCTTTGGCCTGTCCTCACCATGGCAGAGTATTACTCTACTTGGGTCCACTTCCTTAACAAATTTCACAAGGTCATCATGCCCTGCGTGTGCGGAGAGGTCAAAGAACTCTACCTGCATCTCAGGTTTCACTGGAGCCCCCGCAATATTTATTATTCCGGTCTCAAGGAGGCTTCTTCCGTTTGTGCCCTCAACCTGATAACCTGAAAGGAATATTGCACTCTTTGGATCTGATGCAAGCTCCTGTATATAACCGAGAACGGGTCCGCCATCAAGCATTCCGGATGTTGTGATTACAACATCGCTGTGTTCCAGGACAGATTCTCTCATCCTTCTTCCCCTGACCTGGTGAACTCTCCCAACACTCTTCCTGAAAGCGTTCCTGGATTTCAGGAATCCCGGAAGATCCAGATAGAGGCCAGTAATGAGGTTTCCCATGCCATCCACCGAAACGTTAAGGCCAAGGTCAGATACAATCATTGTCAGCTCCTGAGTCCTTCCCAGAGCAAATGATGGGAGTATCACCTTTCCTCCGTTGTCAACTACCTCCTTGATCCTTGCCTTGAGTCTCGCTGTGACCTCTTCACGAGGTTCATGGTTCTTTCCTGCATATGTGCTCTCCATAATCAGGGTGTCGGCTTTAACTGCCTTAGCACCATAGAGCAGATTCGTGTCTGATGTGTATAAGTCACCTGTGACAAGTGTACTGGACGCATTGTCGAATTTCCACATGGAGGACCCGGGGATATGCCCGGCTGAATATGGAGTCGCTGTGAAATCACCGATCTCAACAGATTTGCCATATTCTACTGTGTTTATGGAACTGAAAAGTGAAGATATGTCATCCTTGTTGAACCTGGCAGGATACCCTTCAAGGTTCATTATCTTAACAGAATCCTCCAGAAGCGGGCGCATGCTGCTTGCGGTCATTGCAGTGGCATTCAGGACCGGCGAATCCTTCTGGTAGCAGACTGGAACTGCCCCAATGTGATCAAGGTGGGCATGTGTTATGAATATGTTCTGCACCTTCTCATAGGGCATGGGGTATTCCGGAGGTTTTTCCGGAACCACACCATAGTCCACCATAAAACTGTTATTTCCCTCTTCTATTTTGATTGCGAGCCTACCTACCTCTTCGGCTCCTCCTAAAAATTTTATTTTCATATAATACCTCAAGCTTTTGCATCATTCAATCTCTGTGAACAGTGGCATTCTCTTTTTCCATGAACTTTCGGAACAGATTTCCTGACTATCTCAGTTACCCTTTCCTCATTTTCCTTCATTACCCGGAAAACCTCTGCGGCTTCAACAGGCTTTGTTGACCAGACGTCATAATCCGTCACTGTAGCTATGACAGAATAACACATTCCAAGCTCATCCGCAAGATTGACTTCAGGAACTAGGGTCATGCCAATAATGTCAGAAAACTGCCTGAACATATTCGATTCAGCTCTGGTAGAAAACCTGGGCCCTTCAACAACAGCATATGTGCCACCAAGTTTCACGTCAGGGCTGCCCTCCTTTGAGACTTCGTATAGGATTTTATTCATATGCGGGCAGAATGGATCAGCGGCAGAAATATGGTAAACCTCAGGCCCATCATAAAAGGTGAGTTCCCTTCTCCTTGTATAGTCGATGAACTGATCCGGTATGACAGTATATCCGGGTGAAAGTTCCTCTTTCAGGGAACCGACAGCATTAACTGCGATTATCCTCTCCACACCCAGTTTATGGAGTGCCATTATATTGGCCCTGTAGTTTACCTTGTGTGGCGGATACTGATGCTTTTTTCCATGCCTTGGAATGAATGCAACCTCCACACCATCTATCTTTCCTATTTCCACAGGAGCAGAAGGTTCTCCAAACTGTGTCTTTACATTTTCTGTTCTTGTATCCTGCAGGAGGCTGTATAAACCACTGCCTCCTATTATCCCTATTTGTGCCATTGAATCACTGAGTTGAAATGAACGGGGGAATATCCCCTGATCATATTTAACTTATGGCAATGAGAATGCTCAATTTCGCTGGCAGAACCTTAAAATTGTGTAACTTATCTTCGATTTTTTCTCAATTCAGGAAAGAGACCTTTCTTCAATATTTTCATGAAACCTGATCCATACTGGGCGGCCCTCTTCTTTTTAGTGACAATCTCTGATGGGATTTTCAGAAGAGATGCAACCTGCCTGAGAATCAGCTTATTCTCTGTCCCTGAAATGTTGTTTTTTCTCATTGAAATTCCTGGAATTTCAGAGATTCCACTTTCAAGATAGGGGCAGATCAGCCTCTTTCCGAAATATGATGCAATCCTGTTTTCCCTGGGAAGCGTAATCTTATAGAGTTTTTCCAGGGAATCCTTATTTGTCATTTCTGGATCGGAAATGAACCTTGAATAGCCATAGAATAATTCATCAGCTCCCTGTCCTGTGATCAGTGTTTTTTCATCAGTTCTATCCAGGACAGCTGCAAGGACTGTTTCAAAACCAAGGTCTCTCAAATCTATCTCAGGATCAATCTCCATGACTGTTCTGGCATATCCTACAACATCATCTCTGGAGGCAATAATTTCTCTGCAATTCCTTCCCAATAGCTGGGATGCTCTCATTGCACTGTTCACATCACCCGAATCAGACAATCCCGAAACATATGCAGAAAAGTTCTCTGGGCAGAGTGCAAGTATCACAGAGCTGTCAAGCCCTCCGGAGAAAGCAACAGCAGTGCTGGATTCCCTTAATCCGGAAAAGAAAATCTGTAACTTTGACAGGACCAGGGGGGCTAACCCTTCTGTATTGTATATCAATGAAACAGGATTCAAATTGATTATATAATCTGGAACTCTCTCTCAATGTGGACTACGTACCAGATACCTCGGTAATAGTGGATGGAAGGTTTACCACTTTTGTGAAGGAAAAGAGAGGTTGCAGGGTCATACTCTCAGAAGCCATGCTTTCTGAGGTTGAACATCAGGCCAACGATGGAAGATCTATAGGATTTGCTGCCCTGGAGGAGCTCCGGAAGCTGAGGGAACTTGAGAATTCAGGATACATCTATCTGGAGTTCACTGGTGAGAGGCCACAGGAATGGCAGAGAAGGGGAGGAAAGAGCGGCGAGATCGACGAGATCATCAGGTCAGTGGCAGCATCAAACAATGCAACTCTGGTTACAGGAGACCAGATCCAGAGGGAAATAGCAGAGATCAAGGGCATTGAGGTCATGTATCTGGAGCCTCCAAGCGGGGAACCAAGAAATATTGAGGAATTTTTCGATCCTGAAACATCTTCAGTGCACCTCAAGACTGGTGTTGAGGTTCTGACGAAGAGTGGTCCGCCAGGAGCAGTACACCTTAAGGGAGCAGGTGTAACGCTGTCCGAACAGGAAATGGAGGTGATAGCTAACCATATCGTCAAAAGAGGGAGAAATGAACCCGGTTCGTTCATTGAGGTTGACTCCCATGGTGCTACTGTTATCCAGCTGGGAAACATGCGTATAGTCATCACAAGGCCCCCGTTCTCAGATGAGATAGAAATCACTGCTGTCAGGCCTGTCAGGAAGCTTTCAATAGGGGATTACAGCATTTCACATGATCTCCTAACCAGGCTGGAGGACCAGGCACGGGGGATCCTCATATCCGGTGGCCCCGGGGAGGGGAAAAGCACATTTGTACAGGCACTTGCAGAACATCTTTCAGCCAAAGGGCACATAGTCAAGACAATGGAGCGCCCAAGGGACCTGCAGGTTGAAAAGAGAATCACACAGTATACAGCACTGGAAGGCTCCATGGAAAAAACCGGTGATATACTGCTCCTTGTGAGGGAGGATTACACAGTATTTGATGAGATGCGTGTCACCTCAGATTTTCTTGTATATTCTGATCTCAGGATGGCCGGAGTTGGAATGATCGGTGTCGTGCATGCAACAAGGGCAATCGACTCAATTCAGAGGTTTATCAACAGGATTGAACTTGGAATGATTCCCCAGGTGATAGACACAATAATCTTCATTGAGTCGGGAAAGATTTCGCAGGTTCTCATAACAAGATATTCAGTGAAGGTTCCAAGTGGAATGAAGGAGGAGGATCTCGCCAGGCCGGTCATAGAGATACTGGATTTCCAGACCAATAAACCCGTTTTCGAAATATACACATTCGGTGAGCAGATTGTTGTAGTTCCAGTCTCACATGAAAAAGAGCCCAATGGCCTGATGAAGATTGCGCAGGAGAAAATATACAGCGATCTTTCAAAGATGCTGGG
>DARE01000067.1:0-2867 GCA_002503205.1 Thermoplasmatales archaeon UBA447 | reverse complement strand
GAGGACCTGATGTCCAGAGTCATAGGCAAGAAAGGTGCGACAGTCAATGAACTTGAGAAGAAGTTTGGCCTCCATCTTGATATAGAGCCTCTCTCAGGTGAATATTACCAGGAAAGAAGGATCGCTGGCATTGACATAAAGAATAAGATAATCTACCTTAACGTTGAGGTTCCAAACCAGCAGGTAAAGTTCTATGTTGACAACATCCTGATATTACAGGCAAGGAGTTCCGGAAAGGGGATAGTCAGAATTAAAATACAGAGTGACACTGGTTCTGCCCTTTATAATTATATAAAGGCGGGAAAGAGTGTGGAATACTCTGTATCCCAATGATCTCACTGCTTCTGCTTCAGATATTCGTATATCAGCCTGACGCCAAAACCTGTGGCACCATCAGCCAGATAACCAACATGAGGGGTGGTAGGTTCTGTCCAGGCAGTTCCCGCAATATCAAGGTGCACCCATGGTGTTTCGCCCACGAAGTTGCTCAGAAAAGCAGCAGCAGTCTCAGCACCACCTGGCCTTCCACCTGTGTTCTTTATATCTGCAACCTTGCTGGATATCTGCTCCTTGAAGTCGTCATCAAGAGGGAGCCTCCAGACATTTTCCCATGTTTTCCGTGAAGCATCGACCAGTTCCTTCATGAAGGAATCGTCATTGCCCATCATTCCGGCATAGATATTTCCAAGTGCTACGACACATGCACCTGTAAGGGTGGCAAAGTCAAGAACCCTGGAGGGTGCGAATTTTTCAATCCCGTATGCAAGTGAATCCGAAGGCACAAGCCTTCCTTCTGCATCTGTGGATATTATCTCTGAGGTCTTCCCGTTGTAATGCTTGAGTATGTCTCCTGGCTTGTATGCGTTTCCGCCAGGAAGGTTCTCAGTTAATGCCATTATTCCGACAATATGTTTCTTTAAGGAGAGCTCAGATGCCAGTTTCATAACACCCAGAACGGCAGCAGCCCCGCACTTGTCAAACTTCATGTCCACCATACCGTCCGGTGGTTTCAGTGAAAGGCCTCCGCTGTCAAAGGTTATTCCTTTGCCCACAAGAAGCAGGGGCTTCTCATCAGACCCTTTGTATTCCATAATGACCATCTTTGCAGGTTCCTTCGCAGCCCTTGACACACCCTCTATGCCCCCCATTCCAAGCCTGATAAAGTCTTCCCTGCCCAGAACAGTGACCTGAAGTCCTTTGATCTCCTTTGCCTTATTCTCAAAGAGAGTGGGGGTTCCAAGTGAAGGTGGCTGATTGGCCATCTCCCGGGTGAAATTGGTGCATTCTCCAGCTGTGCAGCCTTCTTTCAAACCACTTACGTCATCAGTCCGTATGTATACATTTTCCACTGCAAACTTTCTCTTCTTTGCTCTGTAGGTGTCAAACTCATACAGAGTGATTGCAGAAATATAGGCGGTCTCAAAGGCCGAGTTTTCCATGGCAGGAGGAATTATGGCGATGTCTTTGGCGCCCATTTCTGCTGTTACCCTTACGGCCCTTGAGTATGATCTTCTCATGATCTCTGAATTGAATTTTTCGCGCTTGCCAAGCCCAACATAGATTCGAACTGAATTACCAGATGGCAGAGCTGCATGGGTATTCTCCTTGCCTGTGAATCCAATTTTTGCAAGTGTATCCTTATTATTTCCGGATGACTTTTCCTGGAACTCCAGTCCCTCAAAACAGGGCTCCACAATATATCTGTACTCAGTTTCCTTCAAGTCTCCCTGAACTGCTTTAATGTTCATTGTGGTTAATCACATCACAATATAAACCTTAAACTAATACAGATTTGTAATATTAAATAGGAACTGAGGCAATAGATATGGAATGCACTGTTTGCGGTAAAAAGGCGGTATACACATACAGATACAATGGAACCAGTGCCTGCAGGGAGCATTTCATGCAAGGTTTTGAAAAAAGGGTGAGGCAGGAAATCCGCAAACAGATAGTATTCAGAAAGCCGAAAACTAGGATTTCTGTTGCAATATCGGGCGGGAAGGACAGTTCGGTAACTCTGTATATTCTTAAAAAAATACTCGGGGAAAGGAAGGATGTTGTTCTGTCAGCATTCACAGTGGATGAGGGAATAGAGGGTTACAGAGATTCAGGGCTTAAAGCCTCAATAGATCTGTGCAGGTCTCTGGGGATAAGGCATGATGTAAAGTCTTACAGTGAAGTCTTCGGCACGACTATGGATCGGGTTGTCAAAGAAGATCCGGACACAATTCCATGTGCCCGGTGCGGACCTATGAGAAGGGAATTGATCAATGAACTGAGCCGTATCCAGGAAGGGGATTATGTAGCACTTGGCCTCAATCTCGATGACTATGCCCAGTCTGTGCTCATGAATGTAGTGAGAGGTGACCTCAAGAAAATGTCAAGGATGGCCCCCCACACAACAGAAAAGGAAGGACTTGTTAGGAGGATCCTGCCTCTAAGAAAGATTCCGGAAAAAGAGGTTGTGGTATATGCAACACTGGCAGGAATTCCATTCGATCATTCATGGTGTCCGTATTACGGCAGGGCACAGCGGAACACTTTCAGGGAGATCCTCCAGAAACTCGAGGAGAGGAGCCCGGGGGCGAAATTTGGCATTGTGAGGTTCAGTGACGATCTCAGGTCTACCATTACATCTGAAGTTTATACCGACATAGCAAAATGCAAATATTGTGGTGCTCCAACGTCAGCTGAAGTCTGTGCAGTGTGTAGTAAAAAAAGAATTACTCCAGACAATTTTGAGCTATCTTAAGGATCGCTGAGGTAGCGTTTCCCATTGAATCTCCATCGTTTTACGAAATGTTTATTACGCCTTCACTGATTTTGGCAGACTGCTTTAATCGTTAGGGGTTGTAGCTTAGCATGGT
>DARE01000016.1 GCA_002503205.1 Thermoplasmatales archaeon UBA447 | reverse complement strand
AATAGTTCTTAGAAAATGTCCTTAACAAATGATTACATCTACGTTTATTCCTTTGCTGCACTTGCTGTTTTTGCGGCAATAGTTCTCTCAAGCCATAAAATAATGGACTTCTCATTTAGGCATATATCGGCATCCCTTTACACTTGATATGGGGCAGTAGGAGTGGTGCCATATATCAAATAATTTGGAAGAAAAGATGCCTGTAGGCTAACATTTCAGGTCCTCTTTTTTAATAGTAAACTTCACTGATTAGATGAGTTGAAAGAACATCAAAATGAAGGGAATATCACACCATCTCTGATATTCCTGGAAACAACTGTGGCCTGCGACTACAGTTGCAGGCATTGCAGAGCAAACTCACAGCCATTTCCCTCAAAGGATGAGCTATCGCTGGAAGAGTTCATTGATATAATAGACCAAATACATGGAATATGGGGGATAAGGCCCACTCTTGTAATAACTGGAGGTAACCCCCTCATGAGGCCGGATATTAGGTCTATCATATCATATATCAGAAAAAAAGGGTTCAGGTTTGCATTTTCACCGGCTGCCTCTGAACTACTTGACGATTCTTTTCTGAAGTTTCTGAAAAACAACCGATGCAGCTCTTTGTCATTGAGCCTTGATGGGGTCAGCCCTGAGACCCATGACTGGGTCAGGAGAAGAGATGGCAGCCTTGCCTTGACACTTGACCTTATATCAAGGATTAGGGGTGCCGGCCTGAAGCTTCAGATCAATACGGCTGTGATGAAAAAAAACTTACTTGAATTGCCTGCCATAGCATCGCTGATCAGAGATTCTGGGGTTTCTGCATGGGAGGTATTTTTCCTGATCAATACTGGGCGGGGGACCAGCCTTGAGGGAGTTTCTCCAGAGGAATACATGCAGGTAAATTACTGGCTGAGCGAACTTTGGAGGTACGGAATTAATGTGCGTACGGTGGAGGGCCCAGTATTTCGAATAATAGAAGAGATAGCAGAGATACAGCCATCCGCTGTGTTTGGAGATACATATCAGATTCTGTCTGAAAAGGCAACTTCTATTCTTGAGGAATATGGTCCTGTTACAAGAAGGAAGAAAAATACTGGAATAGTCAGCCATGGTGGCACTCTTTTCATAGGCAATAATGGGGCAATTTACCCATCAGGCCTTTTCAAACTGAGGCTTGGGAATCTGAGAGAGGAAAGCCTGAAATCTATCATGGAAAGAAATGCCGAATTTTCATCAATTTTCATTAGAGAGAAACTCAGAGGGAAATGCGGAATATGTGAATTCAGATACAGGTGCGGCGGATCCAGGGCGCGAGCATTGTATTCCACAGGAGATGCGTTTGGGCCTGATCCATTATGCCTCTATATTCCTAGGAGCACTGGGAGTGAGATTGAAATTGCCGTCCATTGACTGTTCCATTCAGCCAGTTCCTGATCCAAAAGGAAAATCTTGTTTCATTCTTGCAGTATTTTTGATGATGGCCCTTTCTCTTATGTACCTCTTAGCAAGGAAAACTTTAATGTTTCATGGCAGGAAAAATCGCTTACTGTTAAAGGCGAAATCCCACAAAACATGAATTTGAGATTTCTTTATGGTGGAGGAGAATCAACTTTTCGGGATTAGAAATTCCAAATTCTACACTTTTGTATGGATGCATCCATGTTCTCCCAAACAATAGAATGCATTGTAAATCTAAGGTGGGAGAATCCAGAATTTCCTGAATATTTAGAGATTTTTGGGATAGGATTATATCCCATTGTAGTTTTTGGAAATCCTAATAACTGAAAGTCTTTTATGGAATTAGGAGCGCAAAATCCATCATATCTCTGTAATCTCCATCCACGATCATATAATCTCTTTCTATGCCCTCTATATGAAAACCGCACTTTGTAAGAACCCTTATAGAGGCCGGATTATCGGTGAATGCGCCAGTGTAAAGGCGATGAATATTCAATGTATCCCTTGAATATCCTATAACAAGCCTCAGTGCAGAAGAAGCTATACCCATGTTGCGGAAATCTATACCTATCCAGTATCCAACATGGGCTTTTCTATCGATTGAGCTGATATCCTTAAGGCCAATTATTCCTGAAAATTTTTCCCTGAAAAAAATTGCGAAGTCAATTGCAAATGGCTTATGCCCATCCATCCTGTTCATGTCTATGAAGAACATGGCGTCTTCTTCTGTGTATGGGTAGGGGAAAGAGTGTGATCCTATCATTCTCCTGATAAGAGGATCGTTTGCCTCTCTCGCAATATCAGGGGCCATTTCTGGCAAAAGGGGTGTTATCAACCTCAGATCCTTATCTTCAAGGACAACCTTTTCCACAGGAAGGGAAAGAATGTTCTATGATTAAATATTCCTATTCAGCTTGGATGTATATACTTCAAAGATTTCAAAAAATATGTAAAAATAGTTTTGACATCGTTTGATTAGTCTGGTTATTCTCTCATCGAAGTGTCACTAAGCGAGAAGATCATTAAAAGAAGATTGCTGGTTGTAATAATATGGGTAATTCTGATACTTGCTTCAACTCCTGCAGTATTTGGCTATTCCCATTTTATAAGTTACAACAATACAACCTCAGTAAGCGGGCATGCGGAATCAGAGGTTGCACAGCAGATACTCCAGAACTCAAGCAAACAGAATTCTACTATTGAAGTCCTTGTGAACCAGTCACCATATTCAGGGGTTTCGATAGCTACCTCAACCCTGAATTTTCAGAAAAATATTTCCAAGTCAGGGCTAAAGAATATAAGCGGAACATCGTCCCCTTTCAGCCAATACGCATCCTTTATGAGTTCTTTACTTGCACCTTACAGGGGAATGATTAACTCGTCTTACGATGAACTGAATCAGAGCGCTTATTCCCTTTTCACTTTCCCTTATATGTTCATGGTTAAATGGGGGAATACAGGTTTCAATTCATCTGATGTGAACAGCTCTGCCTATGAAGCTGGATTGAATTCATCCGACTCTCCGTATAACGTGTCCTTTGTTTCAAATGTATCCTCTCTGTCCAAAGGTTATGGCCTGTTACCCTCGGAAATGGCTTATTCCATAGTGAACAAATCCATATCTGTAGCAGCTATGGCATACAGAAATGGTACCTACGACAACATAGCCCTGGAATATATGGGCATTACAAATTATACATTCTCAACAAGCATCGCCCTATCCGATTTCTTGAACCACACGCTCCACATTCCTGTTTCATCTGCCATGATCAATGCCTCAATTAAACCAGGAAACGTCGGGCTCAATTATGTAAGGATGTATGGCCTGAAGGGCGCGCCTTCCTTCATTTCCGAGCAGTATATCGACACAAACGGTACAGCATTCATTATTGATGTTACTTTCAATGTCCCCAGTGGTTATATTGGGCCATCAGATTTTATTCCGTCTTCAGCTGCAACTCCAGCGATTGAGAAGGCTGCATCAAGAAGCTTTGGCTCTTCTGCATATGTTACAGGAAACGGCCCAATTCAGTATGAAACCCAGCAGCTGACTGCAAAATATGCTTTTGTATTCGGTGTTCTGTTTGTTATACTTGCCATTGCTGTGGCAATCACACTGGTCTCATGGAAGGCCGGCTTAGTGGCTTTTGCCTTTGTAGGGGCAGCAGACCTCCTGGGCTACACAAGCATATATCTCTCCGGCCTACTCCTTCACCATATCAATTACATAGTGAATTATACTCTGACTGCTGTTGCTGTTGGCGTTGTTACAGACTATCTCGTATTTATAGCCTCAAGATACAGGCAGGATCTCAGGGAAGGCAGAAGCCATGAAGAAGCGCTTAAGAACGCCTCATCAAAAGCAGGGAAGGCAGTTATAATCAGTGGCCTCACTGTCGGCCTCAGCCTGTTCACATTCTCATTCATAAAGGGATTTGAAAGTTGGGGTGTGGTCCTGCTGATGGCGATACTCTTCATTGTCGCTTTCGTGACAACTCTACTTCCTGCAGTTCTGTCCCTTTTTGGCCCCAAATTTTTCTCAAAAAGAAGCATGAAAAGGGCAGAAGAAGGTTATTACAGGAGCTCCCCATTTTACAGGGCAGCAACATTCTCAAAGAAAAGAAAGTATGCCGTACTTGCCGTGATACTCATTGTGGGAGTTCCTTCAGCCTATTTCTTTGTCCATGCCCCAACAACTTACAATTTCAACACAGGACTTCCTCAGAATCTTGATGCGGTAAAGGGATTGAACATCCTCGAAAAGGAATTTGGATCCAACCTGCTATATCCGATTGAAGTTGTGGAAAAAATAGGGGCAAATGGAACCAACACAACTTCATCCCAGAACGCAACACTGGAACATACCTCCAGGTATCTTCTGTCTATGCCGGGAATAACCAAAGTCATTGGTCCCTATTCTAATGGAACTACTTACAACTCTTCTGTATCTGCGAAGCCATACATTATACAGGATGGTAAATATGCATATTTTCTGGCATTCTCAGATTACAATCCATACTCATCTTCGGCAGAAAAGCTTGTTGGCAATTTAAGGGCGAACTCATCTCTGATTATAGGAGGAATAACTTCATCTGTAATAGATCAGAAGAAACAGAATTCAATAACCTATACCGAACTTGAGATTCTCATAATTGCGGTCATTTTCGTAATTCTTCTCGCCTCATTCAGGTCACCAAAATATCCTATAATATCCATAAGCGGGGTGTTCTTCAGCATTTCATGGACAACAGTGATTCTATACTTCCTTTCCGCATATGTGCTGCATGAAGGGCTGATTTATCTGATACCAATAATACTGTTTATCATACTGATGGCCCTGGGGAATGACTATACCGTTTTCATTACCAGCCGGGTCAGGGAATACAGCCGCGAACTGGGGTTTGAGGAGGGAATGCCCAGGGGTATGGCAAGTTCAGGAAAAGTTGTCACATCGCTTGGACTGATTCTGGCTGTATCTTTGGGGTCTTTAGGCCTGATAAAAGACGGATTCCTCCAGCAGCTGGGAATAGCATTTCTGATATCGCTTGTCATAGATACGTTCATAGTCAGGACCTTTTATTTCCCAGCAATGCTTTCAATCCTCAGGAGAAAAGGGAATGCAAAATGATGTTTTTAATTCCTTTCAAATATTCTTTTAACAAAAGAAATTAAATCAATATTAGAAGAATTCTAAAAAAATCTAAATATAAATTAGGTGTTAATATAATCTAACTTATCTGCTAACACACAGTGAGAATATTAAATAAAGCGCATTAACTTTACCATTCGTGTTATCTGATAGGATAAATAAGGCTCTTGACTACAGATGCCGATTTTCCCTGAAGGGAGATTACCCTATACTTTCAGTCTCAAGGAAGATAGGACTGAAGTGCCCTGCTTCTGTTTTTCTCAGAAAAGGTATGGTTGAGTTGAGATTCTATATTTCCGTTGCTGATGAGAGCAACAGGGACCTGAGAATCCTGCTGGAAACCTCCAAGGCAAGGAAAATTGATGGTGTATGGATAATATATTCAAACGACAGAGTCTATCCTGAACTAAAGATTTTCAGGGAACTTCTTGAAAACACCTCTGCTGTGATGGACTATTATTTTCTCCAGGATGGTGAGTTTGAGGTAAATTTCAGGTTCAGTTCTATGGATTTGAAGAAGATATCTCAGATACTTCTTGGATTTTCAAGATTTGACGAAATGGATTTTAAGATTAACTATCTTGGAGAGAATCCTGGGCTTACGTGGGTCTTAGAAAATTTGAATGCAGTTGAACCTATAACAGTAATCGGTTTCACCGGACATGCGCCTGAAGTGGAAAGAACACCAGAGAATAACCCCATGGGGGAGAGATGGATCAGGGAGGTGAGATACATTTCGGATGATGAACAGATAAGTGCCGTGTATCTGACAGAAAAGGAAATCCCTGAGAAACAGTACAGGAGAAAGCTTGGAAATAATCTTTATGAGTCGTCCACACGAAACTCTATGATGAACGCAATTTCGAAAATATCACTGAAAAGCAGCGTACCGACAGTTTCCAGGGTCCAGGCTGTTGATGGCGAGAAATTTGACATGGAGTTTGTAATTCCCAGCTTATACCAGAGGCAATTCCTGAAAGTTATGTCAGAGGTAACTGAAAGTTTCCCGGACTGGGACCTCAAGCTTTCGCTTATTTCAAGTTTTGATAAGATAAATGCTGAAAGGATGAAGGTCCTAGGCTGAGATGGCTTAATATCAGGTTCAATAATTATTAGACTGACCTAAAATAATCTGAACTAAACAATTATATACAATTTTTCGGTTCATTTTAGGATAAAGAATGAAGAAAACAGTGCTTTTGATTGGAGCTGTTATGATAGCCACCCTGATGGCGTTGTCAGCATTTACGGTGCTGGGCTCTCACATGGGTGCAAGCCATAACTCTTCTGGAAATGGAACAGCCACTGCCACGACTGCTTCAAGTGCCCTTACTGGCAAGGAGGCACAGATATCTCAGGCTCTTCTTGCCAAGGGGATACCGGAACGTGACATATATCTGCCAAACCTGAACACAGGTATACACAGGACATCAAATGGTCTAATTGGCCCCTCATATACAACTTCTCCTGCACCGTTTGGAGTTGGGGCTTATGGAATAAAGGATGTTAACGGCAACCTTGTTCCGTTCAACCTTACAACAGGAAGCTTCGCAGCAACTGTAAATGTCAGTACACTGCAGGATCTGTATGCATACGATGATGGTCCCACCAGTGTATCGATGCAGCTGAATGCAGTTCTTGACAATGTTGCAATATTCGGGCATGCAAATTACTCATTCTGGACACAGAACGTACTGTTCTATTCAGCAAGGACCCACACGGTGGAATTTCTGGACAACCTCTGGAATTTCTCAAGCCCTGCTTTCTATTTCAACACTTCATCACTATACTCATACAATGGAATCCCTGTTCCGCCTGAGTACTATTATGATGTGGGCCCATCAATCCCTGTTACAGGCCCATTCTCGGTAACAATGTACCTGAACACCACAGTTATTGATGGCAGATCCACAGTTTTCTATAACTATTCGATAACAAACCAGGGAGTGACAAGATCGGGCAGTTATGACCAGATACAGTTCAATTCAACACCAGCATCAAATCCTTCATACGTGGCCCCTGCCCCACAATATCTGGTCAGCGGCACTACAATAACGCCTGACGGATACATACCGTATGATGCAGAAATAATGCTTGGGGGACCCGGCGATGGGAGCACGGCATTTCTTACGGCGCTCAATGCAACAATGCAGCTAAAATACATGAATTCAACAACCGGAACATACATGAATGTGCCCTCTGCCTATGATGTTGGTTCAGAGACCGGAGAAACCTCATCTGATGTAGCAGTAGCATGGAATCAGTCCACAGACACAGCACATCTCACAGCAGGCGCTGCTTATGTGTATGGAATGTGGGGCGTTGATAACAACGCAACAATGTACACATACACTGGGAATGTTCAACCATCGAATGCATTCCTCTTTGCATCACCAGGTGACAATTTTAATGCGAGCATCGCAACACAGATACCTCTTTCACTTCAGGGAAAGTATTCTTTCTCAACGCCAATACCGCAACTTGCCACCGAGGATCTGTTGAGCGGCTATTCACCAGGATCTATGCTTCTAACTCCTGGCCAATATCAGAGCTTTACAATGGCACAAGAATCCGGTGCCGGTGACTATACACCACTTTATGCAATGGATATGCAGCAGTTGCAGGCAATCAGTACCCAAGTATATCAGAATGGCCAGATTTACTACATGCTAGACAATACTCCGTCATATAATGGAATGGTAAACCCGCTTTTCGGCTCCATTAATGATTACATGTTCCCAGGGTACTACGGAATACTGCTTGCTGGGGTGCACAACGTACTGGTTCAGAACATGCCTCTGATGCAGGTACAGTATATGTACGGCTATGCCTCCATAGCCCAGGCAGATGGCACACCTATGACAAACTACCTTGGCACAGTGCTGTATGACTCATCGAACGTAATGGTAACAGGAAACATTTTCACAGGATTCTTCGAGACATCGCTTACGGAACTTCCTGTAGCAAATCTACTGCTATGGAACTCACAGGATAACGTGATCTATGGAAATTACTTCTACACAATGGACAGCGGCATGCTGATATACAATACCTATGCACAGTCAGGAAACAATCTTGTGCTGGGCAATTACTTCCAGCAGGATAACAGCATGAATGCCACGCAGTATGCAGCAATTGATGTCACTACAAATGCCTATTCTCAGACGGGACTGAGCAATCCTATCGGGCTCACAGTTTACAGCAACAACAACACAATAGCAGGAAACGCATTTGGAACATACATAACCGCATTCAGTCCAAACTTCAGCATATACACAGACAACTTCCAGAACTACACTGACTACTGGGACCTTGGCCATTTGGGCAATTACTGGTGGAACTACCATGGCCATGGGAACTTTGCCATGAACTTTGGCAACTTCGGGTTTGGCCACAACCATTTCGGAAGAATGCCATACAACAATAACGGCCTTATAACGTCCGGATATGACTACTTCCCAATGCACCTCTTCGGAAGGCCACCTGTTAATTATCTGGCAATGAAATAATATTTTTACTTTTTTATTATTTCATTCAATTTTTATGAAAGCTTTATTTCTAAAATAATGTTGTAAGCTCATGGCATACTCTACTGAAATCAGCAGAAGAAACCCTGGTTTATTCATTTTTCTCATAGACCAGTCGAGATCAATGAGCCACAAGATTGGCGGCGGCGACAGATCAAAATCACAGGAGGCCAGTGAGGCCGTAAACAGGCAAATTTACGAATTGATATACAGATGCACAAAAACAGATGGTGTAAGGGAATACTTCGACATTGGCATAATAGGCTATGGTTCAAAACCAGATGAGGCAACATCTCTTCTTGGAGATTCAAGCATCGTTCCCATTTCGAAACTGGCTGAAACGCCACTCAGGATGGTCAAAAGAAAAGAGAAGCTCACAGATCCAGATGGGAATGAGGTTGAGACAGAGTTTGAGTTTCCTGTATGGTTCGAGCCTGTGGCGAACTCAAACACACCAATGGTAAGTGCATTCGAGATGGCCAGAACATGGATAGATGACTGGCTCGCTGAGCATCCTAATTCATACCCGCCAATTATAATAAACATATCTGACGGTGCTGCAACTGACGGAGATCCTCTGGAAAAAGTAAAGCAGATTATGGAAATGAAAAGCAGTGATGGAAATGTGCTCATATGGAATTGCCATCTATCAGAACTGAAGGGTGCATCTCCTGTGGTCTTCCCATCATCAGAAAACGATTTGCCTGCAGGAGACAGATATGCAAAGCAGCTCTTTGAGATGTCAAGCCCTCTGCCAGAGCCATTCATGAACATAGCAGCTGAGAGGTCCCTGAACGTTTCACCCGGGTCGAGGGGGTATGTCTTCAACGCAGGCCTTGACGAGCTTCTGGAGCTGCTTGATATTGGTACAAGAGCACCAGTGGACAACCTTCAGTGAAAAATGAAAGTTGACTACTTCAGGATGAGCAAGCTGGGAAACAGGGAGTCTGATTACGAGGACTCCTTTTCCTACGATCTGGAAAAGATGAAGTTTGCCATCGCTGATGGAGTTAGCAACTCCATATTTTCTGATGTTTGGGCTGAAGCCCTGACAGAAACATTCGTATCCGGGCGCACGGATCTATTCTCAAGCAGTGCAGGAGATATAATGCACCACCTCATTGTGGAGGCAAGGAAGAGATGGTACGGATCTGTGAAATGGGACAGCCTTCCATGGTTCACCAGAAACAAGGCCGTGAACGGATCACACTCCACACTTCTTCTATGCCAGCTGAGGCATCAGGATGACGACACTCTTCAAATGAGGGCTATTGCCGTTGGTGATTCCTGTCTCTTCAAACTCAGGGGAGATGATATAATATACAGCTTCCCTCTGAGCGACCCATCACAGTTCAATACAACACCTGATCTGGTATGGAGCGGAAAAGGACATCCATTTCCTGTAGATTCATCCTCAAGGGACCCTGAGGTAAGGATAATGGATGGTGCAGTTTCTGCATATGATCGACTTGTATTTGCAACTGATTCCATATCAGTATTGTTGCTGAAAGATGCACACCCAGCATCACTCCTGGAGCAGTTGGTGGAAAAGAAGTTATCAAGGAATATTGTTGAAGCTATAGATAGCGGCAGAATAAGGAATGACGACATCACGGTTGCTGTTGTCGGATTCAAATAGATATAACTCTATCAGCTGATATCCCTTCCCACTCCGGTGGGTTTCGAAGTGCTTCAAGAAGCAATTTGGATGCCTTTCTGACTTTGGGGGCCCTTATTTTCGAAATCTCATTCATAACAGGTGACCCTGATGGGTCCATGAAATCCTTCTTTCTCAGAATGAGGCAGTCAGGATCATCGCCGTTGTATTTTTCCCACATTTCAGGCCTTCTTGCCAGTACAAGCAGAGAAAGGAATACAACCAGTATAGAGAAATTATCGGTATATCTGGAGAAGTTGTCCCTTCCTCGGGCTGGATGCTGGAAATCTGCATGGCCATTCTCAGTGGCTTTCTCCTGGGAGAGTGGCGGCACAAACATCCCGTCATAATCCACAAGAAGTATGTTTCCTGCGGAATCAACTATTATATTGTCCCCGGAGAGATCACCGTGCGATATTCCCGCGGCCTGAAGAGAACTCATTGCACCGGCAAATTTTATGGCCAGCGTTTCGAATGTCTTTGGCCTGGAAATGTTGGCAGAAATGAACCTGTTAAGGGTCTGGCCCTCAATCCATGGCATTTTAACAAGTGGAAAATAGTAGGAGGGGTCTCTCCTGGTTCTTATGCCGTCAGGATAGTATGAAAAATCAACCAGCGGAAGTTTCTTACCTGCCTGTGACTGGAGGTACTGATGGATAATCTGGTATCTGGCATTCAACTGAGTGGACTTTCTGGTAAAACATTTTATTGCGAACGTCTTTCCGGAACCGTCATCAATCCTGTAAACAGATCCATAATTTCCAGAAGCCTGGACAAGCCAGGATGGATTTCTGGTGTTCCTTATTACCTTCCATTCGGAAACATTTCCAAGAGATGGATGGACATATCCTGCAGGGGACTGAAAGCTCTGTTCATAATCCTGACCACTTGGCCAGGAACCTCTATATTCAGGCTTTTCAACTATGGGCTGTAACTTCTGGGCCTTTTTATCAGTCGCAGCAGGAGCAAGTGCCGACATGCTTTTCCGTCTGCGAATCTGTTCCACCAGGGGGTTTTGAGCCTGTACAGGGGCGGGTTGCTGAGCTGCCGCCTGTGGGGGTATTCTTCTTTCCGGTTGGCGCTCACCGGATACCCCATCAGGTTTAGTAAGTTTTCTTGTAACCATCACGCCAAGCTGGATCATCCTGAACCATCTGTCCAGTTCAGGCACCTTTATGACGTACCTGGAACCACCGGATGTAATTGAAATTCTATGCCCCAATAGGCCTGTGATCTGAAAATCAGAGATCTTTGAGAATGCAATGTCGATAGTCTTATTTCCGCCATCCTCCCTGAACCTCAAGCCGGTCTCATCAACGATAAGTATGCCTTTTCTCTTCTGAATATAAGCTACTGAGGCGAATATGCTTCCGTCACCGGGGCTTACTTTAACCAAATCCTGTGAGTATTCGTGCTACGTTAAATAATTTTATATCTATCTTTTAAAATGTGCATAAATAAGCTCTTCAGAAAAGGGTCCGGAAGGCCTTCTTCCTTTCAATCAGCCATTCTTCCTGCTCACTGTTTACTTCAACTGAATATTCTTCAGCCATTTTTCTGATGAGGCCTGAAACCTCGTTTTTCCATGATTCATTCCCCGCCATGTATTTCGGGTTCAAACCTGATTTGGAAATAGCCCTTTCTGATCCATCATAATTCCTGTAGAAATCAAAGATAACCCGCGACCTGCTAAGGGAAGCCCACCGCATTACAGCACTGATGTCCTCTGGCGTGTCGTTTATCCCCTTCATCACAGGTCCAAAATATATCCAGGTGTGAATTCCCAAGGCAGTGGCCTCCATTAGTGCCCTGAATCTTGCCTCCGGAGGAGGGGTGTGAGGCTCTGTGAGCCTGGTTTTGCGGCTGTCTGCAGATACTATGGTGTAGCCTATGTCTGAATAATTTCTATATTTGGAGAGAAGGGGGAAATCAAGCCGAGCAAGTGGAGACTTTGTCTGGACCGTCACACGGAAACCATTTTCCAGGAGCAGTTTCAGGCATTTTCCACTGAGCCTGTACCTTGCTTCTGCTGACTGATACGGATCGGTTATTGTGGAAATGCCCACCATTCCTCTCTTCAGACCCTTTATGTCAGATGCAAGGTTTCTAGCAATATTCTTTCTGACATAGATAACATCTCCCCAGTTATCCCTGGCATCCTTTTTGGATGTCATATCAATGGCATAGCAGTAGGTGCATCCATGATGGCATCCCAGATATGGGTTCAGGCAATAATCAAGCTCATTCATTCCTGATCTGGAGATGGAGCCTTCAGATTCTATCTCCACAACCCTCATGATTTCATCTCAAGGAAACGATCAAGATTGTTCGTTGTCAGGGTTGGATAAACGTATGATTTCCTCACCCAGTTTTCCACCGGTACCTGTGTGAAATCCGAAAGATATCTGACACACTCCTGAAGAGTTCCAAATCTCATTGGTTCAGAGGAAAAGAGTGCCCTCATATTCTCCCTGACATGCCATACTCCAACTGGGAGGTTGAACCCCGGATATATTTCTCTCCAGGTAATTGCACCCCCTCTTCTCCTCATTGATTTGAATTTCTCAGCCACTGCAAGCCTTGTGGAATAATAGCATCCGCCTATGTCAGGGTAGTCCTTTCTGAAATTGTATCCTTCATAGTCAAGTTCTATTTCGGCATGGTCCCCCCACTGGTTCCATGTGCTTCCCGGGAACCAGGATTCACCCCACTCGTAAATCCAGTTGGAGGGTGTGAGTATACCCATGAAAAGGTTCCCATATGTCGGGCGAACATAGACTTCGAATGAACTTATCTGCTGGTAATCCCTTATCTCCTTTACAAGGCTGTCAGAGATGCTCTTGTCGGAGGCTGTTATTGCCCAGCGTGTGGGCACAGCTCTTCTTCTCTTCTTTTCTCCAAGTGCCCCTATGCTTATTATGCTTGAAATCCTGTCCACCTGGATGCCGCTGGAATAGAGGTATTTCATGGCATCAGCTGCCTTAAGGTCCGTGTCTGAATAGGCTTTCTCAATGTGATGGTCCGGGGCTCCATAATCTATGGAAATTCTTTTCAGGGGTGAGGATGGGCCCATGGGGCTTGCATGTTCATCAAGGATGACATCCTGCCCTCCTATCGGCTTCTCAAGCTCCATATCAACCTCAACAGGTTTTCCAGAAATTGCCATAAGCTGTATCTCCTGAAACAGCCTTCCAGGGTCAGCTGCCTGTGTCACTTCCACCGGTGTGGAGCCTCTAAAGATGGAGAGGCGCATTGAAAGGAATTCCTCCATTCCCATGTTGAGCCATTCTGAAGTTTTCTCAAGCTTGGAGGTATCTCCGTGAAAAGGGGGGGATGACGGGTAGATATTGATCTTCGGGTATCCATACCTGCCAACGAATACTGAAGGTGGGGAAGACCCTTCCAGTGTTCTTCCGGGTTTGTGGCTTTCCATCATCTTCTTTGCCATAAGCTTTACGGAGATTGGGCAGTAAGAAAGCCCACAAAGGAGCTTGCCTCCTCTGCACTTCATGCAGAGTGACGCAGGGATCTGGATCTTTCCTGATAAGGTCATCCGTCTGAAACAGATACTCCTGATATAAAAGGGTTGGTTTGCGCCTATTTGATCAAATCTTTCCTTGAACAATCAATGATTTGAAATGAAAAAATCGTACCCATGCAGGGAACATGTTATTATATGCCTGTCATTTTAAGCCAGGTCTCATTAAATTTGATTTAAATATAATGTTTGACTCATGGAGGGAACGCACTTTGGAATTTGCTGATCCGGGTGAATTGGATAAACTGGGAGAGCGCCATAGGGAGGATCCGTAATGAAACTTGACGAGAAGAAGCTGTACCAGATAATGTCTGAGTTCCATATGCTGGGAGACGAAGATTACGGCGGACAGGGAACATTTCAGGAAGCTGTGCTCGTAGGTTATATCTATGGAATACTCAGCGAAAGCCAGTACAGTAGCCTCAGGTATGATGACCCCGACAGGAAAATATTCTCCTTCGGTGGCTTCAACTATGTTGTATGGTTTGAGGAAATAATATCAGAAGATGCAGATCAGGATGACAAACTGGGTGAATATGAGATAAGGATCGAGTATGTTCACGATGAGGACAATCATGAAAGCAGTGATGAGCCCATTCTTATCCCTGTTGCCGTAGAAGGCCCTTACACCGATGATGAGATCAGAAGCTTTCTGGAGAATGGCGATCTCTGACAAAAACCATGATATGATCATAAACCATTATGGCAATCCAGGATCTAAGTATAGAAATGAATAAATGTTTTAAATGATACTTGATATCAGACGGTGGATGTCAGAGAGTTTGAGGAGATATTCAGGCAGAATTACAGCCAGGGAAATTCCCATGGCTCAATTGTTCTAACTCCATTTTACAGCTCATCCTCTCTTTACGGAGTTCCGGAGTTTTCAAGGCCAACAGTGAGATATATCCCGCTTTCATCATTTCAGAAAATTTTCATATCCACTAAAAAGGCATCTCCTCAACCTGGATTCTGGAGGTTTTCAGCCGTCGGCAAGAGAATGCTTGAGATCCTTGAGATATTTATCAGGGCGGGATATGCTCTTTCCGGGTTCAGGTTATCAGGAGAAGGTGGCTCCGACGCCAAGGTATCTGGATTTCCATCTCTTTCAAAAGTTGCTCTAGAAGAAGCTAATCACTCATCCAGATTGAATATTGACGAAGTGACACTGAACAGGAAGGGAAGTGAGCTGAGATTTGACAATTCCCTTTCAATAACGGTGTCAGGTGATTATCCGGACATTGGAGTAATTTTCCAGGCCTTTAGATTGCATGAATCTTTAGCCTCTTCGATTTATGCACTTTTTGAAAGGACGTCTGTTAGGAAGGGATTGCTTAATCATGGCACTAAAGCCGACCAGTGCCCGAACGGAGAAGAATGGCACTCGGTGGAATGGGTTCCAGGCAAGAATATCTCCACATCTGTCTATGACAACTATGGATTCAGAACAGTCCATGTGGAAGAGAGGGAATCACCTGGAAACTGGATAAGGATGTCTGGGGACTCAATGATCAGATCAATTGTAAGAGGGCCTCTCTGCAGCTTTGACTTCTTTGCACTGTATATGCAGATTCTCGGTGATGCGTGATGATGGGCCCCCAGAATTCAGTTAAGTGGGATGAAACATTACTTGAATTAAAATGTCAACCAGTCATAACTTTCCTCTATACTCTTTCCCATGTGGAAGGGTCCGGGTTTATGGGGATAAAAGAGATCAGAAAGTCCACTTCTGGAGTCATTCTTACACTTGTTGATCCTGATGACAGCAGAGAAATTGCATTCACCATAGCCCCCTCCATTGAGGACAGGAATTTGAGTGTCAACACCATTCCGGTAGGCCAGCAGGCTAACTCAGCCATCCTCAGCATAAATCTTTCAGGCATGAAATATAAGGTATCCATAAGATCTGAAGGAAGCATCATTTCAAGATTCACTGACATATGGTCAAAAGAGGTTTATGCAAGAGACATTCTCTTCCCTTTCCCATCCCACTCCACTATGTCACCTTTCCTGAGGTTCCTTTGCATGTCTCACAACCTGTCAGGCGCATCTCCGGTTTCAAAAACAAAATTGATTGATAATTCAGTAGCAGAGATGTCAATTATGACACTGGATGAATCCAGGGATCAGGTTAGAAGGGCATGCCAGTCTACCCTCTCCATGATGCTATCCTCTGGAACAATAAAGGAGAACAGGTATGGACTCCACATTCCCAGGAATTTGCAGGAGTACTCACGCAGATACAGGCGCAGATTCATACCTTACAATGATAGGTTGATGAAGAACACTCTATTTGATTTTGAAAAATAGCCTATGCTAAAAACCCAAGAATTATTCCAAGAACCGGTGAAAGTATCCACATACCAACCGTTATGTAAAATGCCCTGGCCTCAAGAAACTTTAGCCTGTATGAAAGCCCGGATCCGAACACGCTTGAAGTAAGGGTCTGTGTATTTGAAAGAGGTATGCCAAAGAGTGTAGCGCCTTCAACCAGGACAGATGACACAAGCAGGGATACAAAAGCATTGGAGTATCTCATGGTGTACATGTCATTTCCTACCCTTTTGACGACTCCTCCGCTGAGTAAGAATGAACCAAGGAATATTGCAAGCACCAGAAGAAGGATCTCGTAACCCTTTATTCTTCCGACCTCGGCTATGAATCCCAGGGTATTGGCACCCAGTGTGAATGCTGTCAGAAAAGAAATTATGATGAGGGCAATTTTTAACATAAGGGCAAAGTTCCATACATTCTTTGGCTTCATTCTCGAAAATTTGCGGTTGATCAGATATGCCAGAGTCACTGACAGAATTGGTGCCAGAACCCATGTAAATATTATAAGAAGAACCAGTGAGTCATTGATATGGAAATGGTACCTGAGTGAAAGGCCTATCGAAGAGCCCACAAGTGCCATTATGAGTGAAAGAGGCACTCGGAGGATAGTTGCCATGATGAATATCACAAGAGATACAAGAAGTGCCAGGCTCACTATCATGTTATTATCTGGAAGAAGTGAAGCAGCAGTACCGTGAAGGCTTCTCCCCTGAACCACGAGCCCTAAGGAAAAGCCCAAAGCACCGATAAGAGCTCCACCTGCACTTGAAAGGATTCTGGATCCAATGATAGTTCCCACTGCTGCCGAAAGGTTATTTCCGGCAACCATCATGGTCAGGACAAACGCCAATAGGGGGACCAGTATATAATACAGCATTTTAGCGGGTCACTGCCACATTGATTGTATGGACCAGATCGGAAATATCTTCACAATCGTCCAACAAGTCATCCAGCCTGTGGGCCAGGCCAACGGAGTGCACAAAAACAATGTATGGGATCGTGTCTGAATGATCATAGATGAAGTCAATTATGCCATCCTTGAGATCATCGCCACTTTCCTCAATCTGCTGTATCTTCTCCCTCTCCACTTTCATCATCTGGAAATCGTGAGAATTGAATATTTCCCTGACATGGAGAAGGGCTTCACTGAACTTCTGAAGAATCTCCAGTGAAATTTCATAGGTATGGTCAATTACTGAATTTGTCTGATCATCAAATTTGTGCCTGTTCTTGTGCATCCTCCTGATCTCTCTGCTTATGTAGTATGAACCGTCAAGGAGATCATCACAGGTTTCCACAAGTTCTATTATGGTTTCCATCAGAGTTGAGCTTATTGCCCCACCTGTAATCTGATCCTTGAGTCTGAGGCTCAGCTCATCTGCCTTTCTTTCCAGATCCCTGATCTTCAGGTTTTTCTTTGCCTTGGACACATCATCGGCCCTGATCATCTCGGAGAGTTCAGATGAAGCTTCGGTGGCAAGGTCAGTATAGTCTGAAAGCTGCTGCAGAATGTTTCTTTCACCAACGACCATGAGCCTCTTCAGAAAATTGGAATTGACCATTCTCAGGGTAATGTCTCATCTATATAAATATGGGATGAGTGGTCCTAAAATTTTGCAATCAGTTCAGAACTTTCTAAATATAATTAGTAGTTTGGCATCGGCAAGGCACAATTTTAACTTTAATGACTGACAGTCAGACCTAAAGAAGTTTACTTTCAATCCTATCAAGGTTCAATTTTAACCGTCATGGAGGAGATGGCCACAATTCCTGCATATCTTTCAATCCTATCAAGG
>DARE01000032.1 GCA_002503205.1 Thermoplasmatales archaeon UBA447 | reverse complement strand
GTGGCCACTCCTCTGGTATCTCCCCAATCTCAGTTATCTTGAACTTCGTATGCCCAATGCCTTTTGTAAGAAGAGTTTGCATAAGCCCTTTCTTGAGCTTTTTAGTCAGGGTGATTTCCTCATTTACCTTTCGAATAGTTTCGTCAGCAGTGGATAAAATTTCAGCTATTTTTTGCTGTTCTGGCACTGGAGGCAATAAAATATACAAGTTCAATAGTGAATCCCCGTTAACATGTGGAATGGTAGACCCTTTAACGGTTTTTTTTAACTTATTTTCTTCCTTTTTCATGTAATAATAAATAAATCTTGGTACGACATCAAAGGTCTTGAATACTAACTTGACCATTGTAGAAGACAAAAGTCCCTCGTTTCCAATGAAAAACTCTCCTGCATTAGATCCGTCCCAGATAAGTATTATTTCGTCCTCATTAACTATTTTATTAGTCTTTCTGTTGCTTATTTTGAAGTATTGAGTTTTCTCTGCGTTGCCTCTTAGGTAATCAGCAGATAAATATGGATATAACTTTAACTCTTCTCCAGTAGCCGGTAAATTTTTTGGTGCCGAGCCTTTCACAGTCTCTGCTATTTCTGAAAACTTGTGTAATTCACAATTAACTGGTATTTCTCCGATTTCAGTCATCTTGTATCCGGGTTTAGTCAATGTAACCAAGCTCCTTGAGATATCTGTCAAGTTTCTGCTCAACATCTCTGATACTAATATTTATTTGGTTAAGATCCTTAATAGTGTCTATTATATCAATCGAACTATCGTTGTCAACAGGATGTACATATGTGCTAACGTTCAAATTGTAATCCTGCGATTTTATTTCATCTGCATTAACTACTTTAGAAAATCCATCAGTAGATTCAAAATTCGTGTAAGTGGAAATTATGTGATTTATATTGTCATCGGTAATAATATTTAATCTTCTCATATCAGGATGTTTTTGGCATTCGTTAGAGGCATCGATAAACAAAACACGATTCTCGTTGTTCAAACCTTTGTTCTTGTTAAACACCAGAATTACTCCCGAAGCCGGTGCGTTATAGAATATCTTCTCAGGAAGCAGGATAACTGCTTCCAGAAATCTTTCGTCTACTATTTTTTGCCTTACAATCTTCTCAGAATTACCCCTGAATAATGCCCCTTGGTCCATTATAACCGCTACCTTGGACTTCGAAGTATACAGCATATGTTGTATCCAAGCCCAATCTCCGTATCTTTTCGGAACAAAACCATAGGAGTATCTGTCCTTGAATTCCGCTTGCTTAAGGGTGTTCTCTCCATAGCCTATTTGAGCCCACGGTGGATTGGCTAAAACAAGATCGAAGGACCTTAATCCAGAAGCTGTTTTGAATTTAGGGTAAAGAAGGCTGTCGCCGACATCAAGATGAGAATCAGAGATCCCGTGAAGAATCATATTCATTTTAGCTAGAGCATAAGTTGTTGGGCTTCTCTCCTCACCATAGAGGCCAACACGATTTGCGCCTTCCTCACTGAACTTCCGTTTTACATGTTCGAATGCCTCAATGAGCATTCCCCCAGAACCACTCGCAGGATCGTAAACGCTCATTCCTGGTTGCGGGTCCAGTATTTCAACCATAAGCCTGACCACTTCTCTAGGCGTATAAACTTCTCCTTCCTTCGCCTTTTCAGGAGCGAATCTCATTAGTATGTGTTCATAGGCATCGCCCAAAGCATCACCCTCAATACACCTGTTCGAAAAGGTATATTTGTCGAAAAGGCTGAATAACTGTTCAAGGAGTAACCTGTTTTCCCTGCTCTTTGTGAAGTCTACAAAATCAATTCTGTTTACTACTCCATCCAGTTCTTTGTTTTCCTTTGCTATTTCCGTAATGGCCTTTGACAGGTTTTCAGTTAAATTTCCATCTTTCTTAATGTTGTCCCAAAGAACATTTTCAGGAACGATATAAGTGTGGTATTCTTCCATTACAGCACGTTCGAGTGCCTCTGTTTCATCAATTCCAGTTTCTCTCATTATTTCATCTTTCGCAACTTCTACCTCTTCTTTCCACCTGTCGCTTAACCTTTTAATAAATAGAAGAACCAGTATGTATTTGTAATCCACAGATGTCCTAATCAAATCAGCAGCGTCATCTACGAGTTTGATAAGGTCGCTCTTTGTAACTTTGCCAAAACAATCTACAAGAGTCATGCAAAAAGGATAGAACGACTAAACGCTATAAATTTTACGTGTTTTTTAATAAGGACCTTCATTTATATGATACGTTTGTAAGTGTAGTTTAGATGTCACTCCACTTACTCCTCTGAATGCTATCCGAAGAGCTCTTATATAAGGTTCAATTTATATCGAAATGACCTCCTGTTGCCATTGCGGTAGACCTCTCTATTACAAAAGGAGCGTAGATAAAGGGTGCGGTTACTGGTGTCTTACTCATTGGGGTGAATGTGGATCTAGCTATCATAGTTCAGATAATGAGGGCGAGTTAAAATCAGAAAGGCCGGAGGAATTTAAGAAGAGGCTAGTAAAGGGCCTAGCCAAGGGAGCCATAATTGGAGCAGCACTTGGTGTTACCTGTGTTTTGGCCCATGCCGTTTGCATTATCACTGCATTTATTCATCATCATTACTATCTGAAAACGGCAGCCTCATCCGTTTATTCTGCCATGAAGAACAGAAACGAACAGGATGAACATCCAATTAAGGAGGCAATGATTTCCGGTGCAATGGAAACATCGAATACTGCAGGAGTTAACGCGCTCACTTCTAGGATTGGAAAAGCATTCGCTGAATTCGCTCATGCAAAGTCTGGTGCGTCGTTATCATGGGCTGGGGAAATCGGGAAAGAAACTGGAAAGAGCATGATAGAGCAAGGGTCTAACGCCGTATTTGACTGGAGTTCTAAGGCGGTGGTTTGATAACGATGGAAGATACAAATGATAGAGATATGAACTTTTCAGAAAATTTTGTCATAATATCATCAAGAAAGACTGATTTTTTGGATGTATTCATTAATAAGATGAAATCTGAGAATGACAAAGCCATAACCCCAAACATTATTTTATATTTGGTGGGAGTGGTGGCTTCTTTGGATCCATTACTTTTTGTCAGCCCGAAGGAAATCAAAGATGGGCATCTCTATCTTGAAACCTCCCTAGAAGAACTGAATAGAGAGAAAATTGGAGAAGAAATAGCCAGACGTATGGATAGCCTCGTCGAGTAGTTAAATATTTCAAGAACAAATTTCCAGTAGATGTAAAACACCAAAGCATTGCAGAAAACACGAATATTACCAGTTCTGGGAATTATGCAGGGGTAGGAACGAATTGTTAATTTCATCATCACATGATATCAAATTCAAATGGTAAGGAACAACAGTTAGAAGATCCCTCTTAACAGTTTAATGTAAAATCTGAATTATACTAATTCTGTGAGTTGTCCAGGGGTTCTTACAGTGGTATTCACTGTTTTTTTCCTTATCATTTTTTCTGTATTTTTACATTCAAAGTAAGAAGATGAACAGATGGAAATTTGCAGAAACTGCAAAGTCATGTTCGGTGTTTTGCCACTATACATGCTTTGGATAGGACACAAAAGTCGAGGCCAAAAATATACAGGAAAATACCCATTTATCTAACAAGAACATGGTATAGAACAGATACCTGTACCATATGGGAAAACTGTCTGCACACATAAATGATTTTATATAATAACAGAATTAATACTTATGCAGAAAACCAGGCATTACCCGCCCTCACAGATAAAATACCAGATAGAGCACCCTCCTGTTACGTTTCATCTGAATAAAAAACTCAAAGAAATCCTGGACGCAGTGAAGGGGCAAAGATCCTATGCTCAGGTTATCAGCGACACCATTGTTGAGAAATTCAACATTGAGGAGAAGGTCAAGAGGCTCCCCCTTAACGAAGCCGTTATTTCCTATGCAAGAGGCTTTGAGGAGGCAGAGGAGAGATATGCCCAACTCGGAACCTGCAGGAGGTGCAAGGGAGAAGATAACTACCTCTGGAGGGATGGTAAATGCGACAAATGCCATGGTCGAACCGAAGGCCCTGACTTCTCTCACTTTAGGGATAAGATTCCGGTCACATGGATAGATGAGACCGACTTTGAAAAGGCAAAGATAAAGCTGCCCAATCTTGAGAAGTTATCCTATGAAAACGGACACAATCGTGGCTTTAAGGAAGGAAGGGACATGGGTTATACGCTGGGTTATCATGAGGCCGAGGAGAAGTTCAAGATAACATATCCATGCAGCGTCTGCGGCAAGACTATGGTGATGCATCCTGGTGAGGAAGACCACATTGCAATGAAAGGTTACATGAAAGATAACGGATGGCAACATAAGAATTGTATGGAATCGGCATAGAGCATAGAACTTATCTAGCTAATCATTTTATACCATAATCAATTTTTATTTCAATGAGTGAAAAAGGATGCACAAATACATTACTCGAAGTCACCAGCCAAAGGTCACATGCCACAAAAAACAAGAATGGCGATATTTACCTGTTTGGAAAAGGAATGAAAGAGTATATTGGTTCAAGTAGTTTGTTAAGCAACCTCAAATTTACTGTAATTGGGGACGTGGTGCCCGAAGAAATAAGGAAGAAGAAATACATTGCAGAGGTTATTTCCGATGAACAATTTGATGATTTGGACGCATACATTCCCTATTCAGCAGATGGGAAACTCATGATTCCTGTACCATTGTCAGAGAAGCATGCGAGTTCTTGGGAATATAGATACTTTGATTGCACGGTATCTGGTTCAACGGTTTGGCCAGCAGTAATAGAATTAGAAAATGGAATACTACGTATAATTACGATTTTGTGTGATAATGAAGGGTTGGACAAGACATATAAGATTTACAGTCATTGGACATATGTCAACAAAGATATAACTCCAGCCTGTGTTCAATTTTAATAGCATTTAAATCCTTTATTAGACATGTGCATGCACATGCAAAGGAATATAACTTTGAAAGTTAATGAAGAACTCGTAGCAAAGGCACACAGATATGGCATCAATATCTCCAAATTCCTAGAATACGCACTTGATGACGCACTTAAGAATGGATTTGAAAATCCCGTGCAGAAACAGGAGAATACAGTAAGCCGCCGACGGGGTTCGATCCCGCGACCTCGTGCTTACCAAGCACGCGCTCTACCAGGCTGAGCTACGACGGCAACCTGCGGAAATGGCGCCAGCATATTATAATCTTTTTGAGTGTTTATCTATTAGCAACAATCAATAGTATTTATCTCAGCCTTAGAAGAGAAAATAACAATTCTGACCATATTTATATCACACTTCGTACATAAGACTTCAACAAGAATTTAATAACTATGGGAATACAGTCTAACAAAACATGCTATCTTCAGTTCAGGACGACCGGCAAAAGATCAAGGAAAGCTGGTCAAGGATTTTCTCGGAATATGGTTACCTAGGTAAAATAAACCGACTATCCAGAGTTTACCCTGAGGAGAAATCACTGTATGTATCATTCAGCGATATCTCAAGATTTGGAAGTGATCCAGGCTTTTCTCAGGGTTTGCTTGAAAAACCTGAACTTTATCTTGAATCAGGGGAAGAGGTTCTGTATGATTTAGTGCATCCTGAACACGGTCAGATATCCAGAATTAACCTCAGGATTACTGATCTGTCAGAGGATGAAAACCAGCACAGGGAGATACGCAACCTTCGAAGCCCGGACATTGGAAAATTTATCAGCCTGAACGGAATTGTCAGGAAAAATACTGAGGTGCTTCCACGCCTTTACAAGGCAGCCTTTGAGTGCCAGGTTTGCAGAACTGTTTTTCTTATACCGCAGGAAAGGGGCAAACTTGAAGAACCATCCCGGTGCCCTGCTCAGGAGGAGTCGGAACTGGACCATTCCAAAGCCAGATTCAAACTGAAAACAGAGCTCTCTGAGTTTGTGGACCTTCAGAAGATTGAGCTGCAGGAAAACCCTGAAACTCTGGAGGGAGGTTCCCAGCCACAGAGAATATCAGTAATAATGGAGGACGATATCGCTGGAAGGCTTTTTCCAGGAGACAGAGTCACTGTTGAGGGCATTCTCATGGCTGAACAGAAGAAAAGCGGAAATGTCCTTCTCACTGAATATTACATCTACTTCTATGCCATTAATTACAAGAAATCCAAGGAGCTTGAGGATATCAATATCAGCCCTGAGGATGAGGCAAAGATCATTGAACTGAGCAGGGATTCCAGGATAATAGACAGAATGGCTGCTTCTATTGCGCCCACTATTTATGGAATGGAGATGATCAAGACCACCCTCGTACTCCAGATGTTTGGTGGAGTCAGAAAGGTAATGAAAGACGGTACTGCCATGAGAGGAGATATCCACATCCTCATGGTTGGTGACCCAGGAACGGCGAAGTCCCAACTGCTGAAGTACATGACTGAGATTTCCCCGAGAGGAGTATTTGCATTTGGCAGAGGATCTAGCGCTGCTGGCCTTACAGCAGCTGCAGTAAGGGATGATTTTGGAGAGGGCAGATGGACTCTAGAGGCCGGTGCACTGGTTCTTGCCGATAATGGATTCTGTGCCATAGATGAACTGGACAAAATGGATGATCACGATACTGCAGCAATGCACGAAGCCATGGAACAGCAGACCATAACTATCTCGAAAGCCGGAATTATGGCAACCCTGAAATCAAGATGCTCTATTCTTGGGGCAGCAAACCCAAAATTCGGAAGATATGACCAGACGAGAACAATTGTGGATCAGATAGTCTTTCCTCCACCTCTCATATCAAGGTTTGATGTTATATTCAAACTGATTGACAAACCTGACAGGGAAAATGATACCCGTCTAGCAGGGCATGTCCTTAAAGCACATAGAGTTGGAGAAATATACAGAAGCTTGGAAGTAAACGAGATTGTTGATTACGAAATCGAGGATGAGAAGAACTTCCAGCCTCCGATAGAGAAAGAACTTATCAGGAAATATGTGTCCTATGCAAGAGCCAGAATCTTTCCCCGGTTATCTGACGAAGCAATAGAACTTCTCCAGGAGGAGTACGTAAACACCAGAAATTCCTCCAGCGATTCCATTCCAATTACTGCAAGGCAGCTTGAGTCGACGATAAGGCTTGCAGAGGCTGCCGCCAGAGCCAAGCTTTCACCCATTGTAAGTGCCCAGGATGCTATGCTGGCAAAACAGATCGTGGATTTCTATCTGAAAGACGTATCAATGACTAACGGCCAGGTTGACATAGACATACTTTACAGCGGAACAAGTTCAAAACAGAGATCAGATCTTGAATCAGTGTTTGATATTATTAAAGAACTGAAGGAGGATCACGGGAATGCCGATGTGGACGATGTAATCAATATGAGCATGTCCAGAGGCATGACCAAGGAAAGATGCCTGGAGGCTATTGCCAAATTGAAAAGTGCCGGCCAGATATATGAGCCACACTTCAAGAGATTGGACGTGATTAAATGAGTAACGGCATATGCATGAAATTGACGCATGTTCAGGGAGAAGTACTTCTTGCGGCTGCAGACTCTGACCTGATAAACAGGGAATTCTCATCCGGAAAGCTGAAAATTAAGGTTTTGCCTGAATTTTACGGGGAAACATCAGTAAATGACGTGACTTTCCTTTCTTCACTGGGAATCTGTACAATAGCCAATCTTGTTGGGAAACACGCCATAGACCTTGCGGTTGAGGAAGGCCTCGTTGACAGGGAAAACATACTGATGATAGGCGATGTCCCCCATGCGCAGTTCGCAAGGATGACAGAGTAGTGGGATGGTGGAGAGAAAAACACCTGAGGTTGTAAGAGGAGTTTTCAGAGGCATAAGATCCTCTTACGATCGTCTGGACAGCATGATCAGTTTTGGCCAGGACAACAAATGGAGAAAGAAACTTGTTGGAAATTTGAAATTTCCAGTTGATGGAACTATTCTTGACTGTGGTGCAGGAACAGGAAAACTGACTGAGCTTATTCAGAAAGTTTTTCCAGGATGCAAAACAATTTCGCTGGACATAACATCTGAGATGTTCAGGCCAGACAAAATAAGGAATACAGTTTTCATTGAGGGAAGTGCCGAAGATATTCCACTTGCTGATGCCTCTGTAGATGCAGTGGTATCATCATACATGACAAGGAATTTGATTGATGTTGACAGGTATTTCTCTGAGGCTTTCAGGGTTTTGAAGCCAGGAGGAATGATGGTCAATATGGACATATTCAACCCCACGATTCCGGTATTCAGCCAGTTTTTTTCACTTTATTTTTACAGGTTTATGCCTGTTTTAGGAAACTTTCTTTCCGGAACTGGCTCATATACCTACCTTGCCAATTCCGTCAAATATTTCTTCTCACCAGAGGAAGTACTCAAAAAGATTGAGAGGACCGGATTCTCAAATGTCGCTATGAGAAGGTTGATGCTTGGAAGTGTCTTTATTCATTCAGGGACAAAACCTAATCATAATAATTCTGAATAAGTTTTTAGATATTGAAGCATTATTATAAGAATGCCTAAGACAAAAATTGTGGCCACTATCGGCCCTAAAAGCTTCAATGAAGAAGTCCTCACAAAGATGATAAAATCAGGGCTTTCAACAATTAGAATAAATACCGCACATGTGGAACTCCCTTATATAGGCCAGGTTAAGAAAATGATCGAAGGTCTGAACCAGAAAATGGGCTCGCATGTTGGAATCATGGTGGACCTCAAAGGCCCAGAACTGAGGACAGGAACATTCAATGGAGGGAAACTTGATGTTAAGAAGGGAACGAGGTTCACATTCGCTGCGGCAGAAAAGAAACCGGATATTTCAATCAGTCACCCAGCCATTCTTGATCATCTGAAGGAAAAGGACATGATCCTGTTCAGCGATGGAAGAGTCAGAATGAGAGTTATTTCTGTAAAGGATTCCATTGCCACTGTCGAAGCCATAGATGAAGGCAGCATGAGGGACAGGAGCAGAATAAACATACCTGGAAAATTCCTGCCCATTGGCTCGGTTACAGACAGAGACAAGGAATTTCTCAAGGAATCTGTTAAACAGGGTGTTGATTTCTTTGCACTCTCCTTTGTTCAGGGGAAAGATAATGTTATAGAGCTGGAAGAGCTAATTCATGAAGCAGGCGGAGACCAGTTCATCGTCTCCAAGATAGAGACAAAAAGCGGGCTGCAGAATATAAGGGAGATAACAAGGGTTTCTGATTTCATAATGGTTGCAAGGGGAGACCTTGGCGTTGAGTTGCCACTGAAAGAGGTTTCACTTGCCCAGAAAAGGATCATTGAGGAATCCCACAAGGAGGGTGTGCCAACAATAGTTGCTACCCAGATGCTTGAATCAATGGTTAAGGAGAGCAATCCAACAAGGGCTGAAGTTTCAGATGTGACAAATGCAATTCTGGATAACGCGGATGCTCTGATGCTTTCAGAGGAGAGTTCAATAGGGGACTATCCCGTTGAGGCAGTAAATTTTCTTTCTGACATTGCCGAATATGTTGAATCCAAACAGATTTCGCTTGTTGAACCTGTAGAGTTCCTTGGAAACAGAGTAGCTTATTCCATAGCCAGGTCGGCGAAAAATATTGCTAATGAGATTGATGCAGATGCTATTCTGGCCTTCACCAAATCCGGAAACACAGCAAAGATGATTTCAGCTGTCAGGCCAAATGTTCCAATATATGCAGCGGTTATTTCTAACAGGATGGCAAACAAACTGAACCTTTACAGAGGTGTGGAGCCAGTTGTATTTTCTGGGGAAGAATCCATGGGAATTGATCTTGTGAGCGCCCTATCCTTTTTTGAGGCACATTCATCACTGAAGAAGGGAGATAGAGTGGTTCTTACCTCAGGAGCTCCATATTTTCTCTTCGGAGGCACCAATGAGGTAAGAGTTTCAACCATTGGAACGTTCATAGGAAGAGGCTATCCATCCGGAAAAAGTGTAAAAGGCAAAATCACCAGGAACCCTGATGAGAAGAGGGAAATACTTCTGGTGGAATCCGATGAGGAAATTAGCTTCGACAGGATAGGAAAATACCAGGCTATTATATTCACTGGAAACGTCTCAAACAAAATGAGAGAGACGCTCAGGGATGTTGGGATCACCGTTCTTCACAATACTCGACTTGCAGTCTATATCAAAGACGGCGAGGATGTATTTGTTGACGGCGAGACTGGAGTCATAATCCATTAATAGGGAATTATGAAATTCAACAAATGTATAAATACGATCTTGGACTCTCGCACCACACGGTTTTAACTGGTGGTTAACAGATGAAAGACGGAGACTTCATCAAAGTCAATTTCGAAATGTACGTTGGAGACGAGAAGAAACTTGTATCCACAAACAATATGCAGCTTGCTAAGGATAACGACATTTACGATGAGAAACTGAAGTACAAAGAGACAGTTCTTGTGGTAGGTTCTGAAAACCTTTTCAAGGAGATAAATGAGTCATTCCTCAATGCTGAAGTGGGAAAGGAATACGAGGTCAAGATAAAAGCAGAGGACGCTTACGGGTTGAGAGACTCAAAAAATGTAAAAGTACATACTTACAGGGAATTTCAGAGGCAGAATGTTGAACCGGCTCTTGGCCAGGAAGTCTCGCTGAATGGGAGAAGGGGAAGAGTCGTATCACTGACCCCTGGCAGGATCCTTGTGGATTACAACCACCAGTGGGCTGGGAAGGATGTTGTCTATAAATACACAGTCACAGGAATCATTGAGAATAATGTTGAGAAGATGAAGGCTCTGATTGATTTTAATTATCCTGTGGACTCTGAAAAGTTTGAGGTTTCTGAGAACGGCACAGAAATTGAGATAACAGTCCCTGAAGAGACCAAATTCGATGCAATGTGGCTTGAGTCAAAATTCAGAGTGGTAAATGATGCCAGGAAATATCTGAAAGACTACAGCATAAGGGTATCCGAAGTCTATAAACCTGACGAGAAACCTGCTCCTGAAGCCGAATCCCCTTCTGATCAGAAGGAGGCGGAAAATAAACCCGAACCGGAAGAGAAGAAAGTTGAAGAGGAGAACTCTCAATAAGGAATCTCTTCAGAGAAAGAGGGATTCCTACCATCTAATTTTTTCTGAAACTCTATCAGAACTAAACAAAAAAGTGTCAGTTATTCTAGTCGCTCCAAAATATGGAGGAAACATAGGGGCCATTGCCAGGCTTATGAGGAACTATGGCCTCTCCGACCTTCGTTTTGTCTCACCACCTGAAATTGGAGATGAGGCAATGGCAAGAGCAATGAATGGTAAGGAAATTCTACTTAATGCTAGACGATATGATAATTTTGCGGACGCAATAGAGGGATTCAGGATTGTGGCGGCAACATCAAGTTCCATTACGCTTGATGACAGAAAGTTCAGGAGACTGCCGGAAACACCTTCGAAATTCTGGAAAAGGGCACTAAAAACTGAAGGGAATATAGCACTGGTTTTCGGAAGGGAAGATGATGGCCTCAGAAACACTGAGATAGAACTGTGCAACTCGTTTATTCATATTCCCTCCAATCCGGAGTATCCTGTCCTCAACCTTTCCCACGCTGTATCAGTCATCCTTTATGAGATGATTAGGGACCTTGATAGGAGACTTCCTGTAACAGCGGATCCAGTAGAAGAGAAAAACATGTCAAGGCTTGTGGACAGTGTTATGGAATTAATCTCCATGACTGATTTTCCTGAATATAAGATCCCAAACACCAAAGTCATGATCTCCAGATTGATGGCAAGAGCGGAGCTGACACAATCGGAGTATTTCAAAATAATGGGCATTATCAGGTTCCTCAGGTTCAAGCTCGGCAATGACGGAATAGACGGAGAATCACCCGAAAAGCTTTATTAAGAATTCTCCATTAGGTGTGGCTACTGGTCGAACTACATGTCAAAGAATTTATCCACAAAGGAAAATCCAGAATTAAAGGATACTGTCGCTAAGTTGCTGGAAATCTCCAGGGAGAACAACTCAGTGTTTTGGAGAGATATTGCCAAGAGGTTGATGAAGCCTAAGAGCAGTTACTCCAGAACAAATGTGGGAAAAATAGAAAGTTCTACATCTGATGGCGATACTGTTGTTGTGGCCGGATACGTCCTTGGCTCCGGTTATATGAAAAGAAAAGTTACCGTCTCAGCTATCAAGGCTTCACCTCAGGCTATGAAAAAGATTTCAGAAGGGGGAAGCAAATTCGTGTCGCTGGTGGATCTTGCCCGGGAGAACCCAAAGGGTACCAATCTTATAATATTAAGGTGATTTAATGAAAGTTATTGACGCCGCAGATCACATTTATGGGAGGCTTTCCACAAAGGTTGCCAAGATGCTCCTGAGCGGAGAGGAGGTTGTTGTTGTTAATGCTGGAAAAGTTGTTGTCACTGGTTCCAGAGAATTCGTTCTGAGAAAGTTCAGAGAGAGGATGGACATCGGTAGCATAAGGAAAGGCCCACACTACCCCAGAACATCAAATCAGATTCTGAGGAGAGCCATCGGAGATATGCTTCCCAAAAAGAAATCCACCGGAATGGAGAAGTTCAAGAACTGTAAGGTCTATTCCGGAGTTCCGCATGAATACAAAGATTCCGAGAAAATGACTATAGATGAAGCGAAAAATACCAGGATGAGCAGATTTGTTCTGCTTTCCGAGGTTGCTGAAAACCTTGGAGGTAAATATTGATGAAAGCACCGAATATTGTTATGACCTCTGGAAAGAGGAAGACTGCCGTTGCAAGGGCAGTAACAAGGAAGGGGAACGGACAGGTTACGATTAATGGGTCACCAGTTGAAATCTATCCAGTTGAGATTCTGAGGAACAAGCTTCTGGAGCCACTTATGCTGGCAGGAGACAAAGCCAAGGAAGTAAATATTGACGTTATGGTTTCTGGTGGGGGCCAGACAGGTCAGGCAGATGCATCAAGAACAGCCATTGCAAAGGGGCTTGTTAAATTCCTCAAGGATGACGAGCTGGATGAACTTTTCAGGCAGTATGACAGAACACTTCTTGTCAATGACATAAGAAGAAAGATGCCTAAAAAGCCAATGGGCCGTGGTGCCAGGGCCAAGAGGCAGAAATCTTACAGGTGATTACATGATTATACCAGTGAGATGCTTCAGCTGTGGGAAGGTCATCTCTTCCAGCAGTGTGAAATTTGAGGAGAAGATGGCGGATATACGCAAGACAGGCAGAGAACCGACCCCAGATGAGATCTCAAGAGAAATGGAAAGCCTTGGAATCCACAGGTACTGCTGCAGGCGTATGATATTATCCCACATAGACCTGATTGACGAAATTCTGCCATTTTCGTAATGGGACCGTGGGGTAGTTTGGTATCCTACCAGCTTGGGGTGTTGGTAACTTGAGTTCAAATCTCAACGGTCCCATTTATAGCTATAAGTAAGTCCTGTCTTCAAACAGATAGGTAGGTATCCGATTAT
>DARE01000011.1:1246-57933 GCA_002503205.1 Thermoplasmatales archaeon UBA447 | reverse complement strand
CAGGGTTTCAGTGATCCTTACATTATTCCGGTTCTTGTTTATCTCGGCATATCATTTTTCGACAATACCCAGTCAGTTCTGGAAGGAAGTGAAGGTGTCAGGTATACCCCATTTGGAAGGATAAGAAACGGAGAGGACAATGCCTTATCAAACTCAGAGTACGTTTCTCAGGTCGCCAATTATTGTGGCCTAGCAATTGAGGCCGGGACTCTAAGGGAGCTTGTAGAAAGGGCAACTGTCAGTTCTAAAGCGATTGAGATACTCAGGCATTCAGATGAGGTTATGTATGATGAGATTGAATCAGGATTTCCAAGATACACCTCCAGTATCATCGCAGGAAGCCTTGAATCATTGAACAGGCCTGACCTGAAAAGGTACAGAGCATACATCTCTGAAAAGTACAAACATGAAAATGAGGAACTCATTGCACTGTTAATCCCATGCACAGCAAGAAAGCCCTATTCCTCATCCAAGACACATCAGAGACTTTTTAAGGCACTGGGAAACAGACGTAGAAGACTTCATGAAATAATTGTAACATCTCCCGTTGGACTGGTTCCAAGAGACCTAGAAAGAACATATCCCCCCTCATTCTACGATATTCCTGTTACAGGGAGCTGGTATCTTGAAGAGCAGAGGATGATCAACTCAATGCTGGATCAATATTTTTCCAGGAACAAATACCGTAAGGTCATAGCATTTATTGATGAATCACTTGCTTTTATAGGGGATTACCTGCCAACCGGTTCTGAAGTTTTATTCTGGGATAAGCACTCCGGAGAAGGTGAATTCTCTGCACTGCTTGAATGCATTGATGGGGAAATCAGAGAAGAAAAACAGATTAAAAGAAACCCAAGGATGGAGGAATTCATCTCTATCGCCAGCTATCAGTTTGGCGATTGGATTGTGCCCTATGTTTCAAAGTCAAAAATAATAAAAAACTATGACCGCGATATGCTGGTGTATGATGGAAAACCAGCTTTAGTTTTTCATGAAGAGAGGGGACTTTTTTCCATTACAAAAAATGCTGCAAACTGGTTCATAACCAATTCCAGATTCATGGTGGAAATAGACGATTTCAAGCCTACAGCCAGTATCTATGCTGTTGGCATAAAGGACGCATCTTCAGATATTAAGCCGGGAGACGAAGTAGTGCTCCATCATTCTGGCGAAATACGGGGAGTGGGTACAGCAAAAATGCCGGTGGATGCAATGAAGTCTCTCAGGAAAGGTGTAGCAGTCAAGGTTAGAAATTGAGTATTGTCCTGACCCCACATAGAAGCGCTTTTTCATTGACCTTCATGAAAATTAAGACTGTACAAAACTTTTAATACATGGCTTGTCTCTAATACTGTTTGTCACCAAAATCAATAGCCCTCCTTGTAGTTGGGATGGTTCTTATATCCGGAGTATTCGTATTCTTTCATGTTGATTACCCTGCCTCACCGGCACAGATAACAATAAGTCCTCCCAAGAATTTTGAGCCTCCTCAAATATATAAATATCAGGGTCTCAATAAATATGGTCTTGGAGGAAAGAATACCACATTCAAGGATTACGGGAACTCAACTGTAATAATGCAGGGTTACGCTAGAAACTCCTCCGATGGAAAACCCCTCGGGAATATGGTGCTTTATTCTGCAGTGCTTTCTGTAATGACAGCTGTCAGAACAAACGGCAGTGGATTCTATCAGATAGGGTTTCTTCAAAGCGGATATGGCAAATTCGCCTTCGAAATGTTTCAATATAATGTTCTTTACACTCAGAATTATCTTCCCATAAATGCGACAGTTTGGAATAATCTAAGTTTTAACCCATCTCCGAAGTACGAAATTAGCGGTTCAACCATTTATAACGGCACATCCGTAAGTGATGTTGGTTTAACGTTTTCAGACCCATGGGGCGGGTATAAAACCAATTCATCGTCATCAGGGCAATTCTCACTGGATGCAGTGCCAGGGAATTTCAGTATATCTGCCTCAAAGCGGGGATTTTCGAACGTGACAGTTCCTGGTTACGTAAATGTGACTGATTCAGCTATTTCAGGTTTGAAGGTTAACCTCATTTCAAACAATCAGACAGGGGCATTCATAAAAGGAGATGCCATGAATATGCTTGGCAATAGAATAACCAATTATTCAGTGTATTCTGTTACCACCACTCAGTATGCCACCTTAAGTTCCGGAGAATATTCAGTGGCTGCTGACTTCGGAAATAATCAGATCCGGGCCACTTCTAAAGGATATCAAAGCCAATCTGCATATGTGGCGGTGCGGTCAAGCCCGACATACTACAACTTCACCCTTGCATCTGAGAATCCATTTAAAAATTCACCCCAGCAGCCTTCCTATACGGTACCTCAGCAACTCTCACCATACTTCTCTTCCTATATTGATAATAATGCATCGCACCCTAATTATGCTGTTCAACTGGAAACAACAATCACAGGTCTGATGAAGCTGAATGGAACTTCAGGAGTTGCGGCATCGCAAAGCTTCGAAGTTCTCACCAGTGTAAACGGCACTTATTTCGTTAAAAATATTACAACGAACGCAAATGGCCAGTATTCATTCAATATGTCATTCCCTGGCCAGTACAATTTCAGCATCATATCCAAACTATCAAAGCCTTTCAATTTGTCGGGAAACCTTCAGGGTGGATCTTTACTGAAAAACCTGAATCTTGTCCCCAGCTCATCTGGAATAGAAAACATTCACTTACACACTACGGGGCTAAATGGAAGTGGATTATCTGGCGTTAATGTTAATGTAACATCCGGAACCAATGGCCCCTCCATTTACTCAAATTATACGGGTGGCAATGGAAACATCAGCCTTAACCTTACATCCGGAGGTTACTCAATACATCTGTCTAAACCAGGTTACGTTAATAGAACGGTCAGCATCTCTCCCGGAAATGCCAGTATAAATGAGAGCCTGACAACAGTCAGTTCAATAGGCAATGGAACCTCTGTATGGTCCCGTTCTTCTGGATTACCAGATACAAATTCTTCTGATATTCAGGGGGAATTGAACAGCACATTGCCGACGCCGACTACAACGAATTACAACCATAGTTCGTTCATTATTAAGATGATGAATGGCTCTAAACCAATTTCAGGTGTGCAGGTGGCTGTTTTCATATATGTCAATTCCCAGTATTATTTGATGAAGGCTGTGACAAATTCGTCAGGAGAAGTGACTGTAGCCCTGCTCTACGGTGGAATATTTACAGTGCTTCCTGAGGCAATGGATTACAAAGGAGTACCATTCAGTGTAAATACATCCTCTATACCTGAGTCGGGACACATTTTTACAGATAATATGACTGAAAAACCTCTTCACTCCCTGAAGATGACACTACAGAACCCTTACAGCTACACAGGAGCCGCACCACCGGCGTCTGGAATGAATTCCAGCAATTATCTGCTTACAGCAAATTACACATCATATTATCAAAGCGGGTTAAACCTGATAATACTCAACTATTCACTTCCAGATGGAAATTACATATTCAACTATACGAATCCGTACTTTGTTCCAAACAGCACCAAGGTGAATCTGTCATCCAATTCTCTCAAAACGATCAAACTGGAACCATTCCTCGTGGTTCTTAATTATTCAAGCCCAGTAAAATTCAAAGTTTCAGTAAGTGGGCCAGTATCAAATGGTCTAGATCTGTCAGATTCGGGCATTCATTACTTTGCTGAAAAATCCGGAACAGTCTCTACATCCATTTACCTTGGAAGCAATCTGGCAAATTCCACTTCACATACCCTGACTGACACATCTCCTGTTCAGACCCTAAATCTGAACATTTCTGATCACAATGTGTCAGAGAAAAGTAAAGAAGCAGATTCTAACAATTATGTTTATTACAATTTCACTTTCATGGGGGGACAACAGAAGGAGTATCTAGAATCAATTAATTATGGAGATATCAACATTACTGCAAATTACACCCTTACCAGCAATGGTACCTTTGTCACACCAACAATGAATGGCAGCAATTCTTTGGAGTTCACGAATTATTTCACTATCGTTCCAGGAGGGGTAAATAACTTTAGTCTCTCATATTATTTCCCTTCCAAACTTGTGCCAGTCGCAAGTGTTAATGCCAATTATCTGACTGTAAATCTCAGCTGAGGTGAATAAATGGGGCTATTCTCCAATGATAAGAAAAAAGTTAAGACTGTTAAGAAAAGCAGCAAACCAGCCAAACAGAAATCCAAGACTGGCAGAAATGTACAGACAGTTGAGACTGTCGTGGAGGTCAAGACTGTTGGTGACATTCCGCCAATGCTTGAAGCTCGAAAGTTGCTGGGTGAAGAGCATCTTGAAAAAGCCGCCTCAGTTACCTATCAGGCCGCAAGGGATGATTACTGCAGATACTTTTCACGGCCCAGATCAACCAGTTCAGGTGAAAGGGACTTCATAATCAGGGAGATCAAGGACCTGAAGGGTTCTATTGGTACTGGAGCTCTTGTTGACGGTTTTTCCATGCATGAAGCCCTGGATGGCATTACCCCAACCAGTGACATGGAGAAGGAGAGGCTTAATGCACTGAAAAGAATCGTAACATATTTCCTGAATTATTATGAGCCAGCCAGGTTCGCAAAGTCTGTCCAGTTCTCCGGCGATGAGATGCTTGATAAGTTTGAGGGGATTTATAATTATATGGATATAATGAAACTGTATTTCGCAGATGCAATGCGGGAGTGATGAATGGTTAGCGGGACTTACATAGGCTCAACCCTTCTCTCATTGATAGAAGGTTTTCCAGGCAGGATAGAATCAAACCCGCTCATGTTGTTGAGTTTTGTCATCCCCATCCTGGTAATATGGATCTCATCACTTGCCATCAGGGGTTTTGCAAGACGGACAAAAATAGATGCTCCACCAACTTTAGAACAGAAAAGGGAAAAGTTTGTGATTCCAAAGGATTTCTTCACAGGGGAGGCTGATCATGTCAGGAGCATGGATATTGAACATTTTCTCGTGCCGATTAAACATGATTTTGAGGTTCTCAAAGGATACCCTGAATATTTCGAGTCTCTGGAAAGAAGGTACAGCAAGTTCTCGCGCATGGCGGAAAGCAGCAGGCCAAAAAAGAAGAAAAGAGGGGAAGAGGGGAAGATGAAAACTTTCAATGAAATGCTGAATTTATACAACAGGCTCAGAAGATCAAGATTTGAAACCATTGAATTTGAGGAGGAAGAAAGCTAATATGACAGAGGAATACAGTGATGGAGAGGTAGTTGAACTCAGGAATACAATCAGAAAGATAGAACAGAGAATAGGCAGGAAGGTTATAGGGTCTGAACCTATTGTGAGGTTCCTTTTCATTTCACTGATTAGCAGAAACCATATGTTACTGGAGGGAGTCCCCGGTCTTGCCAAGACAATGCTTGCCAGTGAGTTTTCTAGAAATCTGAACATGGATTTCAAAAGAATCCAGTTCACCCCGGATATGCTGCCAAGCGATATCACCGGAAGCATTGTGTTCAATCTGGAGCAGAGGAAGCTGGAATTCAGGAAGGGTCCCATATTTGCCAACGTACTTCTTGCGGATGAAATAAACAGAACACCAGCAAAGGTACAGTCTGCACTACTGGAGGGGATGGAGGAAATGAAGGTGTCTGTTGGAGGTGAGGATTATCCTCTCCCGGAGCCCTTCCTGGTCATCGCCACACAGAACCCTATTGAACAGGAGGGAACATTCCCTCTGGCAGAGGCGCTGATGGACAGGTTTCTGTTCCGATACATCCTGACTTACCCATCCAGGGAGCAGGAAATGGGAATACTGAGATCAATAAGCATAGATCAGGACGATGATGAGTTTCTTATCGACTCTAACAAGATAATTGCACTGAGGAAGGAGGCCAGACAGGTTTACGCAAGTGAGGAGATAATAACCTACATCGTGGACATAATAAGGCAGACAAGAACCAATGATCTGGTTTTGGTAGGGGCAAGCCCGAGAACATCAGCCAAATATCTCATGGCAGCTAAGGTGAACGCATTGCTCAACGGCCGTGACTATGTCATTCCGGAAGATGTTAGGTTTCTTTCACAGGCTCTCCTGAACCACAGGCTCATTCTGAGGCCTGAAGCGCTTCTTGAAAGTGGCGGTGATGGGTACAGCACATCCAACAGGATAATTGAGAGAATAGTTAACTCAGTAGTGTCTCCAAGATGATAAAGAAGTCAGGGCTGGCCCTCCTTGGGGTAATGTCCTATGGGATAGTTGAATCGATTATATTTGGCTATGATTATTTCATAGTATTTTCGTTCATACTGTTCTTCATAATCTGCTCTGACATTATACTTTTTAATAAGTACACAAGCCCTGCACTGGAAAATATCCGTGTGGAACGGAAAATGGAAAATGACTTCACAAGAAAGTATCTTGAGAAGGAGGTAACTCTAAATTTCTATAACCCAAACAGGAACCTGGTGAAATTTCACTATTATGACACGCTATCTGACAACTTCAGCTCATCTGGGGAATTCGAAGGTGAGATTGCACTGAAACCAGGAGAGACAAAGAGTGTGACTTACACTTTCAAATGCCTGTCAATCGGAAAGTTCGAAATTGGGCCACTTCGTCTTTACACTGAAGATCCTATGAAACTCTGTCTTGAGAATGTTGCAATCGAGAAGGCCAGCACCATAAAGGTAGGGCCATCCATGTCTGATGTTTTCACGCAGAGGAGCGAACGCCTTAGCAATTTCTTATTCACTGTAGGGATACATTTCTCAAGGAAGAGCGGTCAGGGATACGACTTCTATGGAATAAGGCAGTACGTTGAGTCCGATGACTTCAGATACGTCGCATGGAACCGTTATGGAGCAATCGACGGTGAGGATCTGTACATAAAGCAGATGGAGGAGGAGAGGCAGATTGATGTATATTTCGTTCTGGATTACAGCACTGGTGTAAATACAGGATACAACGGAATGAGAATGTACGACAGGATGGTTTCAGCAGTCATCAATGCATCTTACTCTATTCTGAAGAATCGCGACGGAATAGGATTTCAGATAATTTCATCCGAAATCGATGAGTTCATTCCGGCAAAAAAATCTGAAGATCCCATTAAGAGCCTGGAAAAGAAAGTGGCCGAGCTGAGACCATCCGGCGAATTCCACATTAGTGATGCGCTAAGGAAGATAAGGCAGAATTTCAAGAAGAATGCAGTTGTATTCATAGTATCCCCATTCTCCTATCCTGAATCATTCATGGCATCTAGCAGATCTCAATTCAATACCGGTCATCCCACTTATCTTTTCATTCCGGACAGGTATGATTTTGAGCCACAGCCTGAAACCGATGTCGGGAAAAAACTTCTCATGAGCCTTGAAATCAAGCACAGGAGGAATCTCAAGGCTGTTACTTCATTCTTCAACGGCGTTGGAATCAAATCGATCGTTGCACGGGACAGGGAATTGATAGCAAGGATACTTGCTGAATACAGGTATGCGAGAACACTGAACCTGGGGAGCTGATCATGAACATCACAAAATATATCCTTAACACTATGGTACTTCTGCCTTCCATCGTTCTGCTCTTTTATGTTCTTCCGGAACTTGTCCACGTAATTTATGTTGTTCCATTTGCAGTTATAACTGCCCTTCCTGTGATAAAGAGGTTCCTACCGCAGAAACATCAGGAAGATGTTTACCTGCTAACCATCCTGGTAATTGCAATTCTAGTGGTTGTTTCATTGCTCCTTGAACTTGGATTATTGCCTGACACATCATTTGTCCGTTTATTCAGAATACCACTGGATACTCAGACATTCATAACGCTTTTTCTCTCAATTTCCTCAGTTTCGGTAATTGAGGGTATTCTGGCGAAAAATGTCAACAGGGCTGTATCTGCGTTATTTGTATCAATTTTGCCCCTTCTGGACCAGGTATTCACAGTATTCCTTGTAACGCAGGGGCTTTCTTACTTCTCTGCGCTGTCAGAGGCATATTCATATCAGTTTATTTCCATTCTTGCCCTTATATTTACAGGTTCAACAAACATTGATGGGGTTAAGTTCCCGCCTCCACTTTCGACGTTTCAGTCACCGCTCAACAGCTTTGTGCTGGTTGCTATGATAGTAGCCATCATCGGTTTCATACTTTACTTCATAATAGTGGTAGATCAGAAACACAGGGCGGAAACGGTCTCACTGATGTCGGCTCCAATATTCATGGGCGCACTGATTGGTGTTGTGACATTTGCGGCCATTGTTATTCTGGAATCTGTGAACCTTCAGCTATTTGGGGGGGCTGTTGCAGTTATGGCCACCCTGATATATATGTCAAGATCATCTCCGGATCGCAGAAGGAAAAGACAGAAAAAGAAAGCTACAGTTATTAGCAAATAATCGATATTCGGATTAATGACTTCAGTCCTTTTCAAAAACGGTATTGTGATATCACAGAACAGCAGAAGGGAGGTTTTCAGAGGAAATGTGCTTGTAAACAATGGAATTATAGAGTACACCGGAAAAGAGGCGAGAGAAGCCGAAGAAATTGTAGACTGCACACATAAAATTGTCATGCCGGGTTTGATTAATACTCATACTCATGTGGCAATGGCCCATCTAAAGGGGCAACTGGATGATATGCCTCTTTCATCATTTCTTGAAAAGACATTTGTCCTTGATGGGCAGAGAACAGAGAAAGGCCTTTACAGATCGGCAGTTCTTGGATCTGTTGAAATGCTCAATTCCGGTGTTACATCATTTCTCGATCTTTATTATGGCGAGGACCTGGTAACCAAGGCATGCATGGACGTGGGCATCAGGGGGTTTCTGTCATGGAATACGCTGGATCAGGACAAGACAACACAGAGCGGAGATACCATTTCAAATGCTGAGAATTTCATAAAAAAACATGCAGGATCTGATCTGGTAAGGCCTTCAATAGGGGTCCAGGGAGTTTATGTGGCCGAGGATGACATCTTTATGAGGGCAAAGGAAGTTTCAGCAAGATATGGTACACTTGTCCATATCCATCTGGCTGAGACCAGGGAGGAAGTCTACAATTTTGCCAGAGGCCATGGCGGTGAAAGGCCTATAGAACATCTTCACCGCATTGGTTTCCTGGGCAGCTCAGTGGTTGCTGCCCATTGCGTCTGGGCAAATTCAAGCGAGATATCTTACCTTGCAAAGAACGATGTGAGCGTCTCATGGAACCCGGTCAGCAACAGTAAGCTTGGAGTTGGGGGAATTGCACCGGTGATTGAGATGAAGCAGAAAGGAGTCAGGGTAAGCATCGGTTCAGACAGTTCAGGCAGCAATAATTCGCTGGATGTCATGCAGTCTATGAAAATGGGCGCTCTTATGGTCAAGAATCAGAGGTGGGACCCGTCAGTGATAAGGGCCAGTGAGATTCTGGATATGGCCACCGTTGTTGCTTCCAGTTCCCTCCGTGCTGATGACATAGGCTCTATAGAACCTGGAAAGAGAGGGGACATCATAACTCTTGATACACAGAATCCGCGCCTTTTCCCAACCAACGAAGAGAACGCCATATCGAATGTGGTATATTCCGCCGATTCCTCGTGTGTATCCGATGTGATGGTTAATGGAGATTTCAGGAAGAGATCTGGGATACTGCTGGCAATGCCTTACAGGGATTGGAAAAGGGAAGAACTGGTCTGAGCTTTAACAGTGGGATAATGGGGCAATTCTATTCTAAAAATGGTATAGAAAATATTTAAAGCCCAGAGTAATGCGGAGAGGAATATCATGAGTTGGCAGGAAGCCGAAGTTAGGGAACTTAAAGTTGGAAGATACATGCTTTTGGATGATGCTCCATGCAAGATTATGGAAATTACAATGTCCAAGCCCGGGAAACATGGTGAGGCCAAAGCCCGAATTGTTGCTATTGGGGTTTTTGACAACGCAAAAAGAAGTGCAGTATTTCCAGTAAAGCATAAGGTCAAGGTTCCAATAATAGAGAAGAAGAATGCTCAGGTTCTCTCCATATCCAACAACGAAATACAGCTGATGGATTCTGAGACATTCGAAACATTCCTCGTCCAGGTTACGGAAGAGGAGCTCGGGAAAATCCAGGCTGGAACAGAGGTGTCTTATTGGGAGGCAATGGGCGTCAGGAAGATCATGCTTCAGAACTGAGTGAATTTCTCAGTTTGAAGAAGATAGCCGATGCCACTTCCAGTTATGTGGACTCAAAGTACGTAATTTTTGGCGTACCATTTGACTGCACCTCAAGTTTCAGAAGAGGTTCAAGAAAAGCCCCGGCAGCAATCAGGGAACATTACGACAATCTAGAATCCTACGACTTCAATTATGGAGTTAATTTTCCTGACATTCACATTGCAGATCTGGGCGACCTGGCAGTTGGAGAGGATGCTGAGGACGTAGTGAACGATGTTGAAAACGTCGTCAGAATCATCCGCTCTGATGGGAAGATACCAGTAATGCTTGGCGGAGAGCACTCAATAACTGTGGGTGCCGTAAGAAACTTCAAGGATTCCCTCTTTGTGGTAATAGACGCCCACTCTGATTTCAGGATGGAATATTTTGGAAATCCATACAATCATGCCTGTGTGACAAGAAGGGCACTTGAAATACTTGGCCCTGGAAAATGCGTCTCGGTCGGAACCAGATCAGTTTCAATGGAAGAATTTGAAAGTGACCTGTGGAAGGATGTGAGGTTCATATCATCAAGGGAAGTCTCAAAAATTGGAATCGGCAAAGTGGTAAGTGAGATACTTGACTACAATCCTGGGAGCATATACTTCTCCATAGACATGGACGGCATTGATCCATCATACGCCCCAGGCGTGGGGACACCTGAACCATACGGTTTAAGGGACTCTGACGTAAGATATATGATAAATGAGCTGTCTCCTTTGATATCCGGATTCGATATAGTGGAGATCACTCCGGTCTATGATAACGGCAACACATCAATGCTGGCCGCAAAATTCATTCAGGATTATATTGGCAGCAGGGAACGAAAAAGAAAATTCTAAAAAATTTTAAAGTCCCAGCCTTCCTGCCAGATCCTTTCCCTTGGTAATTTCAATCTTGCATGGGGTTGGAAGCTTTATTGAAGCCTTGTGAAGGGCGTCTCTCAATTTTTTTGCCTTATCCGGTGTTGTGCGTGCAACCATTATTATATCGCCGGACTTAACCCTGGCAGCAGTTCCAACAGGCTTTCCGAAAGCGTTCCTCATTCCACTTGAAATTCTGTCTGCTCCGGCTCCTGTAGCCATCTTGTGTTCCCTTATTACCTGATGAGGATATGGTCTTATCTGGAGATAATATGCCTCAGCAGAAGCTCCTTCCAGCATCTTTCTGTTAACTGATATCCTTGCGGCTTCAAGAGCAACATGTCTGATCTGGCAGCTCTCCTCTGCAATGAGCCTGAATTCAAGCTCAAATTCCTTGTTCTGATTTCCCTGAACAAAGGTAGTGATCTTTGGATATGGTACACCTCCCATGAACTCTCTTCTTGTATATGCAGGTCCGGAAATCTTGGTGTACATTCTAGCAGGTTTGGTTACCATCTGAATCTCTCAGGTGATTCTGAGTACCTATAAATATTAAGCGCTTCAATGTCTAAACGCCGAATAAAACTTGCCTTCGTTGTAACGATAAGATGTTTTGATAAAAGGGTAATACCCGATATTGGTAATACTATATGATGTGCAATTAATAACATATTTATAAAAGTAGAACATTGAGGAAGAATGACCAAGCGGACATTAATTGATGTAGCCCATATAACTTCCAGAGGTACCTCATACAGGATAACCATACCTCAGAGGGTGGTTAAGAAACTGAATCTTGGCCCGGAGGATATTGTGGCATTCTATGATGACGATGGTGTAAAAATAGACAAACTGCAGTGAATTCGAGCTTTACTTCAGCGAAATCACAACTGAACCAGAACTTTCAGTGATATTTTTTACCATCCGCAGCATGCCTTTCCATGGAGGATGGCTCTGCAAGTGTTGATTCCAGAAGGTTGTTTTTCAACAGCTTCTTCTTCTCCTCCGGATGGTTCACGCTTTCCTTTGCCTTTCCCCTGATCCTGTTGAGCCAGGGATATAGCTATGAGATAATAGGGGTTCTCGGCCTGGCCGGTTCAGCGCCGTTTCCAATAATGGCAGCACTGTACCTCTATTCCGGTAAGAGGATGATACGATACGGAATAGTGTTTCCCTTATTCTTTCTGGCCATGGTGTCGGTCATCCTGATATTTTTTTATTCTGAAGATATCCTTCTGATTGCAATACTCGCAGGCATACTGCAGGCGCCCTGGTGGATATCCACTGAGATAAATCTCAATTCCCTCGAGAGTTCCAGCAATGCAGAAAAATATTCTGTTGGCTGGGGAATCCCAAATGCTGTCACTCCAATCCTTATGGGATTTATCCTGGAATTCAGTAAAATATATGTGTTGTTTATTTTTGCATTTGCAGCCTTTGTGGCAGGTCTTTTCTTCACACCGAGGGTTGGAGCCAGAAAGAGAATTGTGAGAAAGGACAGGGTTGAAGTCCGTTACAGTCTGGCACTGCTTTTTGCAGGTCTTTTTTCTGGTTTCCTTTATTTTTTACTGGAACCGACTATGAAATCATCAGGTTATTCCTATGGAATAATAGGAATAGTGATCGGTATATATGGAATATCTTCAGCCGCTTCATATATTGCACTTAACTATGTTCCCGATATAGGTCTAAGGTCCTATGCAGTATTGTCTGCAGTACTGATAGCTCCTGTGGGGTTGCTTGGATTTTTCTTTCAGATATATGTGATAATATCTGTTGTTATACTGGGAGGCCTCGGTGTCTCTCTTGCCATGTCAAAGATACTTTCACATCTAATAGGGATATACCCTCCCAGAAAAGGTGTTTTTTTCTACGAGACTTTCTTTGGGATTGGTTTCATCTTAGGTTCATTCGGGCTTGATTCAGCCTTTCAGTTTCTTGGCAGAACGGTGATGCTGGCAATCCTGCTTCCAACAGTTGCCTATGCAGTTATAATGGCAACATCATATGGCAAAGAATCATCAGTAGCTGGACCCTCTTAGGCTTCTCAGAGTTATGTTAGGCTCCGCAACAGCATCATGTTCTATTTCATGCCCACATTTCATGCATTTCAGATCCATATTCCCGAGGATCTCAAAAGTGTAATTCCCACAGGATGGGCATGTTGACCTTATGAAAAGGGTCTTGAAATTAAGAGCAGGTTCAGGCCTTTCTGGCTTAAAATTATGAAGATCTCCGGTAAGAGGGTCATTTCCTGAACTGCGTGGAGCCCTCATTCCTGCGCGTTTCTGGGCAAGTGTGAAAGTTGAGGCCATGCCCAAAAATGCAAAGAAAAGAAGTATGAAAGTGAATGCTGTAGAATATAAGGAAGAGGCTCCAAGAAGAGATATGAGCACATTGCTCATGGTAACAGCAAAATTCAGTGTAAAGCCCTTGAGAAAACCAACTCTAATGAAAACTATATTCAAAAAAGCAAAGACTATGAAAGTGAAGAGTGTTGATACAATCCCCCCTCCGAAGATAACTGCAACAGGTATGGCAGAAAGCAACGATATGAGTGATGCAGTTCGTGTGGGGACCTGCATAGAGAAGAAGCCCTTATCGCTTGTGCGTCTGGAAAACCCATAGAACACTACAAGTGCAATCCCGAGTACAGCCACCTGCAAAAGTGTCTCTGACAGAAGTGAGGAAGCCAGGACAAAGTTCTCTCCTGGAATCGGTATGTTGTAGGGGAATGATGTTGAGATGGAGGGATCAAGGAAACTCTCTATCTCGGAGAATACTAGTTCTATAAGAATAAAGATGGAGAAATATTTACCGAACTCCCAGGAAGTATTGCCTTCTTTTCCAATGCCAATCCTGTCTCGAGAGAAGAATGTCAGGATAGCGGCTGCGGGTATTAAGACAACAAGGGCAAGAACAAAGTAAATGAAAGAAGAGGTGAGAGGTATTGTAAAAAAGAGAAAGTCTGCACTGTTAAGGGACTCTATGGCAGAAAGGTTGGGAATTGAATCAAATACAGCATATAGAACAGTAAGTATAACCGCTACAACCAGAATTATAGAAAGGAATGAGAGGACCTTTTCAAATGTTCCAGCTTTCCCGTCCATTTGTGAGGGATGATTATTTCTTATTCAAGTGTTATGTTTATCCTTCTCGAAATTTTGCCTTTAACCAGGTTCGTTTTATAGTTGATCTTTCCAACCTCTGAAGTTTTCATTACATCGGTGCCAAATTCCATCTGATCCGGTATTCCATCCAGATGCATGATCCTGATGCTCTCATAATCTGGGACAACGGATTTGCATATTGCAAGCATCTCTTCCTCTTTCATGAACTGCTCCCTTGGCATTTCTCTGAAAGTTACACTGAGATCTGCGGATACTATCTCGTTTGCCTTGGTGAATAACTCTGAAACCATCTCCTCAGTTATGTTATCCAGTTCAAGATCCATCCATGCTGAATCGTCGTAGGTCTGGTTTATTCTCACTGTTGCCTTGAATAGCTTATAAGAGAGCCCCATCAGAATCTTGAGGGCAGTCCTGAATCTCATGTGCATGTATCTGACATCCCAGTCAAGCACCTGGTGTGCAGACTTTCCGTTTACATCATCCGGAAAAGTATCGTGGGACATAAGGTGGATGCTTTCCCCGTCAAGCCATGTATCAACAATGATATATTCCCTTCCATCTATAACAACCTTCCCCCTGTCATTGGGCTGCCCATGCCCTGTGGGAAAGAATACTGATCTGTCTAGGACAAGATCAGTGAATTCGTGCCATACAACTTTGCTGTCCGCTTCTCTGGCATACTGATCTTTCAGGAATAGAAATTCTGTCTCCATCATTACATGAATGTAGGGTAATATAAAGTTTTGAGGGAGATATCCGTAAGCAAATCTCTACTTTTGAGGGCAGGCAAATCCTAATATTGGGCTCTGTGATTCGTACGGGAGAAATCCCTTCTGTCTCTTGTGATCTTTATGGATTCATCCGTGATTGATTATATGTACTCTCTTATGCGGGAAGGCATAAAACTTGACCTTGAGGTTACGAGGGAATTCAACGGCATGCTTGGCAATCCAGACAGAAGTTTCAAGTCAGTGCATATAGCAGGCTCCAACGGGAAAGGTTCCACTTCTGCATTTGTTTACAATATTCTTCAGAACTACTCAAGGACAGGCATCTATACTTCCCCTCACCTTGTCGACTTTAACGAGAGAATAGTGTCCGGGCGAAAATCCATTCCCGATGAATACATAGAGAAATTTATTGGTGATTACAGGGGGAAAATAGAATCTCTCAAAGAAAAAAGTAGGAATCCAACATTCTTTGAGCTCACAACAGTCCTTGCATTCAAATACTTTCAGGAGACAGCCTGCAAATATGCTTCAGTTGAAGTTGGCCTTGGAGGGAGGCTTGACTCAACTAATATAATTTCACCCATGGTCAGTGTGATAACCCAGGTTGGATATGAACATGCAATGAAACTTGGCTGTTCACTTACTTCAATAGCATTTGAGAAGGGAGGCATAATAAAAAAAGGAATTCCCGTAGTTCTTGGAGACAACAAGCCTGAAGTATACGCAACTGTTAAAAGAATAGCAGAATCCAGGGGCTCTGAACTACACTGCTCCTGGAAGGACGCCATCACTGAAGATTTCACAGTCTCAGTTGATGGGGTTAAATTCAGGCTTAAAACAGGCAATAGGGAATACAGGATTTCCTCCTCTCTCCCGGGTCTTTTCCAGAGGAATAACATAATCTGCTCTGTTCTGGCAATAGAAAATTCCGGTGAATCTGTGCCGAAAACCAGAATAGAAAAAGGCATCAGCAACACATGCTGGCCAGGAAGAATGCAGGTCATATCAAAGGACCCGCTGGTCATTATGGACTCCTCGCATAACCCTCCGGCAGCCCATTCTCTGGTATCAAGTTACAAAGCAATATCCAACCGTGAACCAGTTCTTCTCGTTGGGATGTTATCCGACAAGGATGTAGACAGTTATCTGAAGATTCTCCGTGGCCTGAGCAGCAGAGTGGTCTTTACAACACCTGAGGAACCTGAGAGGGCCATACCTCCGGCAGAATTGTACAGAATGTATTCAGGGCTGTTCCGGGAGGCCCGAGTAATTGAGGATCCTGTGACGGCGTATGATGAATGCATATCCTCTGGTTCAGATGTCCTGGTCACAGGTTCAATGTATCTACTAGGCAGGATAATGAGGGAGAAGGGAATAAAAGTGAAATTTTTCCATAAAGAATGAGGTCCCGGTATCTTCTGCATGGACCGCTGTTAAAAATTTATCTTACAGAATCAAAAAAGATTTTTGTATAACTGAAGACTTGCTATAATTCTGGGTATAATCAATGAATCCTTTCTTCAATTTTACTGAGAATTCCGGCATAATTACCGGGAATCTGGACACACTTGGCAGCTCCTTTGTACCCGAAAAGCTCCCCCACCGTGAGAAGGAAATAGAGCACATGGTTCGGATTCTGGCAAGCATAATGAGAAAACAGAGGCCCTCAAACCTTATCCTTTACGGCAAAACAGGTACAGGAAAAACATCAGCCGCGCATCATGTGACAAAACTCCTTGCAGAAGCGACAGGGCCTTCAACAAAGGTGATATACTGCAACTGCCAGATATATGATTCACCATACTCGATCCTTGTAAACATTGTAAATACCCTTAAAGGAGGCACAGAGGAACAGATCCCATCTCTTGGTTGGCCACTTGACAGAATCTATCTGGAATTAATGGGCCTGCTCTCCAGGGAAATGGGTGCGCTTGTAATTATACTGGATGAACTTGACAAACTGATCCTTAAGAATGGTGGAGATTCCCTCTATGTAATTTTGAAGATTATAGATGATTCCACCAGAACCATTACCTCAATTATTGGCATAACCAATGATGCACATTTTATAGAAACACTCGAACCGAGAATTAGGAGCAGGCTCAACCAGGAGAGCGTTGTATTTGCACCCTACAATGCAGATCAGCTCAGGGATATTATCTCCTATCGACTTAAGGGGGTTGTTAAGGAAGAGAGTGTTGAGCCTTCAGCGATAAGCCTCTGCTCCGCAATAGGGGCACAGGAGCATGGGGATGCCAGAAAGGCACTTGATCTGATGAGGATTGCCATCGAAATAGCAGTCAGGGAGAAAAGGGAAAAACTAACCGACAGGGAGATATACGAGGCCAGAGACAAGTTCGACATGAATGTTGTCAGGGAAGCAATAACTACGCTCCCTCTTCACTCCAAGATGGTCCTTTTGAGCACCATAATATCGCAGGAAACATCAAGTGGCCAGATTACCACCGGAGAAATTCAGGAAAACTACAGGAACATGGCCGTCGAGCTGGGAATTTCTCCACTTTCAATACGCCGTATCAGTGACATCCTTTCTGAACTGCAGGACTATGGTCTTCTAACATCCATAACCAAGAGCCTTGGCAGATATGGAAGAACCCGGTTTTTCAGGACAAATGGCGAGATAAGCCACTACCGGAAGTATCTGCTTGAGGATGAGGTGCTTTCATCATTCAAGGGAAGCAGAATGGTAAGGCAGGCAAGGTTCGATTCAATAGATCAGGATGAAGCTGAAAAATTTTTGGGAAATTTAAAGGATTCTAAACCGGCTGATGACTGAACCAAACAAGAAATATTAGTCCGGAAATATGAAACAGAGATCATCAAATGGGTGGAATAGATTGAAACCGTGTGACTTGGCAAATTCAACGGGTGCATTTGTCCAGTCATAATTGTCCACTATGATCAGAAACTTGCTCCTTAGGTTTTTCAATGCGGTTTCAAGTTCAAATTTAACATGCTCATAGGTGTGCTCAGAATCATGGAAGAATACGTCAAAGGGACCGAAATATATGAGATTCTTTTCAAGGGTAGCCTTTGTATTTCCGATTATAAGGGTGAACCTATCCCTGAGGGTATCGGGTATCATGAACCCGACAGGCATGTCCTTTTCCTTGCCAAATGGTTTTCCAAGGTCAAAACTGTATAGGTGCCCGTTGAATCCTTCAGATGCCTTGAGTATGGCATAAGAAGTGGTTCCAGGCCCCACTCCGGTCTCTGCAATTATTCTTCCCCCAAAAAGTTTGATAGATGCATATATGTATCCAAGCTCCCTGGGAGAAACCTGCCAGTAGTCTCTGGATCCTATTTTTCTTCTGACTTCATCATTTATAGATTCAGCCTCAGATACCACATTATCGAATCCCTTCCTTTCTGTTTTAAGGTAACCTAGGAATTTATCCTGTATGTCCATGATCCAATACCATTTTGAATTATTTTATCATTTGGAGAGAAAGTAGAGAAGTGTATCAGAATGGATTTTATTCTTCTAGCATCGGGAGGGCTTTTGCTCGGCATTTCTCTAGCAGCACCACCGGGACCAATAACTTCAATGCTAATAAACAGGGCAACTCGAAGCATTCCCGGGGCTGTATCAGTTGGGCTCGGAGCTATGACTGCTGATTTTATTCTTATGGTCATTACAATTTTCATCGGCAGTGAATTCTCCCTTCACCGGTACGTTCACTACATTTACCCCGTAGGGGCAGCCTTCTTCATCTATCTGGGATACAGAATCCTTATCTCCCCGGTATCAGAAGGAACTGGCAATAGCAGGACGGGCGGCTATGTCTCTGGTGTAACTGTAGGGTTGCTTAATCCGCTCCAGATAGGCTGGTGGCTCACAGCCGGACTTGGAGTATACGAGCGTTTCGGAATTTTTACGATCATTTTTCTCTTCGCTGGAGCTCTTCTGTGGGTGTTCATACTAACTGGAGCAGTCAGGATTGCCACGAAAAAATTTGAAAACAAGATGGAAAAAATAATAAAAATTTTCAGCTCCACATTTCTCTTTGTGTTCGGAGCTGTTTTCATTTATCTGTTTTTTGTTTAAATCGTCTTATCCGCAAATGTCTTGACGACATCAACAGGGGTAAATCCATCTACCCCGGAGACGATCTGATCAGAAGGAGGATTTTTGAAATACTGTGGCACAAACTCATTTAATCTCTTTGTGAAGGATGGAATTGCCCTGTTATCGTAGAATATGCCGGTTGGGATTCTCTCCTCCCACTCAAGTCCTTTATTGTAGGCCTTCTGGAACTGTTCAATAGCCTTATCCATGCTTTCTCCAGTTACAACTGGATCCCATGACTTGTCATCCTCCAGCTTGTAAACCTTCTTTCGGTAGTAATCCATTGTGTTTATGTTGTTATAGGTAGGGCAGGGCTGGAGGACATCTATAACAGATGATCCCTCGTGAAGGATTGCTGTTTTAATTATCTCCTTCAGCTGTTTCATGTCAAAGGAGAATCCTCTTGCAACGAATGAATATCCAGATGCAAGGGCAAGAGCAATTGGGTTAACCTTTCCAAAGATATTGGCTCTGCTGAGGCCTTTGGTTTTCTCACCAAGCTGCATTGTCGGGGCCGCCTGTCCCTTTGTAAGGCCATAGACCTCGTTATCGAAAATTATTATTGTGAGTCCACTGTTTCTTCTGCCCTCAGCAACGAAATGTCCCGCACCAATACCAAGCATGTCCCCGTCTCCACCAGGTACTATTACCTTCAAATTTGGATTGGAGAGTTTGACGCCTGTGGCAAATGGGATAGATCTGCCATGCAGGGTGTGTATACCACCAATATTAAGGTAGTGTGGTGTCTTTCCGGAGCATCCAATTCCAGAAACTGAAACCACGTTATGCGGGTCTAGATTCAATTCAGAAAGTGCCTGCGTAATGGATGTGAGTATTCCAAAATCCCCGCATCCAGGGCACCAATCTACAGTTACATCGCTCTTAAAATTATGCGCCATTTTCCAAAACCTCCTCTAATTTCTCCTCTTTTCTGTTGTTATAAATATTCATGGCAGACTCCAGAAGCTCGTCTTCTGTTATGTGCCTGCCGTTATACTTCAGAATGCTCTTCTCAATGTTAATGCCTGTGTTTGTTCTGATTACTCTGGCAGCCTGAGCCAGCATGTTGCTTTCAACGTCAATGACAAGTTTTGCCTTTTTCAGTATCTTGCTAACAAACTCAGAAGGGAACGGTTCAAACATCTTGATGTAAAGAAGATTTGCTGATATTTTCTTAGCTTTGAGGTCCTCCATAACATCAAGGATAACGCCTTTCTGGCTTCCCCATGTAACAAAAGTAATCTCTGCATCGGAAGGGCCGTATAAGACAGCTCTGTCATTCATCGGAACCTCATCTTCAACAGTTTTAAGCTTCTGGAACCTCTTTCTCATCATTCTGTCCCTTACATCCGGGTCTTCCGTAACATGTCCTAGTTCGTCATGCTCGTCTCCAGTCATCCAGAAAATATTCTTTCCAAGGTATCCTGGGTTTGAAATTCCGTTTTCCGTATCAAGGTTATATCTTCTGAAGGATTCCGAATCCTTTGTTGCCAGAACCTGACTTACCTTGACTCTTTTAGAGTCGATCTCAGGTACAAGGTCACTGGTGTTGGCAAGGTTCTTGTCAATGAGATGGAGAACTGGCATCTGATACCTCTGGGCATAGTTCAGGCCCTTCATTGCATCATATATGCATTCCTCCACATCTCCAGATGATATGACTATTCTCGGGAACTCACCGTGTCCTGTGTTCAGAGCGAAAAGCAGATCAGACTGGCCGTTCCTTGTAGGCAAGCCAGTGCTGGGCCCGCCTCTCTGATAGAGAGTTATTAGTATGGGGACTTCGTCCATTCCTGCAAACGAAATACCTTCAGCCATTAAAGAAAAGCCAGGTCCACTTGTTGCTGTGGATGATCTTGCACCAGTGATTGCCGCCCCCTGGGCCATTGTAACAGCTGATATTTCATCCTCAGTCTGGACTATTACTATGCCGGAATCTTTCAGGCTTCTGTTCTCATTTTCTATGAATGAGATTGCCCCATGCTCCTCAAGAATTGAGCTTTCATCACTTGCTGGTGTTATAGGGTAATAGGTCTGAAACCTCAGCCCGCCCATAAGTTTGCCAATAGCTGACCCGTCGTTTCCAGTTATCAGAAATCTCTTCTTTTTAGGCAGCTTCGGTATGGGCTTGCCTGCTAGCTTGTTGTTATTGCAATATTCGTAGGCTGCCTTAACTACTTTGATATTTTCAGCGACAACACTTTCCTTTGCAGAAAAGACCTGCCTGATTGATTCCTCCCCGAATTCGGAAGGAAGGCCTGCTATGGCAAGCGTAATTGCAGATCCCAGTGTGTTGAAATATCTTGTAGGAACGCCATCAGATATTGCTGATGAAACAACTTCATTGAATGGAACAGCAATAGGTGATCCCCCTTTTTTCTGCATAAGTTGAAGTGCTCCCTTTATATTTAGAGGCAATTTTTCATCCTGAAGTGTTTCCTTTATCCTCTTTGCAGTGTCTCTCATTATCATTCTCGCTGAAGCCAGATCAGAGGTTTCGAACTGTTTGTCATACACTATTTTCGTGCCTTCTCCGACATCCTCAATATGTTCAAAAATGGTGTCAGGATCCAGGGCAATAAGAATATCTACAGGATATTTCAAAGACCTTGGTCTCTCTTCCTTCACCCTGAGGTGATTGTAGCTGTGCCTCCCCTTTATGTTGGAATGGTACTCTCTAACTCCAAAAACATTATATCCTGCGGCTGCAAAGGCCCGGGTAATCATGTTAGAAGACGTATCAATTCCACCACCCTGAGGACCGCCAAGTGTTAAGTTCAGATCCATTTGGAATCGATACGTAATGCTTATTTTGTTAAAAAGCTTAATGGGAATTGCTTTAAAAAAGATTTTTGGATTTTCTCCTTACCCCTGAGTCCGAATTAAAATCAAATTGAACTTCTGAAAAACATATTGAATGAATCTTCTCTTCAGGTATGCATGTTGATAGTTACTGGAATGCCAGGATCAGGAAAGGATGAATTTGTTCAGGTAGCAAAGAAGCTTGGGTGGCTGGATGTTCACATGGGGAATACGGTCAAGGATTACGCTAGGAGGCAGGGAATTGCAGAAAATGATTCACAGATTGGTAAATATGCATCCGAAGAAAGAAAATTGCATGGCATGGATATTTGGGCCAGAAGAACATCCGAATTTATCAGCGAACCAGACAGGACAATTGTCGATGGTCTCAGGAACATAGAGGAACTGGAATTCTTTAGAAACAAATTCAATAAAGTAAGGGTTATTGCAATCTATGCCAATCAGGAGGAACGTTTAAGGAGAATACAGAGAAGGAGCCGACCTGACGACGTTAAGGACGAAGCAGGCCTTAATAAAAGGGATTCTCGCGAGCTAGAATGGGGCATAGGAAGAACCATCTCCCTTTCTGATTTTATGATTGTTAATGATCGCACACTCGAAGAATTCAGAGAAAATGCAGCAGAGCTTTTGAATTCAATTTCAGATAGCCAGCGAGAGTCCTAGAATGCTGACATATAGTCTTTCAGGTCACTGAAGAATGCTTTCCCAATTGTAGTTTCTCCATGGTTTCCGCTGTACCTTATGTTATCATCCATCAATCTTTCCGGATGTGGCATAAGACCTATTACGTTACCTTCAGTATTAGAAAGGCCAGAAATAGATTCAGTTGTGCCGTTGGGGTTCCAGGGGTAATCACCATCTAGTCCATCCGGCGTGGAATATTTAAAGAGCACCTGACCGGAATCAATCAGTTTTTCCAAAGTTGATTCTGCATCAAACCTGATTTTGCCTTCCGCGTGTGCTACAGGCACAACATAAGGGTTATTGAGTTTTAAATTATTCCTGAAAACCGGGCTTTTGGAAGTTCTTCTGATATATGTGAATCTGCACTCATATCTGTTTGAATCGTTATGATCCAGAGCAATGGCTCTTTTTTTATCTAGCCCAGGAAGGAAACCCATTTCAGATAGAATCTGAAAACCGTTGCATACTCCTATAACAGGTTTACCTGAATCAATAAAATTAACTAGATCAATGAAGCTAGAATTCCTTAAACGGTTTGCGAATATTGCTCCAGCTCTGATATAATCTCCTGCGGAAAATCCACCGGGAAGAAAGAGTCCTGAAAAATCCTCCAGAGAAACTTCTCTCCTTTTCAGCTGGTTTAAGTGAACGTAGTGAGGTTCACACCCCGACTCAAGAAAAGCATTGAAAGCCTCGAATTCGTTATTCGTGCCTTCCATTCGAAGAATGCCAACTTTTGGGGTTTCTTTAATGGTTATTGTCCCCCTCTTCTTTCCTTCGCTTTAAACCTGAGGCCAGTATATCCACACTTCCTGCAGCTGATCGCATTCGGGGAATTCCTAGCATCACATCTCATGCATATTTTCTTGTTTAGCCTTCTTTCAACAGCTTCTGGAAATGCCATTTTTAATCAACCATGACCTGGCAGTTCTATTAAATTTATCTTATACACTGCCAAACGTGAATTTCATCTGGTATTATTAATTCATCGCTTCTTAGAATTAAAAATACCATGGACTAAACACCATGGACAGCGAGTATGACTGAACCAAACAGTAGGAGAAATACTAACATGTTTAGGAACGTGCTGATGCCCATTTTTACCTTGTCATTCTTCAAAAAAGAAAGTGACTTCCTTCTCTCCCCTATGAAAAGAGTATCTCTGAAAAATTGTCCGCCATCAAGCACAACAAATGGTAGGGCATTGGTTATACCTAACAGGAAATTAAGCCAGAATAACCAGTATAGTGTGTTGAGAATTCCCCAGAAGACAAGCGGTGCGAAGGGAACACTGAAAAGGGCAGCAACTCCAGATGGCACTGGTGAAAGTCCCTCAAAAGGGAGCCCTAGATAACCTAAAAAGTTTGAAACCGGGTTTTTTACAATAATTCCACCTGTGATAATTGGTGACAGATCAGAAATTGGTATTGTCCCTAGTCCCGCAAAATCCACAGTTATGCCTATAAAACTTTCATTCTTGTATGAAGCCTTGTTCGCCGACGGATCATTTTGGGCATAGTATGTATATTTTGAAACCGTATCAATGGTAGCATTCTTTACTTCAAATCCAGTTCCAGAAACTTTTGGGAATATTGCCTCAGAAACGTTAACAGACGTACCGGGAGCAACAGAGTCCAGAATCGAATTCAATTGAGTGTCGTTGGTTATGGTCAAATTGTTTACAGTTAATATTATTCCTCCGGGTGTCAGATTATTGTATGCAGGATAACCCTGGATCGTTGAAATAATCATTATGCCAGCGGCCAAAGACGTGTTGTTTTCCTTACCTTTATCCAGATAGGATACATTGTAAAATTTTCCGGGAATTAGCGTAGAATTCGTTATAAGGTTATTAACTCTGGATCCACTATAATTTCCAAATTTAATTATTTCTGATCCCGTGGGAACAGTAATCTGCTTGGAACCAGACTCCTCTAAATAAGCGCCACTGTGTAATGGATGGACTGAGGGGCCCATCAGGAATATAAGGGCCAAAATTGCTACAACACCAATAACAATGTTTATCCCCGGTCCTGCAGCCACTATCCGTCTCCGGACAACAGGATCTGCCTTTACCATCTCATCCTCATCTGGTTCAACAAATGCCCCTATGGGTATTATAAAAAAGAGGGCTCCGACAGATTTTACTTTAATTCCATGTTTTCTAGCAACTATTCCATGAAACACTTCATGGATCACAACTGAAAAAATAAGGGCAGCAGCACCGTAGCCTATTGGTATTACAGGATTGATTCCTGGTAAGCCTATAAGCTCAGTTACCGGTAATGCTGCACTTGATACACCAGACTTTAGCTCAAGGATTCCTAAAATAATGCCGTAGCTTAGCATTGCAATTGCTATTATTGCACTTACTATCACTATAACAACTGATACTCTTGAAAATCCCTTGCCGGGAAATCTCTTAGAAGCACGATCGAGCAGTCCCCTATTAGTTGTTATCTTCACCATCAATGCTGGTCCGTATGGAGAAAAATTCTTGCTTTTCCTAATGGCCGGCGCAAAATAATAGATCAAGGCGATCCAAATTATAACTGCAAAAAGAACTATTATTAAATCGGATATCAACAGTTCCCCCTAAATGAATTTTGATTAATACATTTTTCCAAGTAGAACCGTTAAGATCATGATATTTATAAAATGACGAATTTACAATATAAATTTTTCATCAATAGACGAAACAAAATTGAAGGCAAACAAATCTTTAAATACAGGTCAACTATGGAAATTATATGAAAACAACAATATCACATATTAAAGCGGACATCGGAAGTTTACCGGGCCATACAACTGTTTTTGCACCAGTTGTAGAAGAAGTACGTTCATACATCAAAAAGAATGGTGAAAGCCTCATTTCAGATTTCCACATTTCAAGTGTTGGAGACGACATTCAGATAACAATGGTTCACAACTTGGGAATTGACTCCCCTGAGGTACATGAACTTGCATGGAACGCTTTTAAAGCTGGAACTTCAGTGGCAAAGAAATATGGTCTTTACGGGGCAGGTCAGGATCTTCTCAAAGATTCCTTTTCAGGTAACATTAAAGGAATGGGACCTGGGATAGCTGAGATGGAGATCACTCCTAGAAAATCAGAGCCCTTTATAGTATACATGATGGATAAAACTGAACCTGGTGCGTTCAATTACCCAATCTTCAAAATGTTTGCCGATCCTTATAATACTCCAGGGTTAGTTATCGATACAAATATGCATGATGGCTTCAGATTCGAGGTATGGGACATAATAGAGGCAAAAAAGATTTTTCTTGACTGTCCAGAACATATGTACGACCTGCTGGGGTTAATTGGCTCTAAGAGCAGATATGTCATTAAAAGAGTCTATACAAAAAACAGTCATGAAAAACTTCCGGATGAAAATGTAGCAGTTATAAGCACTGACAAACTTTCTTTCATTGCTGGGGAATACGTTGGTAAAGATGATCCGGCTGGGATAGTAAGAATTCAATCTGGACTCCCAGCATCAGGTGAGGCGATGGAGGCGTTCTCATACCCATATATGGTTTCTGGATGGATGAGGGGGTCGTTCAATGGTCCTCTAATGCCAGTTGGTCTGAAAGATGCTAAAATGTCAAGATTTGATGGTCCTCCAAAAGTTATTGGCTTGGGGTTTGTATTAAAGGACGGAAAACTTGTTGGGCCGGTAGATATGTTCGACGATCCAGCCTTTGACGGGGCAAGAAAGACTGCAAGCCAGGTAGTTGATTATCTAAGAAGAATGGGGCCATTTGAGCCTCACAGACTTCCAGAGGATGAAATGGAATATACTTCTCTCCCAAGAGTTCTTGAAAAATTCAAGGGGAAGTTTGAGGTCATTGAATCCCAGTCCAAGAAAAGGGAGGTCAAGATGTCCACTAAAGATGTGGATTAAAGCTTCCAAATTTATTTATGATTTATAGTATAAAAATAGAGTTACCCACATTTATAAAACAGTGACATGCTGTATAATTTAGGACTGCCTTGGGAAATCTTAATATAACATTTTTCAATCCAATCGCATGGACGATAGCAGAAAGCTAATCGCTTCAATTTTAATTGTTTCAATTATAATTGGGTTAGCGGCATTCTTTCTTTTGAAGTTCTTACTGAGCACTTTCTATGTAGCAAACCCTGGTTTGTCTAACTTGCTACAAATAGATTATGTTGTTTCCGCGGGTATAGCGGCATCAGCTTTCAGCATAATCTTACTCTTTTACCCTGTGTATAAACATGGGATAAGTAACGGTGATTGGGAGGATTACAGATGAACAGTAAAACAAAAGTTGAAATTCTGTTTATAGGGATTGTACTCATTTTATTGGCAAGTGCTGCAACTTATAACGTTTATGGCATACTGGGGCACGAGAGGAACATCCCACAGGATACATACGATCCATCTTTGTATGTTAATACAACCACAATTAATGTAACGGGAGTTCAGTGGTCTTGGAGTTTTGAATTGCCAAATATGACGGCTCCTTCTACACATGTTTACCTGGAAAAGGGAACAAGTTATACGCTCAATGTCACTTCAGGTGATGTAATACATGATTTATTCATTATAGGGGCAGGGGTACAGGTCTATGCAGTTCCTGGACAGTATAATCACGTAGTCTTTACACCAGAAAAAACAGGAAAAATATACTATGAATGTGTGGAGTACTGTGGAGAGGATCACTATGAAATGAGGGGATATTTCACAGTCCTTCCAGCAAATTCAACCTCGGGTGGTTCCTAATGAATCAGACTGACATACTCATAGTTGTAGGTGTTTTAGGATCTCTCATAGGGATTATCGGATTCCTGATCTATTATCTTATAGCTACTGGACGAGAGGAAGTGTCCACGGAAGCTGAAGAGCATGGCTATGAAATTCCTCAGGTTTATGAAAGGGAAGAGATGTATGGACGGAGAGTATCTGCCAGTTTTTCTGTACTTCTAAGAAATGACTCTAAAAGCATCGGACTAAGGTACATATTCACATCAATACTGTTTCTCTTTATCGCGGGAGCATTTGGAGTACTGATGCGAGTATCCCTTACAGATCCAAACCCAACTATCATTGTTCCGGTTATCTATAATATATTGATAACTGAACATGCAACATTAATGATTTACATGTTTGCTGTTGGAATGGCTCTTGGGCTGGGATACTATCTATTGCCATCCTACCTTAAACTTAAGAGAGATAATATGGGAACATATTCATCATTCGCCTACTGGATATGGCTCTTGGGTGGTGCACTTTTTGTGCTCTCAAGATCATCTATGAGGTGGTATATGTACCCCCCACTCTCCTTGCAACTCACTCCATTCGGTGCTGGAACCTACAATTGGCTGGCTATAATTGCCATGGAAATGATATTCATAGGCATGATGCTAGCAAGTATCGTAATTTTAAAGATTATATTCATAGATAGGTCAGACAAAATATCGCTTTCCAAGATGCCTGTTTTCGCCTGGTCGGTAGCATTTACCTTGCTTATGCTGGTAACCTCGGCACCTCCATTAATGGTTGGGCTAGGTATGCTATTCTATGATTTCTTCAATCCAGTGTTCTTTACGGCTAGCGCGCATACAGTTCTCCAATTTGCCATTTTGTTCTGGTTCTGGGGTCACCCCATTGTTTACATCGCCATAATGCCATTCTTCGGAATCATGTATGAAATAATCTCGAGGTTCTCAGGTAAACCCGTGTACAGTTATTCTTCTGCGGTTTTCTCTCTGGGTCTACTAATGATTCTGAGTGAACTCGTCTGGGGCCATCACCTTCTCAATTCAGGCCTTGGAACAGACTGGGTATTGTTCTTCACCACAGCATCCTTTATCGTCGTTATCCCTTCTGCATTAACAATCTTCAATATGATAGCCACCTTGTGGACAGCAGAAAAAATAAGGCTCACAGTACCAATGCTGTTTGTAATCAATGCTATTTTCGATTTCATCATTGGGGGTGCAATGGGTGTAATGCTTGGAGATGACGCAGTTAATCTAACAGCACATGGGACGTACTTTGTTACCGGTCATTTCCATTTTGTATTTGTGGGATTAACACTGGGTGTCTCCATGGCGGCATTTTACCTTCTGTTTCCAACATTTTCCAACGGTAGAGTCTACAATGAAAGACTTGCCAAATGGCATATGTATATAACTGCTCTGGGGTCCTTCATTATGTCATTTTCCTGGGGAGTAGGAGGTTTCCTTGGTATGCCAAGAGCTGTAGCTGGATATTTCCCATTCTTCCAGCCTTATCAGGACAGTGCTATAGTAGGTGGTGTAATTATTGGGATTGGTCAATTGGTTTTCTTATATAACATAACAAGGAGCTGGATGACTGACCCAGTAACTGATCCATCAAATATTTTCGAAATAAGTGCTAATGAACCACTCGAGGGCCCAGGCTTGGTCGGAGGTGGAAAGTAAAATGAATGTAAAAGGGAAAGGAGGAATAGCTTTCGCTCTCTTGCTAATAATAGTGGTTGGATTATCTTTCAGTTATATAGTTACAAGTCCAAGTAGCAGTGGCCTTACTCCTACGAGCTCAGACTACTCTGCTGCCACAAATGTTGCATATGTTCACATTTATGCAGATGCAGCAGGTTGGGACGAGCATTATCATAATGTCAATTCAAGTAATCCTGTCAACCCTACCATATTTGTAAAGGTTGATACAACACTGTACTTTAACGTGACCGAAGAAGATGGGGCTCCTCACACATTAACCTTAGGATATCTCGGAACTACAAATGCTTCAGCGAATTTACCAATAGTGAACGGCAATATCTCTAACTCCAAAATGCTGGGGAGTTATAAGTCTTATGAACCCTCTGTTTCATATACTGTGTTGTCAACTGCTCAGATCACAACTACGATCGGTCATAATTCCCAGGGTAAATTTCCATTTACAAAGGCAGGGGTATATTCATACTGGTGCACTATACATCCATTTTCAATGCTCGGGGTTATAATTGTTGGAAGCTACCAGAATACTAGCATAGATGTTGGTCACTCTGCTCCAATTTCAAACAATCTTATCCCCCACCAGGTTAAGAACTTTGGAAATAACTATATTTCAGATCTCAATACAGGAGTTACTACCAAAACGGCTAACTTCGGTGTTGGATATTGAATGTTAAAGAATTCTCAAAAATTTTTAAAATAGAGATTACCTTTTTAGTTGATCTGGTAGCAGTAGCCGCTTTCTTTTCAGATCCTGCCTTTTCATCCAAGTTATTTTACATACTGCCTCTCCTGGTATCCGGTACCCTGGGCTCAATGTCTGCTGCATTGTTTAACAATATTTATGATATGGACATAGATTCGGGAATGAAAAGGACTAGGGCAAGGAAGGAAATATTGAACAGCCATAATTACTGGTCATACTTTTTAACTGGTGCCATTATGCTGGCCCTATCTGGTGCCATTTCATTCTTTCTTATTAATCCCTTAACTTCATTGTTTATAATCCTGGGTTTTGCGAGTTACGTCTTCCTGTATACAATGTTCCTTAAGAGGAGAACCGTCTGGAACATAGTTATTGGTGGAGTTGCCGGCAGTTTTCCTGCGTTAGCAGGTTGGGCAGCCATCTCAAACAATGTCTCCCTGACATCCCTATTTATTGCAGGTTTGGTGTTTTTATGGACTCCAACACATTTCTGGAGCCTCGCAATAAATAATGTTGAAGACTACAGGACAGCCTCATTACCTATGTTGCCTGCAAAAATTGGAGTTAAGGAGAGCTTTAGCTGGATTTTTGCAAATACCATTCTGCTTATAGTATACAGTCTTCTTCCTCTGTTAATAGGTGCAATACATGTTGGTGTTTATTACATCGTATTAGCAATCCTCATGGATTGTCTTCTCATGTATCTTGTTCTGAGACCGAAATTGAGTAATTTTTCTATAAAAGAATTCAGGAAGGTATTTCATTACTCAAATTTCTACCTCATGTTTTTGTTGATTTCAATATCTTTTGTAAGCTTAAGGTAATTCATCCCTGATGGCTTAGAGTTATATTTCTTGATGGAATAATGAAATATTGCGTCCACTTAAGATAAAATTTGTGAGGAGATCATAACGAATCAGGCAATCAGCCAGAAATCATGGGTTCTGAGGGTATTATGCGCTATATTAGGTGAAGCACTAATTTTTGGAAGTTTCTTCTTTTTCTTCGATTTTCATATTCTTTTCTTTGTATATCTTTATGCCACACCTTTCGTCTTTGCAATGATCATTTTCTTGTTCAGACAAAGATTACCAATTCAGAAGAATTTTCTATCAAAAGATCTGTTTCTGCTTATCGCAGTAATTGTGATATGGATTTATGTTTACGGCCTATTAAAGCAATCCACAATTTATGTTCTCTCTATAACTTATTATCCCGCTATCCTTGAGGAACTTAATTTCCGTTTCATTATTCCTGAATTGCTTTCCAGGAAGACCGGGATGGGGAGGGCTCTCATCATTCAGGCAGTTCTTTATACGATATTCTACCTCGGGTTGCCCATCCTCAAGCCTGGATCTTACCCGGGTGTCTATCTGTACTTATTCATATTCGATAACTTTGCCACATCTCTTCTTTATGGTGCCATCTATTATCTCAGGAAGAGTATTTATATTGATATATCGCTTCATATGTCGTTCTATTTGATAGAGATATTCCTCACTGCATCTACAGCCTGGGTAGGGGCAGCGCTGGCTCCAGTTTAGATTAGGAGTTTTTTCCTCCATTCCTCTGGAACAGAGATTGCTTTTCCTTCTTCTGATACACATACGGAAACAGTTTTCCCGGATGCAAATTCTGAACCATTAGAATCAACGAGCCTGTGGTTAAACGTTATACTTTTGTTTCCTATGGCAGATACTTCTGTGAATAAAATTGGAGACGAATCGAAGAGCAATGGTCTCCTATAATCGACTTCTATGTGGGCTATAACTATTCCTGCCTTATCCGCCGAGAATTCGTCGTTTATTCTTCTAAGTAGGTCAACTCTTCCAAGCTCAAAGTATGTCAGGAATACTGCATTATTTACATGCCCCAGAGCATCAATGTCTCCATATCTGACCTGAATTTCTATCTTTGATTGCATTAAATCATCAGTTCCGAAACAAAGTCTTTTACAATAGACACAATCTGATTTTCTTTCCCTATTAGACTTAAAGGATCACAATTATGGACAATTCTCATCTTTGATCCTGCGATAAGATCATGGTAAGAAGTGGATGACGGATCAAACTCATTTCTCTGCTGGCATGAAATTATAAGTGTGGGGGACCTTACAGAAAACAACACGTTTTTAATCTCAGAATTGACTGAAGGGTTCACAAGTATTAATGCGAGTGGCAAATCTGACCTTAGCAATCTTTCCATATTGAGAATTGAGTCCTTCAACAGTATGAAAATTCCTTTTTCAAATGTCTGGAATGGTTTCGAGAATCTGTAAATGTGATATACAGAGCATAAACCGTTCAATTCCTTCTTGCTCTGCTCAATTAAACGCAAAGCGAGTGGTTCATCGCCCAGGGAATGAACCAGGGTAAGGGTGGAACTCATGAGAAGAGCCTCAGGATAGATTTTCTCACTTAGAGAGATTATTCTTTATGCCCTCAAAGAGCTCATTTATGATTTTTTCAGCCTGTCTACCTATCATCCTCTGGCCGACAGAGGCAATTTTACCCCCAACCTTTGCATCGGCTTTCCAGTCCATTAAAGTACCGCCATTTGCCTCCTTCATGTCAAGATTTGCTTCAAGGTCCAGTGTTCCACCGAGGCCCTGACCGCTTCCCTTAATTTTTGCGTGTGTTGGTTCGTTCTTTTCTACCACTTTCATATTAATTTTGAAATCTCCTTTGATGAAGGCTACGCCCGCTCGAACCACAATATTGAATTCTTCAGGGCCTACAACAGACAGTTCCTTAAGATCAGGTATGCATGAGGAGAGCTTTTTCGCGTCCATAATAAAATTGTAAACCTCCGATATCGGTGCCTTAACCTCAAAAGTCCCATTGAAATCCATAACTATCTCCTCCTACCTATCACTTGCATTCTTAAATGTTTTCCCAAACTCATATACGGCAATTAGATAAAAGGACATTCTAGCATTTACTTATTATATCTGTATAGATTTTACCCCATTGGACACCAGACAGTCATCTCTTGATATCTACGCCTTTATAAAAATCTACGAGAAGGATCTAAAAGGTGCATTTCTGAAAAAGGTTTATGACCTTGGCTCTGGCAAATTCGTTTTCCAGATATCTGGGGAAAATAAAGACCATCGATTCCTATATGTCGATCTAAAGAAAGGAATTTTCTTCCTTGATGCAGAGAGGCCCAGTGAAGCTTCATCTCTCGCCATGATGCTCCGGAAACAGGTTTCCGAAAGACGAATAGTTGGGATACGCCAACCAAATTTCGACAGAATAGTTATTCTTGAGCTATCATTCGGCCAGGAATTGATATTCGAGATGTTCAGGGACGGAAACCTTGTTTTGACCCAGGACGGAAAGATAGATTTCGCCCTTTATCCAAGAGAATGGAAGAACAGGAAGGTGATAAAGGGGGAACCTTATATTCCTCCATCATCCGTTGATCCACTTTCACTTGGAAACGATAATCTTTCAGAAATATTATCACGAAGTAAAGGAGGATTGGTTCAGACACTTGCCACAAGACTTAACCTGGGAGGTGAACTCGCTGAAGAGGTAGTTTTCAGGGCCGGACTTCCCAAGGATTCCATGGTATACGACCCATCTTCTATGGAAAGTCTGAGAAATGTTCTCAGGGAATGCCTTGATGAATCTACAAACAATGTTGCCTATGAATATGAAAGTCCTCTTCTGTTGACTCCAGTAATGATGCGACATATTGAGTCGAAACCAAGGGAGATAGTAGAATTCAATGATGCAATGGTAAGTTTCCTGAAAGAGCACAGCATAGATGAAGAAAAGTTAGAATCATCAGTTTCAAGAAGAATCAAATCCATGGAAAAGAGCATAGAAGAATTCCAGAAAAGATCAGAAAGATCTAGAAGTCAAGGTGAAGTTATGCGCTCAAATCTTTCCGCTCTTGATAAAATAATTCTATTTATCAGGAGGAAAGCGAATGAAAATCTATCTCTTCCGATTGTTATGGACGGTATCAACATAACTGAAGTCAACACTGCGACAAAACATTTTAAAGTTTCAATAGGAGAAACAGAGTTCGAGCTTGACTTCAGGAAAACTGCCGGGCAGAACATGAATGATCTCTTCCAGGATTCAAAGACCTATAAAGGAAAGATTGAGGGAGCAATAAGGGCAATAGAGTCATCCAGGAAAGAAGCAGATAAGAAACCAAAACAAAAGCAGAAAGTCAGGCCAAAGGAATGGTATGAGGTTTATCACTGGTTTCGTTCCAGTGAGGGGTTTCTCGTTATTTCCGGGAGAGATGCAAAAAGTAATGAAAAAATTGTTAAGAAACACCTCAAGGAAAAGGATCTTTATGTTCACGCTGATGTTTACGGTGCTCCTAGTACAATAATCAAGGTAGATGGCGATACTGTGCCATCAGAAAATACCATCAGAGAAGCGTGCGCATTTGCTGTGTCTTTTTCAAGAGCATGGTCTGCCGGATTGAGAAGTGGTTCAGCATACTGGGTGCTGCCATCACAGGTAAGCAAAACACCGGAGTCAGGAGAATTCGTATCCACAGGATCTTGGATAGTCAGAGGTAAACGCAACTATCTTTTTAATTTAAATATGGAGCTGGAAGTTGGAAAGGAGGAATTTAAGGGTTCAGAAAGGGCAATAATCCGACCAGCTGAAGGGAATTGGGAAAGCCATGAAGGATTTTTCAGGATAACCCCTGGAAAGACGAAGAGGCTTGACACTGTGGCTGAACTTTCCAAACTTCTAAGCATTCCGAAAGAGGAACTTGAGTCTGTTCTTCCTCCTGGTGGAAGTGTCATAGAGGAGTTCAAGAAAGTCTACTCTTGAGTTCCTCTATCAAAGAGACATCCATTGGGTCAAGGCCACGAATCTTTGCAACATAGTATGAGATGTAGTCTCCTGAGTGAATCATGCTGAGAACCTTTTGCAACATTGTAGAACCGTATTCTTTAACATTGTTGAATTTGATTCCTGTCAGATCAGATGTTATTCTCAATCTTTTTCCTGTCCTTTCAAGGCTCGGGTTTCCAAGTGAAATGAAGTAGAATCTTTCCCTGCCATAACTTAGTTTCAGAGGCATGGTTTCATTATGGTTTAACTCGGGAATTGTACTGTTTATAGCAAGAATCTTACCATTCTCATTGAATTGTGTCTTCCACCTGTATGCGGTGGAGACATATGGTTCATATCCAACGATCCATGGAACTAGACCCACGGAACATATCTCTTCAGCCATTTGCTTCAATTTCGAACTTTCTCTTTCAATTGTTTGAAGGACCTCATGTGCTCCGTCAATTTCAGACTGCTCAATTTTCATGAGGGAATTCAATAATGGGGAGAGCATATAGCCAAGTGCATTTCTAGGTTGCATTCCGGAAGGTACTTTCACCGTTTCGTATCCTAATTTGCTAAGTTCCCCTCCTGAAGTTATGACTTTGATCTGTGCTCCCTTTTCCCTGGCCTGTTTGACTGTTGCCAAAGTTTCCTCAGTATTTCCGGAATAACTTATTGCAATGAACAAGGTTTTAGCGTTAACATAGTGGGGTATTTCATAGTCAGAAACAACTTGGACAGGGCACATCCCATAGAGCTCGGAGAATATTCTACCAACTATACCTGAGCCCCCCATTCCTGAAATTACAATATTGTTGAAATCTCTGTCAATATGGAAAAAGTTCCTGCTCATTATTTGCTCTGGAAATGATCTAATCTGGTCAAGGAATTCCATTTAATGGTATTATATTACAATATAGAAATCTTACATATTTTTGAGCTCGCCAATAAAGCACAAATAAAAAATGAAGCTATTCTAATAAAAGATTAGAATGGCTTAATGAGAACAAAATAGCCGAACAAGGACGTTAATGCAAGAGATATAGCAACGCCGGCTTTAATGGCAGTTTCAACGTTCATATCAAGTTATAGATTTACGCTATTTAATATTTGACTCACAAAGCCGCTTGAAACTGTTCAACAAAGTTAAATGGTCTTTCTTCATACAAATGTATTTATTTACTTAGGCATTGTCGAACAAGCGTAGGGATCTCACCAAAAGTCCCTTATAAGCTATAAAGATACGGTATAGTAAATTAGGTGAAAAGCAGATGGCAACACAGAAACCACATGTTAATCTGGTTACGATCGGACACGTAGATCATGGAAAATCTACACTGGTAGGAAGGCTCCTTTTTGAGCATGGAGAAATTCCAGCACATATTATAGAGGAGTTCAAGAAGCAATCAGAGGAGAAGGGAAAGGCAACTTTCGAATTTGCCTGGGTTATGGACAGATACAAAGAAGAGAGGGAGAGAGGAGTTACTATAGATCTTTCACACAGGAAGTTCGAGACCGACAAATATTACTTTACTCTGATAGATGCGCCTGGTCACAGAGACTTCGTCAAAAACATGATTACTGGTACCAGCCAGGCGGATGCTGCAATGCTTGTTGTGTCCTCCAGAGATGGAGAGGGTGTAATGGCTCAGACCAGAGAACATGCTTTCCTAGCGAGAACACTCGGTGTCCAGCAGCTCATAGTTCTTGTAAACAAGATGGATGCAACTCAGCCTCCCTACAGCCAGGCAAGATACGAGGCTGTAAAGAAGGACATAGAAACACTTCTAAAATCAATTGGGTACAAAAATATACCAATTATACCCATCAGTGGGTACAAGGGAGATAACATTACAAAGAAGTCAGACAATCTAAAGTGGTACAGTGGACCAACTCTACTTGAGGCTCTTGACGCTCTCAAACCACCAGAGAAAGCCACCAACAAACCACTCAGACTTCCAATTCAGGACGTGTACTCCATCACGGGTATTGGAACTGTTCCTGTTGGCAGAATTGAGACGGGTGTCTTGAAAGTCGGTGATAAGGTTGTATTTCTTCCAGCAGACAAGCAGGGGGAAGTTAAGTCAATCGAAATGCATCACGAGAACATGCCCCAGGCAGAACCAGGAGACAATGTTGGTTTCAACGTAAGGGGTATAGCCAAGAATGATATCAAGAGAGGAGACGTTTGTGGCCCTGCAAGTGCACCACCAACAGTGGCCAAGGCGTTTACTGCTCAGGTAGTAGTACTTAACCATCCAAGTGTAATAGCAAACGGTTACAAGCCAGTATTCCACATACACACAACTCAGGTAGCCTGCAGGTTCGAAGAGATACTCAGAACCCTGAATCCAAAGGATGGAACAACACTCAAGGACAAGCCTGATTTCATCAAGACAGGAGATATCGCCATTGTAAAGGTAGTTCCAGATCGCCCACTCGTCATAGAGAAGGTATCTGACATTCCTCAGCTGGGCAGGTTCGCCATCAGAGACATGGGTCAGACTGTAGCAGCCGGACAGTGTATAGAAATAGAAACAAAATAAGGTGAACTTTATGGCGTCATATAGGGCCAGAATATCTCTGAGCGGTGCAGAGCACAAAGTGGTGGATGTAGTCTGCCACGAAATAAAGGAAATAGCATCAAGAACTGGAGTCGAGCTTCATGGCCCTGTCCCACTTCCCACAAAAAGGTTGGTTGTTCCTGTCAGGAAAAGCCCTGACGGGGAGGGCTCGCCAACATGGGATAGATGGGAAATGAGGGTACACAAGCGCCTGATTGATGTTGACGCTGACGAAAGAACTCTCAGGCAACTGATGAGGATACCAATTCCAGACGGCGTACAGATAGAGATACAGATAAAGTCTTGAGATAATTTTCTATTTTTCCAAATTAAAATACTTCTTTTTTTCTTCCTTGTTGGGAATTGATAAATATTAGCTGGCTATAATGTTCAAATAAGATTGAATGGCCAAGACACAGTATAATGAGGCATCCCAGCTTGCTTACAGACCAAAACTTTTGAAAGGATTAACTTATGGTTTTCTCTCTCTGTTTGCCATCTATCTGATGTACATACTCGGCGGAGCTGATTCACGGATTTATACTGATCCAATACTTGTAGGAAGCACCTATCAACCATTCATTATAGCTTTTTTCTTGCTAATAGCCATTATGTTCATCAATAGGAAACACCCGGTAATTCTCGCTTACCTTACAGGCATTCTGATGGTAGGGTACATTGGAATAGCACTTATTATCTCCAGCAATTTCTCGCTGCTTGTTTTTCCAGTTGTTTCGGTAATATTGCTCTATTTGATGTATGTATCAATCTCAGATGGCTTCCCTCACGGTTTCAGAAGAACTGGAATATTCATCATAGCAGTCTTAATTATGTTCCTCATTGGAGGTGCTGTAAGGTTCTATATAAATCCGAATGAATTCGCCCTACTAGTTGGCTCCATATATGATGATGAAAACCCACTGGGTGTACCATTTCTATTTTACAATGGAATAATATTCTATGGTCACTATATGGTTGTAACTGTGAGCCTGCCAATCATCGTACTTTTCTCAGCACTTGCAGCGGTGCTGACTGAAAACTATCTTCTAATATTCCGGCTTTCAAAAATTCCAGGCTCATCTTCTTTAAGCAATTTCAGCAGGTCTGCAAACAGTGCACTCACGGCCCTTTCATGCCAGTGCGAAGGTATAACAGCGGCATTTCCTTCAATTGTGGCGACACTTCTCCTGAGTGCAGTTATCCCTCTGATCTCACTTAGTATTTTCCTGGTTGCAATGACAAATGTATTTCTTGCTCTTTACTTTATCAAGGGAAAGCGTCTTTTATTTCTGGATAAGGTATGGAAATTCCCGTCCACAGAGAAATTCATCTATTTGACAGTAACTCTGATAGTTCTGATTCCCGTATTGAGTTTATATGCGGTATATTTTGGCTTTGAGAGGTCTCTTCCTGTACTCGCTTTTATAAATATCTCAATGTTTCTCTATGGGATACTTGCCTTTTACGGGTTCTGGAGTTTTATAGGAAGGTCCATATCCCTGAAAAAGCCCGCAATTTATTCTCTTATTCTAATTTCTTCAATACTCATGTTTCTTTGGTACTATCCACCATTGACAGATGATGCAGCCTTTTCAATCACGGGATTCATAGCCATGTCATCGTCCTCAATTTTTGGCGGAATATTCGCAGGCCTTGTTTTCAAGTCACTGTCCGAAAAGGCAGGGAGATTATATCTGCAATTTATTACTATGATGTTCACCACACTGGCAATAATTGTGTTCTACATAACAGCAATAGCTCTCGATGTTGTTTATAGGCCGTTTGGTTCAACTGAGCAGCTCCTTTTCGCACTTCTTGTATGGGGCGTAACTCTACCGTTCGTATGGATAAGTACCAACGTTTCACTCAATTATGAGGTACCAATCAGTAATCAGGTATTCAGGATTGAGAACAAAGGAAGGCATGATACCGATTTTGATGCTTAGTACAATTAGGATTAGCGAAAAATGATTACAGGAATGGATGTAATTATTGTTATATAAGACTGTTCAATATCCGATAAATAAAGTTGGTGTTATATGGGTCGAAAAGAGGACAATATCGCCAAGGCAATGAAACTTATAGAATTGCCTGACAGAATTAGGAATATGGGGATTGCTGCCCATATTGATCATGGAAAAACAACATTGAGTGATAACCTGATCGCTGGCGCAGGAATGATGAGTGAGGACCTGGCTGGAAAACAGTTAATGCTTGATTTCGATGAGCAGGAACAGGCAAGAGGAATCACAATTAACGCTGCTACGGCTTCAATGGTTCATGAACTTGATGGGAAGGAGTATTTGATTAACCTTATAGATACTCCTGGTCACGTTGATTTTGGTGGAGATGTAACAAGAGCAATGAGGGCAGTTGACGGCTGTATCATCGTGGTCGATTCTGTGGAAGGGGTAATGCCACAGACTGAAACTGTTATAAGGCAGGCCCTCAGAGAAAGAGTCAAGCCAGTATTGTTCATAAATAAGGTGGATCGGCTTATAAATGAACTTAAGCTGAACGGAGAGGAAATGCAGAAGCGTTTCCTGAAGATAATTATGGACGTAAACAGGCTGCTTGCAAAGTACGCTCCGCCTGAGTTCCGCCAGGATTGGCAGGTAAATGTTCAGGATGGAAGAGTTGCTTTTGGCTCTGCTTACAACAACTGGGCCATTTCTGTACCTGCAATGAAGACATTCGGCGTTACTTTTAAAGACATAGCCGAACTTGTAAGGGATGGCAAACAGAAGGAGCTCGCCAAAAAGGCACAGCTTCATAAAATCATTCTTAACATGGTTATCAGGCATCTTCCTAATCCCAAGGAGGCCCAGAAATACAGAATACCCCAGATATGGAGAGGAGATGCGGAATCACCAATAGGGAAAGCCATGGCAGAGTGCAACAGCCATGGTCCAGTGAGTATGATGATCACAAAAATTATCATAGATCCCCATGCAGGAGAAATTGCTGTGGGCCGTGTTTTCAGCGGTACGATTAAGAAAGGTAGTGAACTCTACATAGCTGGACAGGGGAATACAAAATTCAAGGTTCAGCTGCTTGCCATGATGGTGGGCCCTGATAGGATTTCCGTGGATCAGATGGACGCTGGAAACATTGCAGCAGTTGTCGGCCTTAAGGCAGCTATTGCTGGTTCTACAGTTTCATCCAATGCAGATATGGAACCCTTTGAACCAATGATGCATTACACTGACCCAGTGGTTACACTTGCTATTGAGGCAAAACATACTGCTGACCTTCCAAAGCTGATAGACGTCCTCAGAAGTGTATCAAAGGCAGATCCTTCAATTCAGGTAGAAATAAATCAGGAGACAGGCGAGCATCTAATTTCAGGAATGGGTGAGCTGCATCTCGAAGTCACTCTTTACAGAGTCAAAAACGATTACAAGGTTGAAGTTCAGACATCTGAGCCTCTTGTAGTATACCGGGAAACAATAGACCACAAGGGAGGGCCTTTTGAAGGAAAGTCACCAAACAAGCACAACAGGTTTTACTTCGAAGTTGAACCTCTCTCTGAGGAAGTGATCTCCCTAATCAAAGAGGGTACTGTGCCTCAGGGAACAAAATTCAAGGACAAAAAGGCCCTTATAGATATCCTGGAAAAGAGTGGTCTTTCAAGAGAGGAGGCCAGGGGTCTTATAGCTGTCGAAGGAAACAACATAATGGTCGACGTAACAAAGGGAATCCAGTACCTTGATGAAACCATGGAGCTTCTGATCGAGTCTTTCAATGAAGTAATGAACAGAGGGCCACTGGCCAATGAGAAAGTCTTTGGAATAAAGGCCAGACTTGTTGACGCAAAACTTCACGAAGACAGTATACACAGAGGCCCCGCTCAGGTGATCCCGGCAGGAAGGAACTCAATCTATGGAGCCATGACACAGGCAAAGAGAGTACTCATGGAACCTATGCAAAAGGTTTTCATCAACGTTCCACAGGATATAATGGGTTCAGTGACAAACGAAATTCAGCAGAGAAGAGGCGTCGTTGAAGAGATGAACCAGGATGGTGAGGATCTTGTTATAGTTGCCAAGGTCCCAGTTTCCGGAATGTTTGGTTTTGCCTCAGCAATCAGGAGCGCTACTGGCGGAAAGGTTCTGTGGAGTTCTGAAAACTACGGATACCAGAGAGTGCCATCCGAACTTCAGAAGGATATAGTTGCAAAGATCAGGGAGAGGAAAGGGCTGAAACCAGAGCCATACGATGAGGCATATTACGCCTCTCTTTAATTTTTATGAAGTTCATCTGCTTCAAGTGCCAGAAGGAACGCAATAATTCAAACCTCTACTGTTCTTGTGGCGGTCTCTTCAGGCCAGTCCATGATTTTAGATTCAGTTCAGACTTGAAAAGCAATTTTCCCTATGTTTCGAAATGGGTAAGTCTGGGTGAGACCGTTACTCCTCTTATAGAGAGGCAGGGACTTTTCCTGAAACTAGACTATTTTTCACCCACGTATTCATACAAAGATCGAGGTTCCATCACACTAATATCAAGCCTTCTTGGAAAACTTCCTGAAGGATCGGTTATAAACGAGGATTCATCAGGAAATGCAGGGGCCTCTATAGCGGCCTATGCCTCTGCTGCAGGTTTCAAACCCAATATTTACGTTCCCCAGAATGCCAGTGAGTTCAAGATAAGGCAGATAATCAGTTACGGCGCAAAAATTCACACGGTTCAGGGGTCCAGGGAGAATGTTATGGAATCATGCAAAAATGCCCCTGGATTCTATGCAAGCCATGTCCTCAGGCCTGAATTCAGAGATGGGATCAGGATGCTTAGCTATGAGATCATGGAGCAATTAAACTGGCATGTCCCGGATGCGGTTGTAATGCCTGTTTCAGCTGGCACACTTCTGCTTGGCGTGATTTATGGATTCAGGCATCTCCTCAACTCAGGGGAAATTTCCAGGATGCCTCAAATCATTGCTGTACAGACTGAATTTGTTTCCCCACTTTATCACAGAATGGAGGGATTGCAATACACTCCTCCAGATTCTTATGTTTCCGTTGCAGATGCTCTAGTTTCCCAGTCACCACCTCTTCTGGATGAGATGTATCAGTCCCTGAAAGGTTATGGAAAGGTACTCAGGGTAAGTGAAAATGAGATCATAAATTCCAGAAATAAACTTGCCCGGTCAGGAATTCTTGTTGAATACAGTTCAGCAGTGGCATACGCCGGTGCTCTGAAACTAAATGGACTAAGGCCGGTGGTAATACTAACTGGCAACGGGCTCAAAAGTCCTTCGCCGAAATCCCTTTGAACCCAAAATTTAAAAAGGCAAAAAATGAAATGAGATCTCAAACGCTTAATATCTCTTGATCCTAGCAATATTATAAATAGTAATCATTCTTGATCGAATAATGAAAGGAAGTGACATTCTAAAGGAGATAGAAGCGATAGAGGATGAGATCTTAACCATTCGAAGGCACATTCATGAACATCCGGAACTTTCCTTCCATGAATCTGAGACAGAATCTTTTATAGCAAGTAAGCTGGAGGAGTATGGAATAGAGTTTAAGAAGGGAGTGGGAGGTCACGGAGTAGTTGGTCTGATAAAAGCAGGAAACGGAAAACGAACTATAGGCCTGAGAGCCGATATGGATGCACTGCCTGTCAGTGAGGAGACCGGGCTTCCATTCTCTTCAAAGGTTCCGGGAGTCATGCATGCCTGTGGCCATGACTCCCATGTTGCAATGCTTCTTGGCGCAGCCAAAATATTGGCAAAACATCAAAAGGACCTGAGACAAAATGTCAAGTTTCTTTTCCAGCCCGCAGAAGAGGATGGGGGTGAAGGTGGTGCACTACCTATGATAAAGGATGGCGCACTGGAAAATCCGCACGTGGATCATGTGTTTGGTATTCATGTTATGAGCAATTCACCATCAGGAACCATTGCAATAAGATCTGGCCCGGTGATGGCGGCCCCTGATCTATTCAAAATTGACATAATTGGGAAAGGTGGACATGGTTCGGAGCCAAATGAGGCCCTGGACCCTATTTTCATCGGTGCTCAGGTGATCAATTCCATCTACGGAATAAGGTCAAGGTTCATGAATCAGATCAATCCTCTTGTTATCTCGGTCTGTATGGTTTCAAGCGGAACAAAGGATAACATAATACCTGAAAAAATGCACATGGAAGGGACCATAAGAACTCTCGATGAATCAATGAGGGCCGAAGTTAAAAGGAAGATGAGCGAGATAGTCCCAAGGATAATTGAGGGGTTTGGTGCAAAAGGCCACATCTCTTTCAAGGAAAATGCATATCCTGTAACATACAATGATCCAGCCTCAACTGAGAAAGTTATTGAGATACTGAAAACTATTCCACAGATCAAGGTAATCGACATTGGCCCCATCATGGGAGGGGAAGATGTGTCTCGTTTTCTGGAGAAAGCACCAGGGACGTACTATTTCATGGGCACTAGGAACGAGAGTAAAAATCTGGTCTTTCCAAATCACTCGTCAAAGTTTGCTGCAGATGAAGACATCCTGAAATACGGGGCTCTGTCGCACGTTCTTATTGCACTTAATTTCGAATAATACTAGACTATCCCTCTAAAGGAGAACTCTCTAAAAAGAAATTGAACTGAGCCGGATCTGCAGAATTGAGATGTTATGCAAGAGATGGATCCGGCTTTTTCTCTTTATCTATATCTTTTCCGTTTATTGTGAGGCTGTACCTTAGATCTGTTCCACCACGTATTGCCAGTATGGAAACACTGCAATACTTGGTCAGGGAGAGATTAATTGCTTTCCTTACCTTATCCGAATCAATTTCACCTTCAAACATGAAATGGATATCTGCCCATTTCACTACCTTGGGGTGCTCTTCTTCACGTTCTGCCCTGACTTTCACTCTGAAATCAGTGTAATTCTGCCTCATCTTGGCAAGTATTGAAATAACATCGCCGCTGGTGCATCCCGCCATTCCGAATAGGAGGAACTGTGTTGGAGAATACATTTGTGTATTGTCTGCAGAAGGCTCTTTTATGACAATTTCCTCCATTCCAGGGTCTGAAGATACCAGGCCTCTGTTCTGTTGTAGCTTGAAATTTACCTCCAGTGAAGACATTCTTCTCACTCTTCCGGCACTTTCTTCAAGGCCATTCCAATGGCTTTTAGAGCGTTAAGTACTGCAGTGAGGCCGGCAGAAGTTTCAGGGTCCTTCAGCATAGCATAAAGTCTCAGGAAGGAAGTTGCTTCAGGGTTTTTTGCTCCTACCACCATACCTTCCCATATTGCCTCAGAGTTATAAAGTATGGAATTTATTGCGTTAGATGACATCTCACTGGACATGGAATGTATCAGGGCTGATAGAAGATTCATGGCTTTCTGTGACCCATGCAGAAATTCCTTGGAGCTCATAAGGTGTGAAAGGTGTTCCACGCTGTCAAGTATTCCAGTTTCCTTAAGGTTCACTATCACTTTGATAGCAGCCTCAAGCTGGCCAGTATTTTCCATAATTTCTTTCAGAAATAACTCTATGTTATCCTGAGGCTGTCCCTGAAATTCCTTCTGTTTCTGTTCATCTGACATTCAGATCATCCCCCTTAATATTGATGAGAAGTAAGTATCTGCGGAATAATTCCTTATAAGAAAATTCCCGGGGCTTTCCGGACCCATTGAAATATCTCCAGAAGCACTTCCATCATAGGAAGCAGCCTTGTCTTTCCCTGTAATGATTATTCCATGTGTCGAATCCCTGTACTCTGGTTCTGACAGTCCTGATACGCAATCTGCCACTATTCTCGATGAGACAAACATTGCCTGTCTGTGAGCAGAAACGGCAGAACGGAATATTGTGTTCCTCTGTGCATCTCCTATTGCATATGTATCGTCAAATCCTCCCACAGTGAGATTCTTCGGATCAACCTTTGCATATCCATACTCATCAACCGCCGAAACGTCAGATATCAACCCTCTTCCTCTCATTGGAGGAGATGCAACCAGCAAATTGTACTTGACTTTCTGGCCATCTGAAAGCACAACTTCCTTGTTCTTGCTGTCAACAGAGGTAATTTCCGCTTTTTTGTGTACCTCTATTCCACACTTTTCCATGATAGGGGAAAGCAATGATGCAAATTTACTGAAGGATTTTTCATCATTGGGCGTAAGAAACACTATAGGGCTCTTCCCATCAAGTGAATGCTCCTGAAGATAATCCTTCATTAAAAGTGAAAACTCTGCAAGTGTTGGGAAATAGGCATCGCTTCTATTGGAGGACCCAACAACAATCTGGCCACCATTGAAGTTCCTCATATACTCTCTGATTTCAAGTGAATGCTGGAGGTCGAAGAAATGTTTAGCCTCGCCCTCGTATCCGGGAAGTTCTTCAGGGGCATTTCTGTTTCCAGATGCAATTATCAGGTAATCTGCTACCATTGATCTGCCAGACCTCAAGAATACGGCCCTCTGCTTTATATCTATCCGGATTACATCATCTGTGATGTAATCAATCCCATAGTTAAGGAGAAAGTTGGTTGGCCTTACGCTTTTTCTGTAATTCCGGTAGCCAAATGGAATGAGCACCCCATCCGCCTTGTAGAAATGTCTGGATGAGTTTCCAACTACAGTCACTTCAAGCTCACTTAATGTGGTAGAGAATCTCAGCTTGTTAGCAGCCGCAATTCCCGCAGTTCCATCGCCAACTATTACAACTTTTTTAGGTGTAGCCATCTAGGATTCACTTCCATTGAAATTTTTAACCACTGGGCTCAAAGTGTAATTGAGTAAAATAACCCGACTTTTTCTGATTTCCGAATCATTTAATGAGCCCTTTTTCACGCACTTTTATCGTAACTTGTTATTTGTAGTTTTCTCAGATAATGATCAAATGGAACTAAAAGTTAGCACATTTCCTACATTGAATAGAGATTAGTGTCATTCAGGAATTCATTAGGGCGCATCATGCTTAATATATGTGCAGCCGATTATCCCCCATGGAGTGTTCCTTTAAGGTAATTGATAAGGGAAAGGATAGTATTACACTTGAAATGCTAAATTATGATAACACTCTGTTGAGGCCATTAATAGATGAGATACTTCAGGATGAGCAGGTAAAGGAGGCAAGATACTTTATCAAGCATCCAAAGATTGATAATCCAAAGATCTTCATAAAAGTCAAGAGTGGAAAGCCGCAGGCGGCGCTGAAGCGTTCTATCAAAAAGCTTGGGAAATTGTACGAGACAATAGAGGCTGATCTTCAGAAGGAAATTAAACAGAAGGAACCCAAAAAATCTAAAGCAGAATAGGATAAAGTGGTTATTTTGGAATTTTTTCGCAGAGATATATGGTGATTTTCCCTCTGCATACAGATATGAGATTGAGACCTTAGCCTCTGTGAACAGAGACTTCTCAATTATTACGATCAACGACAATTTCTTTACAGGCACTGGTGAGTTCAGTCACCTAACAAGCTCAAGTTCAATCAGGAGGTTATCCTCGATTCTATGGTCAGGGGACAATATAAGTGACGCTGGTACTGCTGTATTGCCTACCGGTAAATTCTATGTAAGGGTAAAGGATTACAGAAAATGCCACGATTCATCTTCTGAGAAAGTAATTGGGGAACTGTTAAATGGAAAAGGGAGGATCGACTTCAGTTCTCCTGATTTTATTGTTAGGGCATATCATGCTGACAGATGGTATATTTGCATTGAAAAATGGAATAACACCCATATTAGCAGCCTTGAGAGAAGGGCACCTATGAGGCCATTCTTTTCCCCTATCTCCCTATCCCCAAAAACAGCAAGGTTGATGATTAACTTATCCGCCACGAAAGAGGGTGAGCTTGTTCTTGACCCATTCTGTGGAACAGGAGGCATACTTATTGAGGCAGCTATAATGGGAAGAAAGATTATGGGTAATGACTTTTCAATTGCTATGGCATCCGGGACAAAACTTAACCTGAAATATTACGGGATCAGGGATTTCAGCATATCTACGTCAGATATCCTATCCTTTGACCCAGGAAAAGAGGTTGACGCAGTTGTTACGGATTTTCCTTACGGCCGCAATTCACTTGTTTCCGACAGGGACTTTAAAATGTTCTATACGAAGGCACTTTCCAGAATATCCGGATTTCTAAAGGAGAAAGGAAGGCTGGTCTTGATGATCAATGATCCATCTCTCCTGACAATTCCGGCAAGTCTGTCAACCTTGAAAACCGTCAGCTTTAGAGTGCATAGGTCGCTCACCAGACACATAATGGTATTGGAGAAAGACAGTGCCTGAAGCTATGTGTTTATATAGAAGAACAAATTTACTTACAGAATGTATTCCCGAACAACAGTAAGCCAGAGGTTAAGTTCACCCTTAAAGTATGAAATAGAACTTTCAAAAAAATATGGCGGGGAAATGAGGAAAACAGACACTTCTCAATTCAAGGAAATAATCGAGTCCCTAAATGCAAAGATCAAGGACTACGAAAATCTCACTCTCAGGCAGAGGGCTGAAATGGAGAACTACTCCAGAGCCAAGGAAAAAGAGATTTCCCGTATTACCCTGAATGCCTCACATGATGTAATCAGAAATATTCTTCCAGTGGTAGATGCACTGGATTCAGCTATAGGGTCATCCAAGGAAGCAGACAATCTAAGGGCACTTAGAACATCACTCTTGAAGGCGCTAGAGAAATACGGCCTCAAGGAAATACCCGCTAAAGGGGAAAAATTCGATCCGTTTCTACATGAGGCAGTGGCAGTAGTAAATGCTAAAGAGGATGGTATAATTCAGGAAGAATATCAGAAGGGATACAAGCTCAATGATGAGGTCCTGAGGACTTCAAAAGTGGTAGTAGGAAAAAAAGGTGATTAAATATGTCGAAAATAATAGGAATAGATCTTGGAACCAGTAATTCAGCAGCTGCAGTAGTCATCAGTGGTAAGCCAACAATCATTCCCAGTGCCGAAGGGGTCTCACTTGGGGGGAAAGCCTTTCCAAGTTATGTGGCATTCACAAAAGATGGGGAAATGCTTGTCGGGGAACCAGCCAGGAGGCAGGCATTGCTCAATCCTGAAGGTACAATATATGCCGCAAAGAGGAAGATGGGAACAGATTTCAAGTTCAAGGTAAGGGACAAGGAGTTCACTCCTCAGCAGATATCGGCATTCATACTTCAGAAGATTAAGAGGGATGCAGAGGCTTTCTTAGGGGAGGAAGTTAAAGAAGCCGTTATAACAGTACCGGCATATTTTAACGATAATCAGAGACAGGCAACAAAGGATGCTGGGCTCATAGCCGGCCTTGAGGTTAAGAGAATTATAAATGAGCCAACAGCAGCATCACTTGCCTACGGAATAGATAAACAGAAGGAGTCACAGAAAATTCTTGTGTTTGACCTGGGCGGTGGTACACTTGATGTTACAATAATGGACTTTGGTGATGGTGTGTTTGAGGTCGTTTCAACATCCGGTGATACCCATCTTGGCGGAACGGATATGGATGATGCCATCATCAATTTCCTCGTTGACGATTTCAAGAAGAAGGAGGGAATTGATCTCTCCAAAGACAAGAACGCCTTCATTCGGCTGAAGGATGCTGCAGAAAAGGCAAAGATCGAGCTTTCGACCTCAATGAGCAGTGAAATTAATCTTCCATACATAACAGCAACACAGGATGGTCCAAAGCATCTGCAGTTCAATCTTACAAGAGCAAAATTCGAGGAGCTGATCTCATCTGTAGTCAATAGATGCAGAGGGCCTCTGGACAATGCCCTACAATCAGGAAAGCTTTCTAAGTCCGATGTTTCAAGAATTATAATGGTCGGAGGCCCAACAAGGATACCTCTGGTCAGAAAGTATGTGGAGGATTACTTCGGAAAGAAGGTTGAAGGTGGAGTCGACCCCATGGAGTGCGTTGCAATGGGGGCAGCAATACAGGGCGCAGTCCTTGCCGGAGAAATAAAAGACATAGTGCTCCTGGATGTCACACCTTTGACTCTGGGAATAGAGACTCTTGGTGGAGTAATGACACCCCTTATTCCTGCCAATACAACAATACCAACCAAAAAATCCCAGGTTTTCACAACTGCGGCAGATATGCAGACTGCTGTCACCATCCACATAGTGCAGGGCGAAAGGACACTGGCTTCAGATAATGTCTCACTGGGAATGTTTAACCTTGTTGGCATACCTCCTGCCCCCAGAGGAATTCCTCAAATCGAAGTTACATTTGATATTGATGCAAATGGCATTCTGAATGTTTCAGCACAGGATAAGGGCTCAGGAAAGAGCCAGAGCATTTCTATTACTGCCACGAACAAGCTTTCAAAGGAAGAAGTGGAAAAGATGAAGAAACAGGCAGAGGAATTTGCAGAGCAGGACAAAAAGAAAAAGGAGGAGATTGAGAAACTTAACACTGCTGAAACTCTCGCCTATACCGTGGAAAAAACAGTTAACGATGCCAAAGACAAAATTGATGAAAAAACGCGCAAGGATATCCTGGATGAGGTCAAGCAGTTGAGGGACGCAATGACTGCAAAGGACGTTTCGAAAGTAGACACCTTAAGCGAAAGCCTTTCCAAGAAGATTCAGGAAGTTGGCGCAAAGATGTACCAGTCTTCAACTCCACCACCAGGTCCTGAACAGGAGCAGTCCCAGCAGAGTTCCGGGGCAGAGGGTGCACAGTCAGAAGGGCAGGCTTCAGCTGGCCAGGACCAGAAGGTTTACGACACATCCTATAAGGAACAGTAAACATCCGGTCCAGGGTATTTTAAATGGCAAAGGATTACTATAGCATACTGGGTGTGAGCAAGTCTGCATCCCAGGATGAAATAAAGAAAGCGTTTCGCACTCTGGCCAAGAAGTATCATCCAGACTCAGCAGAGGGGGACAAGGTTCAGGCTGAGGCCAAGTTCAAAGAGATAAGCGAGGCCTATGAGGTGCTTTCTGATGAGAATAAAAGGCGAGTCTACGACCAGACAGGAAGCGTAGAATTTGGATCGGGAGGCTCTGACTTTACCTGGCAGGACTTCTCCCATGCGTCCGATTTCAGTGATCTTGGTGATATCTTCAACAGAATTTTTGGCGGGAATTTTGGCTTCGGTGGCGCAGAAGGGTCATTTTTTGGTCAGTCAACCAGATCAAGGCAGAATCTTGATCTTCTCACCAATATTCGGGTAACTCTGGAGGATGTCTATTATGGCACACGGAAGTCAATCAGATACAAAAGGATGGCTCCGTGTGAAACCTGCAAGGGTACAGGGTCCAAGACATTCAGGACTTCCACATGCCCTGCATGTAACGGAACCGGGCAGCAGAGGATTGTCCAGGGGCAGGGTTTCTTCAGGCAGGTAATGGTCACTGTATGCAGAAACTGCCAGGGCTCCGGATCCATCCCGGAGCAGCCGTGCCAGGTGTGCTCAGGGAAGGGAACAACCAGCATTACGGAAAACATTGAAATAGAGATACCAAAGGGGGCAGAAGACAAACTCAGACTTAGAGTCAAGGGCAAAGGCCAGGCGGATCATGGAGTGGTAGGAGACCTCTATGTGGCAATAAATGTGCAGCCAGAACAGAATATCAGGAGAATCAGAGATGATCTTCTCATTCCGCTGGAAATCTCGTTTCCAGAGGCAGTTCTTGGCGCTGAGAAGGATGTATCAGTTTTCAGAGAAAAACTGACCGTCAAGATCCCGTCAGGGGTTCAGCCAAATGAGATAGTCAAGGTAAAGGGCTCAGGTTTCCCCCATCTCAATTCCAGAGGGCGTGGAGATATCCTTCTTGAGATGAAACTCACGGTTCCAAAGCATGTGAGTTCTGCACAGAAAGAGCTCCTTGAGAAATTCATGGAGGAAGGAGAAAAAAAACATTCATGGCTCAGAGGATGAAATTCAGAGATACCTGGTTGGAAAACATTTAAGTCATGGTAAGTTAATATTAGTCAGTGAAAGTTTTAGTAGCATTCGACAATTCGGACGTTGCAAGAAAGGCACTCCATTTCTCATTGAAATTCAAGGATGTTTTCACTGAGTACATTATCTGTTACGTCTCTCCAATTGCCGTTGGTACAGGTCCAAGTTTTGATGCATACGTCCCGGCATCCATGTATCAGCAGGGGGAGTCCGGAAATGATGAGGTTATGGAATCTGCAAGATCCATGGTTGAATCCATTTCAATACAGGCCACATATGTGAGACTTGACTCTCCTGGTGAACAGGTTGCAAGAGTTATGGTCAAAGCAGCGGAAGACAGGAACGTTGACCTCATAATAACCGGAACAAGAAAGCTGACGGGCCTCAGCAAGGTACTTCTCGGCTCAGTAAGTTCAGAGCTCATAAAACTTAGCAAAATTCCTGTAATGGTCGTACCACCTGATGGTCTCTGACATCATCATAAAGTGTTTTAAATAACCAAGTGATGTGGTCTGGCATATGGGAAGCATAAGGCAGACAAATATCAAGAGAATTGCACAGGATCTGGTGGAGACAAACCAGGGTCTTTTCACAGTCGATTTCAATAAGAACCGTGATCTTCTTAAGGGTTCTATGGAAGGGGTTTCAAAGAGAACAATGAACCTGATAACAGGCTATGTTACCAGATATGTGCTTAAAAAGCAGTCAAGGCTTAAAAAGGAAATAGAACAGGGCACAGCAACTGCAGAGTAAACTGCAGCAATTCTAATATTCTTCATGATATACGTCCCTTATCATGGAAGAAGTATATGTTGTGGATTTTTTAAGGACACCAATAGGAAAATTTGGGAAGTCCCTTAAGGATCTCCCTGCAACTGAACTCGGAGGAAAGGTCATTTCTGAGATTCTGAAGCGAAATGACCTGCAGGCAGATCGAATAAACGAAATTATAATGGGAAATGTTATCCAGGCATCCAATGGTCAGAACCCCGCAGGGCAGGCAGCAAGAAATGCAGGGCTTCCTGACACAGTTCTGAAATACACAGTCAATCTGGTCTGTGCATCAGGCATGCTTGCAATGGAGAACGCCTACAGGAAGATAGCCATGGGAGATGCTGATCTTATAATAGCTGGAGGAATGGAGAGCATGAGCCGCTCACCACTGCTTCTAGAACCTTCTGTCAGATGGGGAGTGAAGCAGCTGCTTGGAAAGAACCTTGAGTTCCAGGATTCAATGCTCAGGGATGGCCTTCTTGATGCTTTTACAGGCACTCATATGGGAAAGTACGCGGAGAAAAGTGGCAAAAAGTATGGAATTGACAGGTCAGAAGCGGATAGATTTTCATACGAAAGCCATGAAAAGGCCCGCAGGGCATGGGAGAGAAACGAGACACAGAAGGAGACCGTACGGATGGGTGAGCTAAGCATGGACGAGGGGATAAGAAAGACAACTCTGGAGGAGCTTTCAAAAATCCCTCCTGCATTTTCCCCCGACGGCATCCTTACCGCTGGGAATTCATCACAGCTCTCGGATGGCGCATCTGCACTGCTTATTGCATCTAAAAGTGCGATCGAAAGGAACGGCCTGAAACCTGCTGCTGTTATAAAGGGATTTACAAGGGCTTCAATGGCACCAGAAGACTTCGTGGAAGCCCCGGTTCCATCCGCAAGAGATCTGATGAAGAGACTGTCCATGAAGCCAGATGATTTTGATCTTATCGAACACAATGAGGCCTTCTCTGTTGCCTCACTGATAGTCAGGAATGAGCTGGATATTGATCCTTCGAAGTTCAATGTAAATGGAGGTGCAATAGCGCTTGGACATCCACTTGGAAATAGCGGTTCAAGGATTGTCGTCACCCTTCTGAATGCTTTAAGGGAACGGCATCTCTCGAAAGGACTGGCTACGATCTGCCATGGAGGAGGCGGTGGGCAGTCTGTTGCTCTGGAGATGATACAGTGAAAGTTGCAGTCATCGGTGCAGGAACCATGGGGCGTGGTATTGCCCAGGTATTTGCCCAATCAGGCCATGAAGTGGTTCTGACAGATATGAAAGCAGACGCTCTCCCGGTAGCTATGAAAAACATAGAGAATTCCCTGGATAGGCTCAAGAAGAAGAGCATCATTGCAGAGAATCCTGGAGAAATACTGTCCAGAATAAGGCCTGTCAAACAGGTAGATGAAATCGGCCAGAATGATCTCTATGTCGAGGCCATATTTGAGAAATTGAGCGCTAAAATGGAACTTTTCAGATCCATTGACAGGTTCGCCCCAAAAACTTCTATTATTGCTAGCAATACATCTTCCATATCTATCAACATTCTTTCAACAGCGGTCAAAGCACCTGGAAGATTCATAGGCATGCACTTCTTCAATCCGGTCCCTGTTATGAAACTGGTTGAGATCATAAAGGCAGAGAGGACAGATCCTGCGACTGTTGAATCGGTTGTGTCAATTGCAAGAGGCCTTGGGAAGGAACCTGTGACATCCAAGGATTTTCCCGGCTTTATTTCCAACAGGATTCTCATGCCCATTCTGAAGGAGGCAATGCTATGCCTTCAGGAGGGAGTAGCAAATGCCCAGGATATCGACAGAACAGCGAAACTTGGCTTAAACCATCCCATGGGCCCACTTGAACTCTCCGATTTCATCGGCCTGGATGTGGTCATGGACATAATGGAGGTTCTGTACAGTGAATTCGGTGAGGAAAGGTTTAAGCCTCCGATAATACTAAGAAACATGGTAAACTCCGGAATGCTTGGGCGCAAAACTGGCGTTGGGTTTTACCACTACGGTGATGAGTGATGGATTACAGGTTCCTCAAAGTATCTGACAGGGATGATGTCAGGCACATTGAGATATCAATGGAAAGCCCGCTTAACCCTCTGAATATGGAAGTGATTGGAGAGATTGGCGATGTTGTAAGATCTTCTGAAGAGAAAGTACTGGTCATATCTGGCAGGAACAAGGCTTTCTCGGCCGGTGCCGACATTCATGGGTTCGTGGACCTTACTCCGGAAATGGCTTATGAATTTGCCACGAAGGGCCACAGGGTTATGGACTCGATTGAAGAGCATCCGCTTCCTGTAATTGCCGCGATTCATGGTTTTGCCCTGGGTGGGGGCTTTGAGCTTGCGCTGGCCTGTGATTTCAGAATTGCCCATCCAGATTCCAAAATAGGTCTTCCTGAGATAAACCTTGGAATTATACCGGGATTTGGAGGGACCCAAAGGCTACTCAGAATTGCAGGCGAAACACGGGCACTTCAGATGATCTGTACGGGTTCCACGATAACTGCAAAGGAGGCCGTAGGCTATGGCATTATTAATGAAGTGAGCGAAAATTACCTGGAAAGGGCATTAACCTTTGCTTCTGAGCTGGCATCCAAACCTCACAGTTCACTGAAATTTTCGAAGCGCCTTCTGAGGCACCATGATTCCGAAGCATTTGAGCTTGAAAAGGAGTTCTTCGGAAGAGCATTCGGGCTCCCCAGCAGAAGAGAGGGCGTCAATGCATTTCTCGAGAAAAGGAAGCCGCAGTTCAACAGAGAATAGGATCTCAATACTTCACCACTCTATTGCGTTTTAATCTGTCTTTTCCAAAAGACATTTTTCATTTTTCCCATGATCTGGTGGCCAAAATAGGCATAGCTCAATTAGAAAAGAAACGAATCTTGTGTATGCAGGTTGAACGTCTGAATCAAAGTAATATGCGGTGAAGCAGTAAGGTATGTTTCTTCGTTGAGGCATTCTTGCCGATTTGAGTTCATTTGAGGATTAGCAGTGTTGCCCTGCAATATTTGATTTGCTTTTCTGGCTTAAAACGGGCCTGCTGGGATTTATTGCTTATTGGGTATAGGTTACAAAATTTTATTAACAAATTATGGTTGTCCAAGTATGTCAGGAAAGCATAGACACTTCGACCTCCTGAAGGACCCGGATATAAGGCGATGGTATAACAACATAAGGGAAGGCTCTCAAATAACGGCCGACACGAGCATTAGGAGACTTGGCCTTTTCTGTGAATTTTTAAAGAAATCGCCAGGGGATCTTCTTGACCTCAGCGACAAGGAGAGAAATGATCTCCTTGTGGATTTTGTAAGCGCATTCAGAAACCATGATGGGAAGGAAAAATCCGGCTCCTACATTCAAGCGCTCCTTAAACCCGTCAGGTCATGGTATGCTTTCAATGGTATTTCTGTTACAAGGAAAGTAAAGATCAAGGGGACTAACACAAGGCCATCTCTGAAGAACGAGAGAGTACCTACCCAGGATGAGCTTAAGAATATATTCCTTGCCGGTGATTCAAGGGAAAGATTAGCATGCGCCATAATGGCCTTTTCAGGTGTAAGGCCCCAGGTTCTTGGAAATTATACCGGATCTGACGGTCTAAGGGTATCTGACATTCCTGATATGGAAATTAAAGAGGGAACCGTATCATTTACAAAGATGCCTGTTAGATTGGTAGTGCGGTCTGAACTGTCCAAGAAGGATAATGAATATTTCTCATTTATCGGCGAGGAAGGATCAAGGTATCTGAAGCTGTATCTTGAGGAACGCATAAAGGACGGAGAGCAAATAACGGCGGTTTCACCAATTATAACACCGTCAAAGAAGGCCATAAGGGAAACTGCACCATTCATAACAACTACAAACATAGGGGATCTTATAAGAAATACCATAAGGAGATCGGGCTTAATTCAAAGGCCCTATGTCCTAAGGAAGTATTTCGACACCCAGCTCCTTCAAGCTGAGAGCAAGACAGGACTGAAGAGGGATTATAGGGTATTCTGGATGGGGCATACTGGCGATATGGAGCATGAATACACCCTGAACCATGGTATTCTCCCTGAAGACGTTATTGAGGACATGCGTAGCCAGTACGCTAAAGCCGTAAGGTTTCTTGAGACTGAGGAACATGGCATTAAAGAAGAGGATGTTGCCAAGATAACCTCCAATACAATGAGGGAGACTGCAATAATGATCCTTGAGACTGCATACGGCATGAAGCTCTCGGACAGGGAGAAAGAGGAACTCATGGGCCTCGAGATAAACGAGCTTCAGGAAAGGTTGAAAGAGTTATTAGGGATAAGAAGGCGGAGATCCTTAACAATGGCAACAAACACAAAACAATACCTGAAGGGGACCTGGAAGCCTATCTAAACAAGGGATGGGAGCTTGTGCAGATATATCCCAGGGGAGACAAGGTAGTTATCAAACTTCCATTATCAGTGCCGCATTGACAGGCAAAACGCTTATCTTTAGTTGATAGATACATCCATAAATGAGATACACAGTCATACTTGAGGAAGGAGAGGATGGGTATATTGTTGCCCACGTTCCCGCACTCAAAGGATGCCATACCCAGGGAAAGACCAGGGAGGAAGCATTGAAGAATGCAAAAGAAGCCATTGAAGCTTATATTGCATCCTTAAGGAAGCATAACGATCCCATACCTGAAGATGTCAATGCTGTGGTAATCGATGCCTAAGCTTCCTGTGGTATCAGGAAATAAGGTTGTCAAGGCTCTTTCCAGGATTGGCTATGAATTAGATCATCAGATCGGAAGCCACATGATTTTGCGGAACAGTCAGGGCCACAGAGTTTCGGTGCCCAACCATTCGGAACTTGACAGGGGCACGTTGAAATCTATCCTCAATGACGTGGGTCTCACGGTTCAAGATTTTATGGATTTGCTGTGAATGGACTTCAGGAAAGAGTGTTATCAGGCTCCCATCTCGAACTAACAATTAGCAGCAGAATACAGGGTATCACC